>DATDLS010000447.1:0-20114 GCA_036519195.1 Occallatibacter sp. | reverse complement strand
CCTATTTGGCGCGACCGAAAAGCTGGCGGATGCGACGAAGAACCTGACAAAACTCGGGGACGTGGTGATTCTGCGCCTTAGAAACATGACTGCGCTCGATGCGACCGGCATTCATGCCCTTGAGCAATTCTCCGAGCGGTTGCATAAAACCGGTAAGACTCTTCTGCTCTGCGGGGCCAGAAATCAGCCGTCACAACTCATCTCACGCTCAGATTTCCTGAAACAGGTGGGGCCGGAGAATGTACTGCCCAATATTCAATCCGCCCTAGCCCGTGTCGAAGAGATTCAGGGAGACTTCGAGGGACTCGGCCGAGAGTTGGCACTCGAGATGAAAGACCGGCCGCTCTAGCAACTTGCTCCATAAAGTGCAGGTATCTCCAGGAGGAACAATGCAATCCTTGCTTAAATTTTTAGCCTATTTCGCGAAGGCATTCGGAATATCGAGCCCCTCTGATAACGCGCGAAAGCCTGTTTCGCGGAAAGAGAAGGAGCACACGCCAAACTCGACTTCTCCTGGCTAGCCTTCTCCTAATAAACCACGCGGAGCGGATAGCCCGCGCTCTTTGTGAGTTGCACCTCCGCTCGCGCGGTTAAGACGATTGCGCCGACAAGATTCCGTCGGCGCTCCGTTACGAATTCGGCAGTCAGAAGAGAAACCGAGACCGCCGTCTCCAACCGCTACTTCTTGGTGAGCATTATCTTCAATGCGTGTTCCTTGGCAGCATTGCCGAAGGTCACATATGCCTTGAGTATGTCTTTCAACTCGAGGCGATGCGTAATGGGTTTAGCCGATTCGGCCTTGCCAGACAGCACTACCTTCAACAGCATCGGCACAGTCATCGGGACTACCTCATTCGCAGCATAGTCAGACCATCCGAATTTGGCGGGCTCGACTGTAAATGTCTGTACTCTAGGACTCACGTCTTTGCGGTCACCGTTTTCCCCTTCAGGACAATTTGCGTTAGGATCAATCGCGCGCGAGCAAAGCGACTTTTCTTGCACTGCTCGATGCCGCGACCATCAACTTGTCGCATCCCTGAATAGCGAGATGAATATAGATATCTGCACGCCTTTGTTCCCCAATTGAGTGGCAGAGAAGACGAACGCCGATCACTAACAAGCTCTCCTTTATCCTATTCATGCGCAATCGTCGAGGGTCCTGCACTCGTTTGTAGAGTGCAGGACCTGCATCATTCCGAACTTGAGCGATGATTCCCGACACTACTTGAATTCCAAGACGACAGGTGCTGCACATCTTTTATTGGGTTTGTGCTTCGGAAAGCCTTGAATAATATAGGCTTAACATGTCTTGGCGGAGAGAGTGGGGGTTCGAATTTGGCCCTTAGAGTAGCCCTTTCATTTTCATCAGCAAACCACAAATCGCCTTTATCCATGCGGATATCAGCGATGTGAACTACAACTAGATCATATGAAATCATGTGATCCCATCACAAGTAGAATCGCCCTAATCCGTAGAATTTCGTATTACGTTTTGGTGACCCAAAACGAAAATCCCCGGCGCTCAGGCCGGGGATCGATGGGATGGGATGTGGGGATCGGCTACCTGTTCTCGCGTGAGGACAACCAGGCGTCGATGTCAGCGCGGCGATACCGGTAGGAACCATCAGGCAGGCGGAGCTCGGGCAGCTTGCATTGCTTGCTCCAGGCACAGAGGGTTTGGTAGGACAAGGCGAGTTCTTCGGCGACCTGGCGGGAAATGATTAGGGGTGCAGTCTTCGTCATGAGGACTAATACCCGCGCAGCCCAGCCGTACCCCGGCTTGTCGGGCAAAGAAAATCCCCCGGTAGGCTACCGGGGGGCTGGGTTATCAGAATTAGTCTAAGCGCGGGGATTGAGGAGGGGCGTAGGTGCATTTACCGCATCTTCAACAGCTTCATGAATCTCAGCATTGGTGGGTGGTGCGTTGACCGCCTTCTCCTCGTGCAGTGTTTCTGCTCCCCCAGCGCCAAGAAGATCAGAAGTTTCATTCTTTTCGTCATCGTCAGTCATCGAAAATCACCTCAGCATTTAACCTTAACCTATCGACCTGGGCGACAGATTGTGGACTCCGGCACAAAAATAATTCTCCGCCGGATTATGGCGTTGGGTGGTCGATCATAGATCACTTTCGATTGTAGGCAACTAGGATCCCATCGGAGATCTCGTCGGCCTTAGCGACAACATCGGAGATCAGTATGTCACCGGTGAAATTAGTTTGCATGTCATCCAGGTAATCGGCGATCGCTGACTCTGCACCATTGTCGTCAAAACCCACGAAAGTCTTGGCCAGCGTCAGCGCAAAGTCCAGGAAAGCTGCCTGCTTTTCCGCAGGCGGCAAAGTTCCGAACACCGCGTCGAACTGCTCGAAATGCTCGACGCTGATGTACTCCGCGAGCAGTTCCTCTTTGCCAGGACGGAAGTCGAGTTCGCATGTGCTCGATGATGTAGGCCGCGAGTTGAGCGGAGTCACTCCCGGCTCAAATCCGGCACCGAAGCTCGCATCGTCCTCATCCACAAAGATCTCGATATCCTTCGGCTTCGGACACTTGGCAAGGACATCCCGCAGGCTATGGGAGTCGGTCGTATAGGCCCGGAACCTCGCAAGAGCCTCGCTAGGATTCCACCCGCCGGACAACGCAGCGACCAAATCGTTCGCCGCGAGCAGCGCGGAGCGGAGCCTATACCTCTCAGTCGCATCCATGGCACCAGGATTGTTTTTTACTTTTTTCGGCACTCCACCGAGCAGTTCCTTAAAGGCTTTAAGCCGGCGCTGCCCGGTGCGTACGCTGGCAGTAATACCCGACTCCTTAAGAAACCTGGCACGCCACTCCTTCCAAGTGGGCAATCCGTTTCCGCGGCGCGTGTAATTTTTCGAGAGCAGTTGTTCAACCTGATAGAAGATGGGTAGCAGTTTGTCCCAGAGCTTTTCTACGTCTATCGACTGAGTGGCGATGGACTGACCGATCGGCATTGCCTGAACGGTCAGTTCGTTGAGCTTCGCCAGCGCTTGTTTAGGAATTTCAATGTTGCCCGGAACGGCGACACGTGTCACCATCTCGTAATTGTTGCGCACTTCGTCTGTCATATGTTTCTCCCTGTCCAAAGTTCCCAAGGCGGAGAACGCCGCCCTGGTTGAGGTCGAGAAATCTCGACCGTGATGGAAGGTTAACCATTTGGGATTCAGGAGACCAGACACACTGGAACGGTATTTTTGGGTTTGCCGATCTTTCGGGAGTCGAATGAGACGGTTGCTGAGGTAACTCATTTCGAGGGTTCCTAGAGACTTGTCTTAGGCCAGCCAAATCTACAAACTCAGGTCATTTGGCCCGAGTTTGCAAGTTTAGCCGCGATCCCATCGGAGACGGCGGGAGATGGCTTCGGTCGCAGAAAAGGAAAACCGAATGCTGTTTGGGGAGGAACCTAATATATATTGATGCGACAGCGGTAGATGGCTTCTGGGTAGGTGGCCGGCAAGGGCGGAGAAGGGGTACAAAAGTACTCCCGAGAATCGAACTTTCTCGCGAGTACTTCGCCCTTCAAAGTCCCAAGCCGGAAACCGCATTTAATCGTTCTGTTCAACAAACTCGCCAGCATCCCGGCGACGACCTTCCAATGTCCAGCCGATGATAACGGAAAAGCAAAGCTGGCGCTCGACTGTCCTCTGTGGACAGCAAGAACGCACAGAGTATGCTGGAAATCCTATTGTGAACTATCCGGATGCGAGCAACAGCCTAGTTCCACACATAGAGCAGAAGCTTTCATTTGATTCAATGGATGCCTTGCATTTATGGCAGTGGAGATCCACAGCCCCGGCCGAGGTGGGAGCAGCCTTGGTGCGAGTCTGAGCTTCGACGACCGCTTTCATTAGCGACCTCCGTAATGTGCTATCAACCTCATCGCCAGGACCATTGAGCGCAGCGATCAAAGTCGCCTTTTGCAGGTCAACTTGGGCTGTGGGGCTTACGATGATGCTTTGTTCTCCAGCAAACTGGGCGAGATGGATTGCTAACTCACTTGCCCGCGCAGGCAAACCGTGCAGAGAGATCAGAGAACGCATGGAGTTCTTGTCGAAGATCACGGTGTGAATCTCTGCAACCCACACACGAAGGGTCATTGTTTCGATATTAATGATCTGCCTCTTGGTCTTTATGCGATCGGTGTATTGATTGCCAAAGTCCATGTTGGCGGCCTGGTAGTTACCTTCGATCGATACCCATATGAGTTCGGAACGGAAGTCGAACCGTCCCCACAGAAAGTGACCGACCCGCATACAGAAGTCGCCCAGCGCCAATGTTGCAAGCCCTAGCGTGAGATAGCCTGCCATGCTGTCGCTCCCAAAAACCGGCTTTGCGTTCCAGGCATAGAGCACCAAGGCAACCACGGCTATAACGGTCAGTATGAGACCGAGAGAGTCAAGCCACGCGATCCAGGTGAATCGAGGAATGGAAAACGCCGTGGAAAGATCGATTCGATTCAGGTCTCCAGCCGGCATCGGTTGGGTTTCTTCGAGGACCTGCGCCTGGAAGGAGCCTGTGCCTCCAGAAACAACCGGTGAGATCTTACTATAGCGGCGATTCGGAATTTGCTCGGTCCAATCTTGTTGCAGCTTGCGATCGAGTTCGCCCATTAACTGGTTAGGATGACAGTTCATTGAAAGGCTCATCTGCTTGAACGCCGGATTCGTCAGGGGCGGATTATTCATCTGGCAGATCAAAGCGCGAAAGAAAAAGGCAACGCCAGCGAGCGAAGCCAACAGCAAAAACAGCGTCTGCCCATTGAGCGACAGCCAGGCAATGCTTGGCAAGCTCTGAGTCAGAGTCGGAATCAGCACCGGACCAAAGATGGAGCAAAGGACCAGAATGACCAATGCGCGCAGGCCCACGTCGGCTTTCGCTGCGGTTCCGTATTCGATCGGACGGAGCAGTAGAAAGAGACTGAAAGCGAAGTAAAATAGTCCCATCCATGCCGAGGAAGCGGTGGACGAAAATCCCAGCCACGAGATCAGGAACGACAACAGCGTTGTGAGAATTGCCAACGCGTTGTGAAACTGTCGCTGTGCGACGCGCTGAATCGGAACTGGTGCATAAATCAGGTTCGGAATCCAAGAATAGAGCAGTCCATTGAGCGGCCCGGTCGGCTCTGGATAGTCGATGGCATTCTGACGCAAGGTCTTCTTGAGAAACTCCGCTCCTGGGGTCGTTCCTTCTACGCCCGGAGCGAGGTTAACCGCCAAGCTGACTGGCTTGCTGCGTCCAAAGAAGAAGCGCAGTTGAATCATTGCGCGACGCCCTTGATTGAAACCTGAAATCAGCAAGCCGACTCCGGCGATGATCAGCGAGAGACCGGAGCGTCCGTGATGCACCTCAATTTGGTGCCTGCAAATAAGCAACACTGCCAAAGCCCCAAAGCACTGACAGACGGCAGAAGTGAAGAGGAAGTAGTTCTCCACAATAAAGGGATTCGGGAAATCCAGCTTGGCGCTTTCCGGGCTAAACTCATAACTCATAGAGTCGGTTCCTTTCCAATGCAGCTACGTGTCATTAAGTGATCAGATCTTGTTGCGGCTGAACACCGGCGCATTTCCCTGGGTGTGCCAGGCACTTTGTCACTTGCCGAGCTGCCCGAAGAAGGGAGACACACGATGAGCTTCTTGTCAACACCGATGCTTTTACCAAAAACTTCGCCCCAACGCGAACTTTGCAGCCCAACCCACTGCCAGCGACGCCCACCACAGCCAGCCCATGCACGGCCTCAGCACGAGTCGCTCTCCGTGTACCATGTGCACAGTCAACACCAACACCGTGTATACGAGCAAAACTAGATAGACCAACGTTAAGGGATTGAACAGAAACGAATGAAGGAGATCTCCCCGGCACAGTGCATGAAGGCTCCGGATGCAACCGGTGGTAGGGCACGGGAGCCCGAATGCCGACAGAAGAATCGAGGGAGGAATCTTTCCTTTGGCAATCCAGACCACGTTCCAAGCAATATAGGCCCCGAAAGCAATCATCGCAGAGTATCGGATGATCTGCCGTTTCAACCCAACTTCATGCCGCACCTTGAACACCACCGTACCTCCTCTTTCGTCCCACTGAGTACCAAGGGCAACCAGAACAGTGGCAGGCAAAACAACAGCAAAATGACAAGAAGAACCCACCCGCCGGTAGATAGCTTTCTCTTGGTTTCGGGCAGTGCTTCCGAACTGCAAAACGGACAACGAAATGTCAAGGTGCATTCTCCTTATGTTCGATTGAATGGAGCTTTCCGCTCCACGTCGGGTTGAGGAAATGGATTCTCATCGGCCAAGCTTTGATTTGCCCAGCCGAATCTTGGAATCCCGATCCGATTGAAAATGCCCCTGCTTCGCCTTGGTGTGATAGCCGGCGGGCAAAGGTAGGCTCCGATCCATTAAGTGCACCAGACGCTATCGGCAGTTTTGAGAGAAGACTATAGACCAAATTGTCCATGTCACCGAAACCAAGGCCATGCTTGTTAGTGAATGCACCACCATCTCTGCAGTGCCAATCAAGGCTCAAGCAAACGGCGAATTGCAGCCCTTCCATACTGGCCACGTTGCAACATGTACCGGAGTCAACATGGACGACAACGCGTCCTGCACTGAACAGCAACTACTCGACAACCTCCCAGCCCAGATCGCAATTCGACTGGAAACCCTGTTTCTGCGAAGTCAGGATCACCTTCTTCGTGCCATCCGTATTGGGCCTGATGGTTAACCGCCACGCTGTACTGTCAAAAGAGAATTTGAGACGGTCTTTGGGTAAATGGTCGAAGACAACCGAGCCGCCAAAAGGTACTGCCGGTCCCTGATAGTGCAGCGTTCCCGCGTGTACCGGCTCACGCGCCGAAGGTGAAGTGAGCGCCGGAGTCTCGATCCCGGGCTGCGGGATGGTCACTTTCCGGAACTGGCCGGAATCGTGCGGTGTGGCCACAGAGGGAGTGTGCGGCATTGGCGTTGTCTTGGCTTCCGGCTGAGGCCGCGAGGTATTAGAAGGAGATTCTTGAATGGTGCCCGGAGACGGCTTTGGATTTTGGTCGGTTGTAGTTGCTGCAACCTGTTGCGAAGTTGGTTGCGTGCTGGCCATGGACGGACTGCTCCGATGCAAGGAGGCGTACCATACCCACGCGCCTCCGGATGCCAGCAACACCGCAGCAACCAGGCCGATCGCAATTCCCATCTTCTGCGTAGACTGAGCGAACGGCGGAGACTGCGAAATGGCCGGAGCAGGTTCGGGTGCGGCAACCGGCGGAGCTGCGACCTTCTTTTCAGCCGGGTTCGCAGCAGAGAGTCCTGTGGTTGCTGGTTCGTTTCGTATGGTAGCCGCTTCAAGTGGGGTCACTGCTTCAGGCCCGCCCTTGGGCACGGATTCCCCCACAGGATGTCCGCATCGTTTGCAGAATCGCCTGTTCGGAGCAAGGGAGGCGCTACATCGTTCGCAGGACAGCGTTGTAAATTCGATTTGAGCACAAGCAGACACCTCTTGCGGCGGAACGGAGGAAATGGGCGCCGGTGACCCCGGTAACGAAGCTACAGATAGAGGCTGTCCGCAACCCCCGCAAAAGCGCTTGCCTGCCGCCACCTCTCTGCCACACTTTGTGCAGTATTTGTTTGCCATCGATTAACCTACCTTCGTCCCGCACTCGGCGCAGAACGTGGACGCTGCATCGAGTGGCTGGTCGCACTGCTTGCATTGGTGCCGATTGAGAACATGAACTGCAGGCCGCTCTGCGTGGATCGACGAGGAGGGAGAAGCAGGCAGCGGCGCGGCGGTAGGTACCGGGGCCAGAAACGGAATCGCCGGCACTCGAGTGGTTCGCAGTCCACGTGTGTTTAGAGCAATGTCGACCAGCACTACACTGAGTTCTGCCAATGCATAGAAGAAGACGATGGACGCAAAGGCGGCGAGCAAAAAGACGATGGCCAATTCGATTCCGCCCAGAACCCCTGTGCTCGCGTATTCGGCAAACGGAATGCGCTCGCCCAGCATCCCCAGTTGGGAGAACGGGCTGAAATCCGTGAACCATATAAACAAGCATCCGCCGATGCCAAGCAGAGCATAGGAGACGAACATCATCTCGCCCGCCAACCGGAAGAGTATGGAGAGAATCGAGAGGATCGTGAAGTGGCTGTCCTCCAACTCCGCGATGGTGCGTGCGCGGAAGGTATGGAGGCCTGCTGATAAGAATCCCCATGCCAAGCCAAAAAGCGCAAAGAGCAAACCCCCGATAAGGACTCCGGTCGAATGGTTCACAAAGCGGCTTTCGCTCGCTTTAAAGCCAAAGCCGACCAAGGCGATAAACCAGAACAGCCCCATCAGAGCGACAATGGCGGCCAGGATCTGCAATACCCAGGCCACGGTTAGACGAATGAGTTTTCCATCACTCAAGGCATGAAAAGATGGTTCGAGAAAAGCAAAGATCTTCATGGTTTCCTTTCTTACTCGTTAGATCAGCTTGATTGCCCCAAGAACGGGTTACAGCCATGCTGATTAGGGCGTTGGAAGTCGGATTCTCACCTTTTATGGGTGAGGCGCGCACCGCAAGCAACTCCTATGAGACAAATTGGCCCACCGGAAGTACGATGGGCCAGAGTCGAATGACTTCTAAAAGCCTCCGCCCGGTGCGGCCTCGGCGTTGACTTCCTTCTCCGCCTGGTCGCCCTGCTGGGCTTGTTGCTGGATCTCTGCCGCTGCGTTTGGATCATCTGGAGGCGCGATGGCTGCATATTGGGCTGGCGCCGGCTGCGCCTGAGCAGAAGGCGGCACCGCTGGCAATCCGCCCTTACCTTGTTGGGCCTGGAGTTCCTGTAGACCATGGTCGATGGTCTCGCGTATGTGATTTTGCATCTCCTGGAGGTCGTCCATCGCAACGGTAACCGTTCCTCGCGGCTGACATTCTTGTCCTCCCTTGCTGGCGAGCACAACCAGGTTGGCGGTTGTTGCGCCGGCAGGAGGCGCAGTCTGCAACGCGAGAACATCGCCGTCGCTAAGTGCACATTCGGTTTGCGAAGCATCCACGACGTCAAGTGCCGCTCCCACCACAAACACATGCTGCCTGCCTTGGGCAGCATCGCTCAACATACGATCAATGCCACTGGAGGCTGGACTCACATCCTGCTGCTGCGCATCCTGTTGCGCCTCCTGATTCTCGAGCGCTAACTGATTCTTCACCTCATCGGCGATCTGCTGCTTCACTTCAGGCGTCAACTCAGCAGGTCCACCCACTGCGGGAGCTGAACCATCCACCTCACCAGCCTCTGTGTGCGCCGCATAGGCCTGCTGCAGATCCGAAGAGATCATGTAATCAGTCAGCCAATACGAGGCCGAAGGATATGCCGGATAAGGCGCGAAGTAGTAACCGTAGTAGCCGTACCAGGGGCTGGCTGCAAATCCCCACTGATAGTGGACGGGCGTCACCCAGGGGTTATAGGCCCATCCGTAATAAGCCGGGCGATAGTAAAAGCCCGGTGCGTAGACATTGAGATACATCCCCCGGTAGGCATAACCATGGTAAAAGTGACTGTAGACGTGACCATGATAGAAGTACGTGCGACGCGCGAAATCATGGCCGCGGAAGGCATAGGGACGTTGCACATACCCCGGACGCCCCCGCTGAAACAAGGTGCGGCTGTGGTCGGCGCGCTCTACCATGACTCTGTGGCCGCCATTTAGTTCGTGATGAATGTCCATGCCGCGCCCGGCATCATGCACGTCGCGCACACCGCCGCCGGGGCGGGTGAGAACGGCGCTTCCGTTTGGTGTGCGCCGCTCCGTGACACCACGAGGCGTTATATGCGCGGCCGTAGACGTCGAATGAATAGCTCCGCCACCGCCGGTGACCGGTCCATGCGTCGTTGGTCCATTCGCCGTGGGATGATTGGCGGAAGGGCCACTGGCGCCGGCTCCATGTGCAGCTCCAGTGCCAGTTCCAGTGCTCGCGCCCGGTTTTGCGGCAGTCGTCGGCTTGGCGGGAGCCGCCGCCGTCTTCTTCGTCGTGTCGGTGCTGGCGCCTGCTAGAACGCTTGCGCTCAGGAGCGCGGCAAGAATCAGCGCGGATGAAGTCGTTCTCATGGCCTTAGAAAGATTCGACATACTGATAGGTCCCCCAACTTCCTGTTGATCTTGTGATTTGTTTAGCGCGCGATCGAGTCAGCGGCTATTCGATATTGCTGACTTTCCCGTTGCTGAACGTGATCTTCGTCTTCGTGTCCGTATAAAAGAAGATCTCCTTTGTTCCGACGGAAGCTTTTCGCGCAGGCTCGCCGAAAGCAGTGATGACTTGATCTGGGGTCATGCCCACCGAAATGGAAGGCGCCGGAGCGGGCGGTGGCGGAGGTGGTGGAAGTTCCTGATAAGAAGCTGCGGTAGGAGCCGGCACGGGCGGAGGCGCCTGCTGACTGCGCTGATCTGGTGCGGGCGCATCCTGCTGAGGCTGCACGACCAGAACCTCAGAGATGGCTCTGGCCGCATCGTCAGGAGCGGGCACGCTTCCCTTGGGAATCGGGAATTTGAGCGTGCCAAAGTAACGTCCATCGTCATACGGATCAGTGACTAGCTGGATCTGAATCGAGTCTTCTGCCAACAAAATATCGCTGATCCAGAGCTTCTCTCCGGTTACCAGGGTCTTCTTCGGAATACCGTCGCACCCACCCTCGCGCCCGACGTTATCAAGCATGCATACCTTCAACCTGTCCCCCATACCCTGGGACAGCTTGCCATTTTTGTAGACATTGATGGGCGCCTTTGGAACCGCGACTGTATAGAGCGACAGGCCATCCTTTTGCAATGCCACGACTGCGCCCGCAGTAACAATGTCGCTCTTGTCTGCCTTAAATTTGGTCGGCACAAACTCCGCACGGAGCTTCATAAGCAGAGGATCTTGTGAAGCCCCCGCTTGCGCGAACATTGCTTGACAGGCCATCAATGTCATTGTGGCCAATCCGAACACACGAAACGTTCGAACCATTTTCATCTCTCACCTTCCATTTCATTGGTTGCTGTGCTTTCTACCGAGACACAAGGTTAGAAAAAAAGACGCGGCTTCTTCACAATTATTCCGACCTGAAGTTACCCTCTCCATCTCGTGCATTCTGTTAAGGCGAATTGGCATCCTCCCCTCTCTAAAGGAAGGAGATTCCTTCGAGGGCCAATGGCCCTTTCGTTCGGGTCCTGTTGCTGACCCCTACTTCAGGGTTCACTTGGCAGGCGATCCGGGCGAGTCCCGCCCTTGGGTTTGTTACACAAACTTGGTGTTCCAATTCAAGAACTTGGGTTTTTGTTCCTGCAACAGTACTGGAACACAAGGCGAGCTTCACACGCCGTGCTCTACATCGCCGCCCTAAAGGACGGGGCTTTCCGCGCTATTAGCGTAAACCTAGCAGAGCACTGTTCTGCATAGCGCTTAAGTAGTACAAGCTTTCACTTTTGGTTCGAGTCAAGATGCGCCCTAAGCCATGACTTAAGTAATGAAATGGAGTTGTACAAATTTGTGAAAAGTCAAAACACTGCACTTGAAGAGCACAGACTATGTCTTGAGCGCCACTTAAGTTATGTACTTCGATGTTTCACGCTTTGAGAGGCGGGACTGGCACAAAAACCGATCGTAGAAGGCGCGGAAGACCGGATCATTGATTGGTCGAGGTTCGGTGGACAAAGTTGGTCAGACAGTCAATCGCACGAGCGAACGAGAAATCAAGAATGTAAACTCTGCTCAATGAATTGCCTTTCCGCAAGCGGCGAGGAATCAGACCCGAAATGATTGAACTCGCGGATTCGGCAACGAACTTTGCATTAGCATCTATCGGAAGAATGTTTCGAAACCTTAGTCAACCCTGGGATGTCAGCGCCGAGGAAGATGTATGAATGCTTTACTTTCGGTCGCGGGTATGCAATAAAAACTCAAGCTTCTGAATGAATTCGCTGCTTTCGAAGCTTTTTTGAGAACGGTCAGACTGCCGGATGATGATTGTTAAATAGTTAATTAATTAATTACAAGACGAGCTGAGCGCTGACCCCAAAGGAGTGATTGTCAATTCTGACTCCGCAACGAGCATCATCTTGCTTAGCTCCTAGTTGACCTTACGCACACCTCGAATTGGCAAGCCGCTCGAGATTATTCATCTGCGAAGAATCGTATCGTAGACGCTGTCCCCACTATCAACAAGGCGCATCATGATCATTCTCAATCTCGCTCATGGCCTCGCGTTCACATAGAAGATTCTTGGCGCAGAGCTTTCCCCGAAGGGAACACGCCATCTGATCCATTTCTCTGTTTAATCGTCTGATATCGTCTTCGTGATTGAGGTCTGGCTTGAGGAGCCGGAAGTTAATGCATGCGAACTGAAGCGGGTTCTTATATACTGGAGGTGACCCGATTGATACCGGCCTCGCTTGCAAGATGTCTTGCTGGGGACGCAAACTTGGCGTGACCCAATAGGGCTAGATGCCAATCAGTTGGCATTCGGTTAAGCAGTTGGCATCCGGCCTCAGATTAGAGCTCATAGAAGATGGCGCCATCTCTCATTTCACGTTTTTATCTTTTCTTTTTTACGATAGTCAGCATGTACCCTCCCGCTCTTTGGCACGTCATTTGCTAACAGATGACGTACCGGGGCTGACTCGTCGTAGGAATCGGAACTGAAATGAACGGTGAGCCAGTTTCGGTCCAAGCAATTGCGTGCCGTTTTCTCTCTTTTGTTCTGGCTCTTTTTGTCTACGGAGCGGATCTATCCTGCGCAACGGGACAAGCAGCTTCAAACACGACCAAGATTTTCCGTGACGACGCTCTTAACATTACCTACTTCGATTCGGCCGATTGTGTCCCAGCGTTGTCGGGGATACAAGTTGCGCCGGTCGACGAGTCGAAGTGCATCAAGCCGACTCTATTCGCCAACTCCGTTACAGCGGGCGGCAACTGTTCTTTCACTTTCTCCACCATAGACAACACTTGCCCCGAACTCGTCCACAAAGCGAGTGAACTCCGGTCTTTCATGCGCGAGCTGGCCCTACTTCAACTTAAACAGTACGGTGAACCGACTATCAATGAGGTACCGGTCCTCTACACAATTGCTGGCCATCCCGCCGCCATCACCGAAGCCTCTGTGTCTATTCCGGCGAGTCCTGGCAAGCTGGCACAGACAATTTATGCCGCCAAGGCGTGTGCATTGGGTAATATTCCCGCCAAATCGCACAAAAGTATTTCGCTATTCGTTTTAGGTTCTTCCCGGTGGTTGCCGGGCCGGGAGAACACGTCGCGTCTGATTTTTGTCCACGCCGCGACGAAGCCTTGGTGGCATGAGAAGAGAATTTAGGTCGATTCCCGGGGGAATCGGATTTCAAAAGAGCGTCAATGGCCGGGCGAGATAGTCCTCGTTTCAACTGGCGCGTTTGAACTCTCCGCGCAACGACCCTTTGAAGCCGTCTTTCTGCATAACGTTAATTGCCATGGGGCGCAGTATGGCGAGAGTTTCGGGCCCGTGCCCCCATTCACGTCCTGTCCTGGCCTTCGTTCATCACCACATCCAACCGCCAGGCGAGGCTGTTTCCCATTCCCCAGTGCTGGCGGGCAACCTCGTTGAACCGCTCTGGAGTGAGTGCCGAAGTCAACAGATAATAAGCCGTTTCCGTCGTGCTCTTTTCCGCTGTTTCACGCATCTGAACCACTATGCCGACGGCCTTCAGGCCTCGTTATTGGTGCTGCTCTCCTGGAGCAAGTCGATCTCGGTTGACACCGATGCCCTGCACGTCTCAATGCATCCATGATCGGCGTCGGCGACCGGCTTAGCTGTGGCGGACTTTGTCTCCGGATCGTCAAGAAACAGAACCACATCGTCGTCGAGCGTGCCCTGATTGCTTTTCAGCGCCATCGGATAATCGTCCTCCTGTTCGACGATCGGCAAGGCGATGGTAAATGATCATCGGTTCGATCCTTATTGGCTCGGAGAAAGAAAAGGAGGCGCGTTTGCGGCAGCCTCCGCTCCAAAGCTGCGGACCGGCCGCTTCAAAGCGACGGATAAGCTGATTGCCGTGTTAAAGGACGCTCCCATTATGCGGAGTAAAAAGACCACGAGATGACAGCAATGCGCAACCATCGATCGCGAAGTCCGCATAAAAATGGACTCCGCATTAAACAGCCCCGTAGACGACTGGGGCAAACTGCTGGGCGACAGCGCCGCCGTCACCGCCATGCTGGACCACTTGCTGCATCACGGACACGTGCTCAAGTGCGGCCCGCGCAGTTGGTAGACAAAAGGCTGCGGTCGGGAGGAAGGCAAATGATAAGAGCAAAGGCAAGATCGAAGTCGGGCAAAAGCAGCCCGGCAGCGTCGCGACTCGGGATCCAGAAGCCTCGACGCCGGAGCCTCACCATCGGAATCTCTCCAGAAAGACGAAACCCACTACCAGGCGAGCCGAATAGCCCAACCGCAGAGAATCTCGATCACCGATTCCTACGGAGCCAGCCCCGTGCCATCGGCCCTGGGTCACGCTCCGGCAAGGCGTGACCCCGGCGAAGCGTATACAACCTTAACACGCATCAGGAAGGCTTGAGAAAACCCGCCATACCTGCAACCAGTGGAACCGCACCTTGCAAATGTACCCCGCCGCAAGGTAAAACAATCACGTCTCAGGCCATCCAGAGTGGCCGGTTTTGAAGTGATCATAAGTGGCCGGTTTTAAGGAGATCACCGAGGGAAAGGTTTGGACAGTGCCAATCATTCGAGCCCAAGAAATATTGGGAACGGGAGATCTTCGGAAACTCTGCAAGTGTCTCCATATTCCGCACCCTCCAAGAGGGTACTGGTCGAAGCGAGCGGCAAACAAGCACGTTGATCCTGCCCCGCCCTTGCCGCCCGTTCAAATTTCAACCACTTCACTCAATTGGCGAGGTGCACGGATCTGGGAATCAGACATGTTTCGACTTGCGTTAGAAGTGATCCAATCACAAGTCGGACGGAAAGCGAACTTCTGGAGCGGCTCGACCGGTCTCTCTTCTATAGGTCGCAAGGGCAAGCGTGGGAAAGTAAAGCCGATACAGGTTATAGCTGAGATAAAAGACATTAGGGAATCCAGTACCTGTGGTCAGCGTTTCGTCCCAGCTTCCATTTACATCCTGAGTGCTGAGAAGCCACTCAACCCCGCCCTGAACGGCATGAGAATAGGCATGACCAGCAGTCATAAGACCGAGTAGCGCCCACGCAGTTTGTGACGGCGTGCTCTCAGCGAGAACAAATTGGTCCAACTCGTATCCGGCGCAGCTCTCACCCCAGCCGCGATCCGAGTTCTGCACACTCTGAAGCCAATGGCATCCGCGATGGATTGCTTGAGTCGCTCTGGGATCTCTTGCGGTGGACAGGCCTCTTAGTGCGAGAAACGTGCCGTAAATATAGTTGACCCCCCAACGGCCATACCAGCTTCCGTTACGTTCCTGTGTCGAGAGAAGATATTCAATTCCTCGCGCGATAACGGGATGTTGATACGTCATGCCACGCTTGCAAAGCGCTTCCATCACGCGTCCTGTGATGTCTGGGCAGGTGGGATCGAGCATCGCATTGTGATCGGCAAAGGGGACCTTGTTCAGCAACTGCCAGTCGTTGTCGACATCGAATGCGGCCCAGCCACCGTCAGCGGACTGCATTCCGATGAGCCAATCCATAGCCCGGCGTTCCACGCGAGCCTGCCGGGACGCGTCAGAAGCTCGCGCATGCTGAAGCGCAAGCAACACCATGGCGGTGTCATCGATGTCTGGATAGAATTCATTGGCGAACTCGAAGGCCCATCCACTTGGCCTTAGCTCTGGCCGCTTAGCAGACCAGTCACCCTTAC
Organism: Occallatibacter sp.; assembly: GCA_036519195.1. Lineage (GTDB taxonomy): Bacteria > Acidobacteriota > Terriglobia > Terriglobales > Acidobacteriaceae > Telmatobacter. The sequence goes on along the minus strand of DATDLS010000447.1, from coordinate 4,275 downwards.
GTCGAACTTCCTTCGAAAGAAGCCAATCAGCAGCGTGAGTCAATCGTGTGGGATCTATATCTCCCGCTTCTCCCAAGGAGAATGCAGCAATTGCCGTGTCCCACACAGGCGACTTACAGGGCTGTAGGTCTATGCAATCACCGCGCTCAATGAGCAGATCATCGAAGTGGTGCATTGCTTGTACCAGGTCGGGCTGATCACGCTCGTAGCCCAGGGCGTCCATGGCCATCACGGCGTACATCATGGCCGGATAGATGGCTCCCAGGCCCTCTGAATGGTGAATGTGTTCGATCATCCAACGTTCTGCCGCGGCGATGGCCTTCGTACGAATTTTTTGAATACCGCGCCGCTCCCATTGCTTCAGCAACTTATCCGCATGGAGAAAAAGCTCTGATGCGAGATCCTTTTTCGGCATCGCGATACGAATGCCGGGAAGCATCAGTTCATCGAGGGTCAGTTCAAATGGCACTGATCGCTGTGTGCCCACGCCCTGGATGATCGACAAAGGTACGATGATAGTCCGTGTCCACGAGGACATCTCGTTGAGAAAGCCGCCCGGTACGATAAGAATTTCTGCTGGTACCGTTGGAACAAACTGCCGGGGAAACAGGCCGAAAAAGCTCAAATTAATGCGTGTGTAGCTATTGCAGGCCTGAAGGCCGCCGAGCGACAGAATGCGCTCACGCGCTGTACGCATTCGTGGGGAGTCCTGAGCCGCACCGGCGATGCGCAATGCGGTATAGGCCTTCACGGATGCATTGATCTCCGCCGGTCCTTTGGCATAGAGATTCCATCCTCCGTCCGGCATTTGGTTCTTCCAGAGGTACCGCACGAGCTTGCGAATGCGATCTCGGTTCGGAGGATTCCAATCTCGACCAGGTTCGACAGGACAGAGCCAAAGTTGGAGCAGGATATAATCGGAGGCGAGTGTTGAATCGCCCCTGAGATCACCGCACCAGTAGCCCTCCTCGTTTTGGAGAGTGGTCAATGCTTCGATTGCGGCCTTGAGCTGAGATTGGACCCGCCGCTTTGTCTGCAGCGCCACAGTAGCCGACGTGCTTTGATGAGTCTCTTTGTGAGTCCAAACGATCGCAGGAGTGTCCGACTGAAATTGCTCTCTCATTACTTGTTCTTCTCGTTCATTCGTGCTCGCTTGGGCGTCGCTTTGCCTGATTGTTTTGCCCCCATGCACATCTTGCGAAGGGCAGCCATAACATCTGCACGTCGCTCTACGGTCATGTCATTGAAGCCAAACATCTCTGTGTACAGAAGGCCGTCAATGGCTAAACGGGTGATCGTGGCCTGTACCGGATCGAGGCCGTCCTCTTCGAGCATCTGTTGCCAACGGATATAAGCCTTTCGGATGGGAAGCACTAATTTGGGGTCGGTGGAGAAGGCGGTCAAGGTGGACACTAACAGATCGACGGGACTTGCTGGTGCAGCTGCCTTTTGCCACTGGCCTTCGAGCGTAGCCATCATGAACGCGAGGGCATTTCTTCCGGGCACATCAGGCAGGGATGCTTTGGCAGCTTCCACGTCGCGCTCGAAAGACGCAATCGTGCGCTCGATCATTCCAGTGACAAGTTGCTCTTTCGTAGGAAAGTGATACAGTAGACCGCCCTTGCTGACACTGGCTCGGTTCGCAACTTTCTCCAGCGTGAGCTGCGTCGCTCCGTCCTTTCGGATAAGCTCCTCCGCGCAGTCTAGAATCAAATCTCGTTTACTCATGCTCTTAGTATACCGTCCAGACGGTATACCAAGTCAATACAGCCATTCCCGAAATCATTATCAAGATGCCGTCTTTCCATTAGTGGAGCGGGTTCATTACCGCGAGGAGAGTTTCCTAACAGTTTCTTTCTCGTTTCGTATACGCTGACATGCCTCGCTGGTCCCACATGTCGGTGCTGAACACGGCGCGATCCGGAAAGTTTTCTTCTGACCGGACCAACTGGCAATCGGAATTAAATCGCCGCTTTTTCGCCTTTCACTTCGCCGTCATCACGGACCTTCCTGGGTCGAAGTCAATTTTGAACATACGATACGATTGCAGATACAATTTGTCCCTGGAAATCTTTTTGGGAGTCGCCGGAAAAGCAGCCTATACGATCGCCACGAGAACGTACCGGATGAACGTTTGTCCCAGCCCCTGGGAACGCGTTTCCGGGGTTTTCACCCCCACCAGGTCTTTTTTAGGCGGCCTGTTCAGCCTCGGCGGGGACGCTCAGTGATCGATGACTCGCCCAGCACCCGCAGCCGCGCCGGCATGTGGTCGGTGGCCAGCTCATGGCCGCACTGCGTGCAGAACTGGTCGCTGCCGCGCATCGTGCGGAAGCAGTTGCCACAGCTGGCGCTCAGGCGGTAATCGCACTGCGGGCAAAAATGGAAGTTGCTCTGCACATGCGTTGAACAGGCCGGGCAACGCGAAACCACCGGTGCCCGCAGCAGGAAGTAAAGCATTGCGCCGATGCCGCCCGGCAGCACGAAGCAGATGGCGATCCAGAACCGCGAGCTCATCGCCCCGCGCGGCGCATCCTTGCTGACATAGCCCACCATCAAAAAGTAGAGCGAAACCAGCAGTCCCCAGGAAAGGTCGAAGTAGATGCGCAGTCCAAGCGGCATCTTGTGCCTGCCTTCGGGCAGGATGAACCAGAAGTAGTACTCCACCAGCGCAAACGCCACAATAGATAGTCGATTGGGATCACTAAGTGCCTTTCCAAGGGATGCCACTTGCGATCTAGGGATTTTAGCCACCTTGATCTCTCCTTTATCAATCCCATTCGCGAGAACCGAAGTTGACGAAGACGCCCACGATTTAGCGACCTCTGATCGGACGCACAACAAAGCGCACGGAGACCGCGCGGCAATCTTCTTGGCTGGTTGGTCGATCAGGAGGGTGTCCTGTGGATGTCCCACAACCAGCAATTCTGCATGATTTTTCTTTGCAGACTCGATGATTCTGTGAACTTCATCCCCATCATCGACTAGTTCCGTATCGAGCCGAATGACGGCAGCCTTCGCTGTTCGTCGAGCGGCCTTCTAACGGGGTGTGTATTTTGTCCGTGTACGTTCAATCCATCGGTAAGCTGGTAGAGGAGAAACATTCCACGAAGAGTAGGTCGGAGATGGTTCGAAAACTGTTATTATGCGCAACTCTGCCTGTAACGCTTTCGTCAATTTGATTGCGGCGTCGAGAGCCGTATTTGCCTCGGACGAATCGTCATTGCAGACCATTATTTTGTGGAACATCACGATCCTCCGCGTTAGGCTACGAGGCTTTTTCGTCGCTCGCGCCATCGTTGATGAAAATGCTGGTGTCATTCACAAACGTTGCCTCATCAGAGGCCAAGAAGAGTGCCGCATACGCGATCTGCAACATAACGCTGAGCTTGGTCACATTCGGCTGATGGTCGATTGACGGTCCAGTATCGTCTGCGATGAGAAATTCCGATGAGACAGGTTTGGGCTCGTGTTTGAAACAGACGGTATTCACTCGGATCCAATTTGCAGCGTTGGTCTTTACAAGGATGCGAGCGAATATGCCTGCGAGAGAAGGGTCGAATGTAGGCGACCTAGGGTTAGACAGTGTATTAGGCATTGCATCTCCAGATCCCGCAACGAGCACACGTAGCGAATTTTGGCACGGGTCAAAGACCTCTGGATCTACCAAGACTGACGGTGGGGTGAATAGTCCATCTTTCGGAGCAGGGCGTGCGGACCAATTGTCGATCAGGATACCTGGTTGCGGGAATAGGCAATTCGATAGGGTGCGTTCGAGTTGTTGAGTGCTGCGCGTTGTGGCGTGAAAAGACGCTGCAAATCCGCCTTCTTCTTGAATGAGATTGACGAGTATGCGGATGATCTGGTCATTTTCGTCGACTGCGATAATCTTGCAACCCTCAGCAGCAAAGACACGAGCGATCGTTGCGGTCACGTCAGTACCGGCGCCGACAATCAAACAAGCCTTGTCTCGCAATCTCAGACGGCCTGGAACGTGTTCAAGCCACCGGTGGGGACCTTGAAGGATCATGGGCCAACCTATTTAATTCCTAGAACTGCACATGGAGCACGTTCGGCGATATCCTGCGAGGTGTGACCAGTCATGAGCCATGAGTGCTTCCGCATGCCCAGAACAAGCAGGTCTGAGTGATGTCTCTTCGCGCATTCGATTATGCTGCCGACTTCGTCCCCACTGATCAGTTCCGCATCGAGCACGACCCCTGCGGCCGTGGCCTGTTGCCGGGCCTCTGCCTGAATCGCACAGTACTTGACCCGCTT
>DATDLS010000446.1:0-2173 GCA_036519195.1 Occallatibacter sp. | reverse complement strand
GTCATCCCTCAACGATGACTGGATTTTGCTAATTTTGGAAGACGGCCCTCACCGGACGCTTACCGTGTTGTGGAAGTGGAGGAAGAGGTAGCGGTCCTCGGGTTAGCTTCTCCGTCGCCGCTGCACGCTGGGGCAAGGTAGGGGCGCGAACACGGAATTATGGCTTCATTCGCAAGCAATTTGAAAGCTGACGATTACCCTCTGTGCCAACATGACTGAGACATCTTGTGTGACCGCAATTAGTGAGCAGGGCGGGAAAGAGATTCAGTATGGCAACGATGAACGGTTCTGCTCGACCCGCTGCGGATGTGACGGGAGTATTTAATTCCGGGTTAGGTGATCTTGAGGGCGGGCGCGCAGCGCCCCGCCCGAATCCGGAGGTTTTGGCTCGCGCGAAACGGCGCACTTATACGGGCGAGTTTAAACAGAAGGTTCTGGCCGAAGCGGATGCGGCGAGAGGGTCTGGCGAGATCGGCGCCGTGCTTCGGCAACATGGTTTGTATTCTTCGCATCTGACCAAGTGGCGGCAGGAACGCAAGTCTGGAATCCTGGAAGGTTTGGCTCCGCAGAAGCGCGGGCCGAAGTCGAAGGCCAATCCGCTGACCGCGGAGAATCAGAAGCTGAGACGCGATAACGAGCGGCTGACCGATCGGCTGCGCAAGGCGGAGATCGTGATCGACGTTCAAAAAAAAGTGGCTATGCTGCTGGGCATTGCGATCGCGGAAACGGAGGTATCGTGAGAACGGCCATCGGGGATCTTACGCCGACGGTGGGAGTCAGCGCCGCCTGCGAGGCTTTCGATTTCCCTCGGTCTTCCTTTTATAGGAAGGGGTTTTCGGGGGTTGTTTCTCCGGCGGCCGCCGCGCGGTTTGTGCCGCGTGCGCTGGATTCCGCGGAAAGGGAGGTAGTGCTGGCCAGCCTTCATGAGGAGAGATTTCAAGACAGCGCGCCGGCTGCGGTTTACGCCACTCTGCTCGACGAAGGCCGTTATCATTGCTCGATTCGCACCATGTACCGGATTCTGGAAAGCGAGGGCGAGGTGCGTGAGCGCCGCGACCAGCTCGCGCATCCGGCTTACACGAAACCCGAATTGCTGGCCACCGGACCCAACCAGCTCTGGAGCTGGGATATCACAAAACTGCTCGGACCGGCGAAGTGGACCTACTTTTATCTCTACGTGATCCTCGACGTTTTCAGCCGCTATGTCGTGGGCTGGATGGCGGCCGACGGTGAAAGTTCGGAGCTGGCCAAACGGCTCATTGCGGATACCTGTGGCAAGCAGAAAATCGAGCCGGGAAAGCTGACGATCCATGCGGACCGGGGTTCCTCAATGACATCCAAACCTGTCGCCTTTCTGATGGCCGACCTTGGCATCACCAGGACCCACAGCCGCCCCCATGTATCCGACGACAATCCGTATTCAGAAAGCCACTTCCGGACCCTGAAATACCGGCCCGGGTTCCCGGAACGTTTTGGTTCTCTGCAGGATGCCCGTTCCTTCTCCCAGGAGTTCTTCGCCTGGTATAACGAACAGCACCGCCATTCCGGACTGGGCCTTCTCTCTCCCGCTGTGGTTCATTATGGGCTGGCTCCGGAAATGATTGAACGGCGTCGTGCGGTTCTCAACGCCGCCTACAGCGCTCATCCTGAGCGCTTCGTCCGCAAACCGCCCCAACCGCTGCCCGCGCCGAAGGAGGTCTGGATCAACAAACCACAACCAACTCCAGAAAATAAAACTCAGTAAATTATGCTTCGAGGTGTCTCAAACACGTTGACACGCGCCGCAAACTCCTCCCAGGTAGTTCGATATCGATTCGAAAGCTCGAGTTTAGTTCCCATAAAAGCCATCAGACGCTTCCGGAGTTGAAATCGTCCTCGCTTCAAAGTTTTTTAATGTTCATGAGGAATCCGGTCGAAAGGGATCTCCGTTCGCTCATACTTAACTAATACGCCGCCGTTCCCAAATGGTTCACGCATTCGTATTCCCCAATAGCCTCCGGTTCGAACTGCTGAGGGTCCCATCCAGGCGCTGGAATAGACGGTTATCATAACCCGCCTTTGCAACGGATGCGTGCCACGTCGTGGCCTCGACGCGTGAGCTGGCCATTTTCCCTTAACGCCGTTCTCGCGGGACATGGCTCATGCTGTGGATGGCGCACCTGCCTGATTCTAC
>DATDLS010000445.1:0-67832 GCA_036519195.1 Occallatibacter sp. | reverse complement strand
CCCAACCTTCCCACAGCTGAGTCCGCATCTCTAAGCAGCGCGGACAAACAGTTCATCCGTCAACCTCTATTCCAAAGTTGGATTCTAGCTGCTGCTCAGGTCTAATAAACTCTGAATCCAACCGTCGTTTGACGCTAAGGCGAATTTGCGAAGGACTTGCCGAAGAAGATAGTCGACCAATCATGTCGCTCGCTTGCCATTTCCGAGATGCAGCGCGAACTGTATGGAGCAGCAATCGCACGCTATAGAGCGGGAGAAAATGCGAGCGGAACGAGCCCCCGGAGTAGCCATTTGGGCCTGCTTGCATATCTGAAAACCGTCTGTTCAGACCGCCCCGGCCCAATCTCACCAAATCTACAGTCCCTTTCAGATTTGCTGAGACATTCTCCCAAAATGGCTTGGACGCTAGCTCAACTGGAAACGATCCAGAAGAGAAATGAAAAGGTCATTATCTTCTGCGAATTCAAGGAACTTCAAAGAACCATACTACGTGCCATTGCGCAGAGGTTCGGCTTGACCGCTGACATCATCAACGGTAATACAACTGCTGCATCCGATCGTAGTGACAATCGTCAAAAGCGAATCAAAGCATTTCAAGCGGCCGAGGGTTTTGGCGTAATCATCCTCTCTCCTCTTGCAGTAGGCTTCGGGGTCAATATTCAAGGAGCAAATCATGTGATCCACTTTACGCGGACGTGGAACCGTGCGCGCGAAGACCAGGCTACTGACAGGGCATATCGTATCGGACAGACCAAAGATGTTTGCGTCTACTATCCCGCAATTGTCGCAAAGGATTTCCCGACCTTTGATGGAAAGCTTGATCAGCTTCTCGACATCAAGCGCAAGCTGTCGGAAGACATGCTGAATGGGAGTGGTGATGTTGGCAATGCGGACTTCGCTGACTTGCAAGACCTGCGCAGACAAGTCGTTTTTGATGATGTTCCTGCACCGATGGGGAGTCACTAGCCTATGCCTTATCTTTAGACTGGACAGTGGCGCGTGAGAGTACCAGCCAGGATCTTTACCCGGCATCCGCCCAGTCACTCACCGCAACGTTGTACTCAGATAAGATCAGACCAAGCTGAGATTGCTAGTAAACTGAAACCTGTCCGCAGGCGCGACACGACTGGAACTCTGCTCTATGGCCTTGAAAGCCGGCAACCCGGCGGGAAAGATTCTTCACAATTCCTTCTGGTACGGCCTCGAAACCGTCTTCGAGATGGTCGCTTTTTTTGGTACCAGCATTGCCGTCGCCCGCTATCTCGGACCGGCAAAACTGGGCTACTTCAGCTACATCAATTTGTTCGTCACAATCATCACTCGCACCAGCGGAACCGGGCTTTCTACGGCGACGCGCAAGTACATGTCCGAATTCATCGCGTGCGAGCGCCTCGGCACCGCGCGGGCCGTCTATAACCTCGCGCGCCGCTATCAGTTCATCGCTGCCAGCTCGATCACTATCCTCGGCGTCGCCGGCATCGTTCTGTTCGGAGACCCGCACTTCCGACTGGTGTCCGTCATCCTGATTCTGTCCATCCTTCCGGGATTGATGTCATGGGTTCCGGCACAGGCCAATATGGCGTTTGAGGACATGTCGAAAAACGCCCAGAGCGCCTTCGGCTACATCATCGTTTACGCCACCGTTATCGGGCTGACGCTCTATTTTAAGTGGGACCTCGTGGGCGTCGCCGCCGCGTCTCTCGTCGGCCGGACCGTCGAAGTATTCCTGCGGACAATCCCTCTCAACCGTTTTCTCCGCACGCTTCCGCTCGACCCTCTGGACAGCGAAATCATTGGCCGCATCCGCCGTTTTTGCGTGCAGGCAGTCGGGCTTCAAATCCTCATGTCCGTCATTTGGGACCGCTCGGAAATGTTCTTCCTTCGCGCCTTCTCCAGCCTTGAACAAATGGCGTTCTACTCTGTCAGTTTCACCTTTGCGAACAATAACCTGATGATGTTCCCTCGCATCCTGGGAAGCTCGACGGGGGTCACTCTCATGGTGGAAGCCACAAGAGATCCCGACCGCGTCGCCAGTATCGTGCAAAATTCGTGCCGCTATCTGCTTCTCATCATGTTGCCCGTCTGTCTCGGAGCGGCTGCCGTCGCCTTCCCCGCCGTCCACGTCGTGTATGGCGAACGATATGCCGGTGCCGTCCCTATACTGATCATTGCCGCCATCCTGGTCATCCCCCGTGCTTTTCAGTCGATCCCGGAACTTCTGCTGCGTACCGCCGATCTACAGAACCGGATTCTCGTCTGGTATACCGTGACTGGCGTCATCAACATCCTGCTCGATTATTTTCTCATCCGGCATTATGGAGCGATCGGCGCCGCCTGGGCCAACGGCATCGCACAGTGCTTCGGAGTCATCGCAATTTGGGAAGTCGCACGGCGAGTGTACACCTTTCGTTTCCCCATCCAGGCCGGCATCCGGCTATCCGCCGCCGCTGCCATCATGGCAGTAATGGCATATTCCATCGATCGCGCAATCCCCGGCCTTCCTGGACTCGTTCTGGCCATCACGACAGCCATTCCCGTCTACCTCGTTCTGGTCAAACTTTTCCGCGGACTTGCATTCTCCGATCGTGTCCGCCTGGCGCCCATTGGAAACCGTTTCCCGGCGCCGGCACGCAAGCTGTACCTCGCAGCCATTGACTTAATCACCCCGAGAACAGTCTAGACCAATGTTTCTTTTGATACAGCGTCTTACTTGCGCGGCTCTTGCCCTTGCTTATGAGAGTCTTTGCCTTTGTTTCTGAGATAGGTCCGGAATTTATCCCGGACATCAAAACTGCCGCAACTTCGGGCTTCAGTGATTGCGTTGGAACTGTCTTTGGCACTTTATTTCCACTCTAGTGATGAGCGACAAGAGAGTGTATCTCGGTTCAAGAGTTACTCCTTCGAACAGGCGTATTTGTTGCCTCCGAGTGTGCAGGATGAGCTGAGCGGCGCAACATACCTTGAGTGTCCTTGACCCCTCCCTTAGTCTGACTCAGCATGGCCATGGTTCTGCGGATTACCTGAAACGACAGCGGATTACCTGAAACGACAGTTTAGATAGATTCCGTTTCTCCCGGTAAGGTGACCGTAAGGAAACGCAATGGCCGCGCCCATTCGCAAGGCCAAGCAGGAGGATGCCAATGCGATCACAGAGAACCTGCGCTCACTCGGCGGGTTCGGACACATCGACGCAGACCCTGCCGGGTTCCTCAGCAATACTCGATGCTGCCGAAAAACTTCCGCGGTGGTTCGCCGGTTACAGCACGAAACTCCCGGACAAAATGTGACTGATCATAGTAGCCAGCCTCCAGAGCGAGTTCCACCAAGCTCCTGGTCTGGGAGCCAGCGAGCACATATCTCAAACGCAGAATCGAACAGTACCGCTTCGGTGAGGTCCCGACGACCTGACGAAACCGCTTCTCAAGCCTGTCCTGGCTGAGTCCCAGTCCCGCGGCCAGAGATCGAATCGAAATTGCGGTGCGTGCAACGCGCATTGCACGCACCGCTGCAAGAACCTTCAGGTCGCGCCGCCCGGAGGCCTTGCGAGCCAACAAGAATTGCTCCAGTGCCCAGACACGGGTGACCAGATCCTTGGCCGTCACAATCGCTACGCGCAATTCCTCAAGATCCTCTGCGGAAGCAAAATGATCGGCCCCGATGACTTCATTGAACAACAGGTGCATCGGCACGCCGAAAAGCACGCCGGCTCCGTCCTCATGAAAGCTCGTGACAATGACTCCTCCGCCAGCAGATGTTCTCATCCGGCGCACGGTGTTGCGCATGCCTGTAAGAGTCACTTCGGGCAGAACGGTCGCCTTACCGTGTTCGATCAGAGCCGCGACGCCTCCATAGCGGATTCCCAGAAGAGCGCCTGTCTCGGGCAATAACGTTCGGGTGACTTCCGCGTCCGATTCCACAATTGTGAATGAGCGCACCAAGCTCGCCAGTGCAGGACTTGGCGCGATGGTCGTCATCCTCATACATTTCAATACAGCACAAACGCGGGTTCGATGCAAACCACTGATTTTTTACAATACGGCGCGGCTTATGTCGGAATAACATCCTCCCATGAGTGGCATCTTCCTCATCATCGCTTTGCTGGCGGCAACCGCGGTCGCTCACCCTCAAAATGAAGTCAAATCGGAAGAGGCCCGAGACATGTCTGCTGATATAACGAATCACAAACAAGCCATCACAATTCTGTTTGAGAAATGCTTCAACCAGGGCCAGATCGAGATTTTGCCCGATTTGATCGCCACAGACTACCAGGGACCGAACGGCGAACGTGGTCCATCTGCATTCGCAGCCACGATCACCGGGGTTCGGACGGCTCTGCCGGATGTTCACTACACTTTGGAAAATGTGGTTGCCGAGGGTGGCCAAGTGGCTGTTCGGTGGCGGCTGGAGGGGATACAGGACGGTGTATTTCGCGGGTTTGCAGCGTCGCACAACCATGTTAAAAGCTCCGGTATGGCCTTCTTTGAATTCAAGGACGGTCGGATCGAACGTTCATCGATTCTGACGGATCAGCTTGGTTTTCTGCAGCAGATCGGAGTTCTGCCAGCTGCAATCAAGCCTCCGGCGCGGCCTTAAAACATGAACCTCGGCAACTGATAAGGGCATCGCACCCTGGACGGACCTGGAAGGATTCTCCACCCGGAATTTCCGGTATTCGAAACGTCATCTTACAGCTCTGTTCTCAACTGTTGCGAATAGGCAGATGCGTTTGGCGAACGCCACAAGTAACGGGACCTCTGCATGGAAGAAGTCAAAGCGCTCGCGCAACCTGCGCGGAGAGGTGCCCAGTCAGGAAAGTGCACATGAATCTCGATCTCAAGGTGAGATGGGTGAGATTCCAACACGGTCTGGCCCTTCGGCGGCGATCTCGGCGAAACCTGCCCACTGGGAGATCGCCGTTTCCAGCACAGGCACAGGATAGCTGGCGAGTGCAGCGGCAACATCTCGCCCAATCGCCGCACCTATGATTTTGCGGTTCACCGCAATTACGGCTTTGAGGTCCGTCTTAATCACCCGAACCTCCGTGATCAAATCGACGATCTCTTTAGCAGCCCACACATAGTAAGGGGAGGGATGCACTGGATAACGACCATATCTGCGGCGGCTATGGCAGACTTCGCTACGTTGGAGACCCGCGGGGGCCATCAATTACAACCCAGTCATAGGAAAATCCGAGCGTGGAAATTTCACGGTGCAGCGTGTCTTTGGGAAGTCCTACGACAGGAAAAAGCAGTTCGACTTTGAGCGCTGCTGACCGGTCGAGCGCGCTGCCTCGTTGATCTGTATCGATAAAGAGGCCCTTTTTTTCCGGAGCGCCAAGGCCGTTGCGACGTTGGTAGCAAGGGTCGTTCTTCCGACCCCGCCTTTCTGATTCAGGAATGCCGGTACCGGCATAGACAGCCTGATGACAATTTTAAGCTCTCAAGGTGATAAGGGCATTAAGTCGATACGGCCAACAGCCTTATTTGAGGTGGTAATGCGCGTATGCCTCTTGTGCTGCTTTACGGAGTGACGAATTGCTCAGAGCGGACATTTCACAGTAGAGGCAAACCTTGATTAAGCGACGGCGGCAGAAGGTTGAACATCCTCGCCTCCCTAACCCGGCGTAGCCGGAACCAAAGAGAGCCTAACATCCAAAAGTTGGAGACTTGTTCAGAATCCACTCAGAGCCCCATGAACAGCGGTGATCGTGCATAGCCCGAAAACTTTCCTGCCAAAAACGGCAGGCTAAAATCGATAGGTACTAAAGAACTCTAGGCCTGTCGCTTCAGCCACGGCTTTCTGTGGAAGGCGGCAGAACCGCGTGATAGTCGTGGAGTATCCGAAGCAGCCGTAGTAACTCCCGCCTATCTGCTGGAGCCAATGGCGCCAACGCACGGTCCTCCGCCTCTGCGAGGCCAGCCTTCAGGCGCTCGAAGCAAGCTTTGCCCGTTTCTGTCATCTCAACAATATTCTGGCGGCGGTCGTCGGGATCTGAAACGCGCTTGACTATGCCCTCAGCCTCGAGCGCATTGACAACCGCATTCATATCGCTGCGGTCGATGTTCGTCCGCCGACAGAGTTCGGCCTGCGAGATGGCCCCAAACGCATCGAGCGTTGCGAGCACGGCGAGCTGGTAGCGATGAGTCCCCTCCACAGCGAGAGCTTCGTTCACGACTCTGCCGACCAGGATGGCCGTCTGATTCAGCAACCGAGAGGCCAGGTTGCGCCATAGCGGTGCTTGGCCCGCATGTCTAGAGATTTCCATCGCGCCCCGAAAAAGATTGGTGATACCAACGATTTTCTATTGGCGGCACCGCGTAGTCATGCTACTTTTATAGCTCTTCCGAGCGGTTCGTCGACTACTGCGCCCCACGAAAGATGCAGGTTGGGCGACATCTTGCGTCCCAATCATTTCTTAGAGAGCTAGGTAAGAACTACTTATGGCGAGAGTGCATGTTTTAAGAGGCCAGGACCGCGTGTTCGGCTTTACGCTCGATGAGCAGGGGACGAACCTGCCGCTGCAATATGGTCCCTGGAGCGCCTTCAAGACGATCGAGCTGTATCACGACGAACCCTATCAAGGCGTCGATGTGAGTGTTTGCTTGGACGACATCAGCAAGCATGGGTTTCACTTGACCGCTGCGCATAAGCGCATCACGGACCTTGCGGTTGGCAGTGTGCCGGTCAAGGGCGAGCGCGCTTTGGTCCTCGGTAGTGGCGGAGCGACAGGCAATGCGTGGCTGATTGGCGTCATTGCCGGTCTATTCGAGGCCGGGTTGGATGTGACCAAGGCTGATCTGATCATCGGGACGTCGGCCGGATTGACGGCCGCGGCCCAGATAACTAGCGCGACCCCGACCCAACTGCTTGCCGACATCCTTTCCGCTGCGCCCCAGCAACGAACAGGTCCGATCAGAGCCGACGGTGAGCCCGTTCCAATTGGACCAGCAGCGAACCATATGGAAGTAATAAGCGCAATCATCGGCGCCTCTGAGGATGCGGCCGATATGCGCCGCAGGATGGGAGCGGCGGCGCTCGAGACGGACGCGGCGGCGCACAGCTCTGCGCAAGCGCAGTGGCGCGCTACCATCGCCGCTCGGCTGCCCAGTCAGCTTTGGCCGCAACAGCGGATGCTCATCCCGGCGGTCGATGCCCATACCGGCGAGCCTGTCGTGTTCGACCGCCACAGCGGCGTCGATTTGGTGGACGCCGTTGCCGCCAGCACCTCCAACGGCTTCGGTGTCCCTCCGTACAGCATCGGCGACAGGCGATATATCAACGGCGGCTACCGAGCCGACGTGAATGCCGATCTGGCAGCCGGGTATGCACGGGTGCTCGTCCTGTCACCGTTCGGCGGCAGATCATTGCACCCGTTGGACTGGGGAACCCATCTCGCAGCACAGGTGGACGAACTACGCGTAGGTGGCAGCAGGGTCGAAACCATCTTCCCGGATAGCAACTCTCAAAATGTACTTGGCGGTGGCATGGAAGCGATGGATCTGTCGAGGCGCCGGCCCTCCGCTCAAGCGGGTTACACCCAAGGGGGAGCCCTTGCCGAGCAGCTCTCCGAATTCTGGCGCTGACGTATACGAGACGGTGACTTACACTCTCCGATACCCTTGCAGCATGAATGAAGAGTTCGGCTCGCCATTCAAGCCGGATAAGATGCCGATAAAACCGAGCGGCCGACATCAGTTCCTGGAATCAAAGGAGTGAACCGTGCAAGCACCCTGCGGGCTATACTAGGCCGCAAGAATGTCGGCGACGAGGTGGTGAAGCAGATTGCACGCGCAGTGCCTCGTAAGACAAAAGACGGCTTCATTCGCCTTTCGCTTACCAACGGCTTGAGCAAGGTGATGGGAAACTGTCACGCCCGGTTCTTAGGGAGGGAGCGGCAGCAATGCCGCTTCCTTACCCGACGAAGGCGGATGAACAGCCCCGAACTCATCTGATCCATCGCTGGTGTACTGATCGACTAGCCAGGTCTAAAGCTTCTGTCCAAATCGCTTCTCCATTGTGTCGCGATAGGTTCTGCTGACACGGGGATGGGATCCGTCCTTTAAAAGAATCTCGAACTCCCCATGGGAAAGTGGCTCCAGCTGCACAATACTTTCGATATTGACGATGACAGAGCGATGTATGCGAAGAAAACGGCTCGGATCGAGACTCTGCGCCAGATCGGTTAACGAGGCTCGATAGAGAAACCTTTTTCCTGAAGTGTGGAGGGTGACATAGACCCCCGCCGCTTCGATCCATTCGATATTCTTTACATGCACGAACCTTGTGATTCCATCCGTCTTGACTGCCAGTCGGTCCAGATAACGCATTTGGGTCGCTTGCATCGCGATCACCTGTGCAACGTTTTGTCCGAACTGCTGAAGATGGAGGTCATCCCTGCGCCTCTTCACCCGCGTCAGCATTGCCTCGAAACGCTCATCGCTGAAAGGTTTGAGAAGATAGTCCAAAGCATTTGCTTCGAACGCGCGGATGGCGTGCTGGTCGTACGCAGTGACGAACACTGTAAGGGGCATATTCTCCGGCCCAACGGCTTCAATCACCTCCAGGCCGTTCAGCTCAGGCATCTGCACATCCAGAAGCACCAGGTTTGGCTTTTCGCTGAGGATCATTCGCACTGCTGTCTCCCCATCGCCTGCTTCTTGCAGTGAACGCACGTCTGCATCCTGATTTAATAAGTCGGAGATACGCTGGCGCGCTGGTGCTTCGTCATCCACGATGAGTGCCCGGATACCATCAGGCTGTAAGGCGGTCATCTGTTTCCTTTCGTTTGCGCAACGGAAATGAAATCGACACCTCTGTTCCGCCCTCACTTCTCCGCCGGACGTCGAATTGGCTCGTATTGCCGGGGTACAACCCGGCGAATCGCTCTCGTGTCACCGAGAGGCCCACTCCCGTGTGATTATCGAACGACCAGCCGGCCGGTAATCCTACACCATCGTCCAGCACTTGAATGTGGAGTCTCTCCTCGACACGCTGCGCACACAAAACGATTGATCCGCCTCGAGCTCTTCTGGAAATGCCGTGGCGGATGGAATTTTCTACTAACGGCTGAATAAAGAGGCTGGGAACCAGAGCATTCGTTACGTCAGGAGCGATTCTCATCTCGATTTTCAAAGTATCGCCGAAGCGGATCCTTTGTATGGCTAGATAGTGGTCGAGGAATGCTAATTCTTCAGCAAGGGAAATCTCGTGAACTCCTTGTGAGTTCAGAGAAAGGCGTAGCAAATCGCCCAAATGCTCGATCATTTTTCTGGCGAGCTTGGGTTCACGCTCGACCTGTGAGGATATAGTGTTGAGCGCATTGAAGAGGAAGTGTGGGTCTAACTGCATACGCAATGCGTTGAGGCGAGCCTCTGAAAAGTTTCTTTGCAGTCGCTCCATCTGCAGTTCAGCGGAGACATAGCGCCGGTGGTAGAGGTAGGCTTCCCACACCCCAACGATGAGGCAGTAGATGAGCATGCTCCAGAACATCTCTCGAACAGCCACCGTGATGACTGCCTCACCTGCCAGGCTCGACCATGTGCCCACGCCGAGCAGGGCCTTCAAAGCGGTCTCGACGTAGCAATACACCACTGCCGCGAAGGGTCCCAGAAAAAGGTGCGTAATGAGGCGCGGTTCGATCCGTTGCGCTGAAAAGGGAAGGATATGGTCCAGTGCGAGGATGCCCGGAACTAAGATTCCCCAGGCCCACCATTGCGCTAGCGCCGATAGAAGTACCCTTTGCGGATGACTATTCTGCCCTAGCTGAGGCAAAGCAAAAATAACGGCGATCACCGTCCAGAAGACCACTGTGAGGACCGACCATCTGAGAATGCGTTTCATCACTGCTTCCAGTCATCTAACTTTAACCATTCTGACAGATCAAGGTCGCCGGCGTAACCGTCTTCGGCGGCGGAATGGTCGTTGAGAGAGTACAGGTTCTCGTTGTGCGTTGTTAAGCGTCCATCTCGCACGATCTCTTTACCGGTCTGCAATTGCCAGGACCGCTTCAGAACATATCATCCAACTGCGCGGTGAATGTGGGTAGATTCACCTTAGACATTCCTGCTCTCACATCCAAATGTGAGCTTTGCAGCCGTCGCCTTCAAGTAGATAACACATGAAGCGTTTCATCAGCAGCCTCCCCTTTGCTCTCACGATTCTGATCGGCACCGCGAGCCACGCTCAAAGCTCAATGCCTGCCGAAAGCAACACGGCTGTCCCCGCCAGCATTGCGGCGGATACTGTCGACGTTCAGCACGTGATCGACGCCTACCACGAAGCTGTCCTTACACACGACGGAGCGCGGCTAGCCCAGCTATTCATTCCGCAAGGCAGTCTGTGGCTCAATGTGCTTTCAGATGATACGTACGCGCGCGCTAAAGCGAAAAAGCCGGATGCGTTAAAAGTGCGGGTAGGAAGCGTCGCAGACTTCGCCAAGCTGGTTTCGACCTCAAAAGTCAGCTTCAATCCGACGCATACCAATCTCCAAATAATGAGCGACGGGACGATTGCTTCGGTGTACTTTGACTTCGTATTTCTGGCAGATGGAAAAGCGACCAATCGCGGGAGCGAGACTTGGGTTTTGGTTAAAGGAAGCGATGGCTGGAGAATAGCCGCAATCACCTACTCCTCAAGTCCACCGATCTTATAAGCGTCTGAGCCGATTGCCATGACCATCTATGGTAATCGGCGTAAGGCCGGAGCTCCTATCTTGATCGTTTCGACTCAAAAGGGCCTTCTAACCTCCCGATCGAGCCTCCCGATCGAGCAAGACTACTGCTCGCAATTTTACGGATCTCGTGTTTCTGATAAGAGGAAAATGAAGTCATTGGCACTCGCAGCGGACAACGTGCTCGCACCTATAAAGGTAAAAGCACGCATTCAATCACTTGATGTGATCCGCGGACTATCGATTCTGGGGATTCTTGCAGTCAACGCTGATGGATTCGGGGTTCCCACGGTCGCCTCTCTTAAACCTTTGATCTGGCCGTTTCCCAATCAATGCTGGACCGCAATCTCTTACTGGGTGATGGCCGCCTTCTTCCATGAAAAAATTGTTGCGTATGCAGGCCGGTCCGCATATTCTCTATCGCATATTCGCTGCACTATCGCGATGCTTCCCTGCGTGTCCTGCTAGTTTTGCTGCAAACCGCTGGCAAACGCTCTCTCGGCGCCTGAATCTTGAGCCAGGATTCGCCGATGGCTCAGTTTACGCTCGCGATTAACGATCGACAACATCCCGTAGATGCTGATCCGGAGATGCCTTTGCTCTGGGTGCTCCGCGATCTGCTCAATATGACGGGAACAAAATACGGTTGCGGCATCGGACTTTGCGGGGCCTGCACCGTCCACATCGACGGCGCCGCAACCCGATCCTGCCAGACTGCTCTCGCTACCGCGGCGGGCAAGCGGATCGTCACTATCGAAGGTCTCGGGGCAACTGGTCTACATCCGGTCCAGAAAGTCTGGATCGCTGAGCAAGTTCCTCAATGTGGCTACTGTCAGCCCGGTCAGATTATGTCGGCGGCGGCGTTGCTCTCTGAGAAGCCTCACCCGACCGATTCCGACATCAACGATGCGATGGCTGGAAATCTCTGCCGTTGCGCCACTTACTTCCGCATTCGCAATGCGATCCACCTCGCCGCGGAGGAAACGCACACATGAGCACGAACCCGACCTCTCCGCCATCTAAGACTCGCGTTGCGATTTCGCGACGCACTTTCCTTACAACCTCCGCTGCGGCAGCCGGAGCCTTGGTCGTAGGACTTACTCTTCGCGGTCGGTTTCACCATTCCTCTTCCGAAACGCCCAAAGATCCCTTTAACGCCTGGATCCGCATTCATTCTGATGGGCAGACCCAACTTGTGCTGAACAAATCCGAGATGGGTCAGGGAGTCTTCACGGCCTTGCCTATGATTCTCGCCGAGGAGGCTGAGATCGACTTCTCCCGGATTACGGTCATTCAGGCAGACAATGCCGATGGTACAGGAGGCAGCGGTTCAGTCTGGGATGGTTACAAACCTCTCCGCCAGGCTGGAGCACAAGTCCGCCAGGTCATGATTGCTGCTGCCGCACATCGGTGGAGCATCCCCACCGCCCAATGCCGCGCCCGTAACAGTGAGATCACTGACACAGCTTCAGGACGCACGCTCTCCTATGCTGCCCTCGTCAAAGACGCTCGCCGACTTCCATTGCCCGATCCGTACACGGTCCCGCTAAAGGACCCAAAAGACTTCTCCCTTCTCGGCCGCTCTGTGCCCCACCTCGACATCCCCGACAAAGTGAAGGGAACGGCGCGGTTCGGTCTCGACGTTCGTCTCCCAGGTATGGTCTACGCAGTCGTCGCCCAGTGTCCCTACTTTCGCGGCGACCTCGTAGGCTACGATGCCGCCAAAGCCAAAGCAATCCCCGGCGTTCTCGATGTCTTCGATATCCCAACTGATCCGCACTCCGCAAACAAAAACACACGCGAGGTTGCCGTAGTGGCGACCAACACCTGGGCTGCCATCCAGGGCCGCAATGCACTGACCACCGAATGGAAGCCCGGGCAATATCACGACGAGTCTACCGAATCCCTCACCGCACAGCTACGGGCAGCACTTGACGCTCCGGAATACTGGAACTCAACCAACACCGCCCTCAACCCCGATACCGTCCCTGCAGCCAAACGCCTTGAGAGCGTCTACGAGTTTCCATTCCTCGCTCACGTCACCATGGAACCGATGAACACTACGATCAGGCTCGAAGGAGGCCGCTGCGAGATATGGTCCCCGACACAGGCAGGAGGAAACACCCAGGAGAATGCCGCCAAACTCCTCGGTATCGACAAAGGGGATGTCACCGTCCATGTCACCTTCATGGGCGGAGGCTTCGGCCGCCGATTCGGCGTACCTTTCGATCACCAGGCCATCCAGATTGCGCGTCGTATCCCGCGACCCGTCCAGCTTGTTTGGACCCGCGAAGACGACTTCACGCATGATCGCTACCGTCCTGCGGGCATGCATCGCCTCCGCGCCGGCATCGATCAGAAAGGGACCTTGGTTTCGTGGACGGACCGCTTGGCCGACACCACCATCATCGGCCAGGGAAATCCGAAACAAGCACAGGCCTTTGAGCTCGGCGGAGCCCTCGATCAACCCTACCCGGCACAGCATTTCCGTCTCTCCTATGTACCCGTCGATAGCGGCGCCACCCGCGGAGCCTGGCGCGGCGTCGAGATATCCTTCAACGTCTTTTCTATTGAGAGCTTCGTCGACGAGCTCGCTCACCTCGCTGGACAGGATCCTTACCTCTACCGTCGTCATCTGCTTGAGAACGCCGCGGCTCATCCCAGCCCGCCCCGGTCCAACTTCGATGGCAAGCTTGCAGATCCTATGCATATGATTCACATGCTCGACCTCGCCACGGAGAAGGCCGGCTGGAGTAAACCTCTCGGCCCCCATCGTGGCCGCGGCCTCTCCTGCTTCTTCTCCAAGACCACTTATCTCGCTCAGGTCGCCGAGGTTACGGTCAAGGACGGCAACATACGCATTGATCGTGTGGTGACGGTCGTTGACCCAGGCACGGTTATTAACATGAACGGGATATGCGCGCAGATCGAAGGGGCTATTCTCATGGGGCTCAGTGCCACCCTTAAAGAACGCATTACCGTCAAGGAGGGCATGATTCAGCAGCAGAACTTCAATAGCTATGACCTGCTGCGGATACCTGACGCCCCGCAACTCGAGACCTACCTCGTTGAAGGCGGCCGTCCTCCAGGTGGCATCGGCGAGCCGCCGCTCGCACTCATCGGCCCCAGTGTTGGAAACGCCATCTTCGCGGCTACTGGAAAACGCCTGCGCAAGCTCCCCTTTCAACTTGACGAGGTGTCATCGTGACGCAGGCCTCAAACGGAGTACTATCCGTCGCCTTCGCATTTCTCTTCATTGCCATTGCGATCCCACCGACAATGATCTCGCAAAAGTCCGTGCCTCAAGCTGCAGCCAATGGCAAGCGTATCTTCATTCAATCCTGCGCTGCCTGCCATGACACACTTGGCACAACCACAAAGTCGGGCCCCGAATTGAAAGGCTACTATCGCCGCCAGCGGCGCCCCGCTGATGCCACAGTGCATGCAATCATTCAGCAAGGTAAAGGCAAGATGCCCGCTTTCAGCACACTCAACAAATCGCAGACCGACGAGCTAGTTGCTTATCTTAAGACTCTTCAGTAGCGGTTCGTCACTCCACCGCTCAACGTCGTACCACCTGACCATGCCTGTTCTCAACAGTTGATTTCTCATCGATGAATCGCGTCTGTTTCAATGGACTGGCCATACATATGTCATTCCCTCAACTTAATCTGCGGACGGATTCTAGTTTTGCCTGTCTTCGTAGGATCGAGATCGTCTTCCACCTTGTCCGGAACAGAGAAAGCCGTCCGGAATAGCCCGGTCCCGGTGAGAGCAAACTTAAGGTATCCCGTTCCTACCGCGCGCCGTATAGCGCGAGCCAGATCACTTGGATCTTTCATGTTCCGTGTGCTGGCGGTCTGTCTCTCTGTGGCACGTGCGAGCAAGGACAAGGCATCTGATCTAACTGCCTGCAAGAGGTCATTGTGGCTGGAGAAGTGCCGGTAGGCTGCGTTGGGAGCAACTCCTGCCCGGCGGCGGGTAGCCTCGCGAAGAGCAACCGCAGACGGTCCTCCATCTCCCGCCAGTTCAATGCCAGCATCGAGTAACACTCTCCTGAGATTGCCGTGACGGAATGTTTTTCTTTTAGGCGTGCTGGTTTTTCGTGCTGCGGTCATAGCCCTTGAGATTGAGAGTTTGAGTGGACAGCGTACAGATCTTCTGTTAGCTTGTTGTGGACAGCGTTCCACAACCGCACTCTGAACGCGAGTAGGCATGTCTCGCCACCTGACGATCTGGAGTGAATATGAGCCGAGTACGACTTCTTGTTGGAACCCGCAAGGGCGCGTTCATTCTCACCTCGGATGGGAAAAGGCAGGCTTGGTCAGTCTCCGGGCCGCACTTCGCGGGATGGGAGATCTATCACCTCAAAGGATCGCCAGTTGACCCCGATCGTGTCTATGCCTCTCAGACCTCAGGCTGGTTTGGCCAGGTGGTTCAGCGATCGGATGATGGCGGAGTTACCTGGAATGCTGTAGGAAACAAATTCGTTTACGACGGCGAAGCCGGAACACATCAATGGTATGACGGCACACCTCATCCGTGGGAATTCAAACGTGTCTGGCACCTGGAACCTTCTCTGACCTGCCCAGACACAATCTTCGCCGGTGCCGAAGATGCGGCGTTATTTCGCTCGACCGATGGTGGTAATTCCTGGCAGGAGTTGGCAGGACTACGAAGGCATGGCACGGGACCAGCGTGGCAGCCGGGCGCGGGAGGAATGTGCCTTCACACAATTTTGCTAGACCCTGGAGATCCGCGACGAATATTCATCGCCATTTCGGCTGCGGGAGCTTTCCGTACCGATGACGGTGGCCTTTCCTGGAAGCCAGTCAATCGTGGACTTCACTCGCAGTACATTCCCGATCCAACCGCCGAGGTGGGCCATTGCGTCCACCACATCGCCATGCACTCCTCTCGTCCAGGCACTCTTTTTATGCAGAAACACTGGGATGTCATGCGGTCCGATGATGCCGGCGAATCCTGGACGGAGATCAGCGGCAACCTTCCGACGGACTTCGGCTTTGTGATCGAAGTCCACGCGCATGAACCCGACACGCTTTATGTCGTTCCAATCAAAAGCGACTCGGAACATTTCCCGATTGACGGCCAGCTTCGAGTCTACCGAAGTCGTTCTGGGGGTCACGAATGGGAACCTTTGACACAGGGTCTTCCCCAAAGCAATTGTTACGTCAACGTACTGCGAGATGCCATGGCTGTTGATTCGCTTGACTCGTGCGGCGTCTACTTCGGTACAACCGGCGGCCAGGTCTATGCCTCGCCCGACGCGGGCGATACGTGGCAAGCGATCGTTCACGATCTGCCATCCGTGCTATCGGTCGAGGCCCAGACTCTTCCATGACGGCAAAAGTGCGGGTCGAGCTTCCGGCTCACCTTTGTAGACTAGCCAGCACTTCCCGTGAAGTGCTTATTTCACTTGATGGGTCAATGACGCAGCGGGCAGTTCTCGATGCGCTTGAACTAGCCTATCCTATGCTCGAGGGGACAATTCGGGACCACACAAGTAAGCTTCGCCGTCCCTTCATTCGCTTCTTCGCGTGTGAGCAGGATCTTTCCCACTTGTCACCAGATGATCCATTACCATCTGAGGTGATCGAGGGCAAAGAGCCATTCCTGATTATCGGCGCAATCGCCGGTGGTTGAGGGATGCTGATCAGATGCAGAGCCTGACATCACTGATTGCCCGAGCGAAGTGCCAGGATCTAACCGAAGATACTTCGGGCTCGCGCCAGATCCTCAATCGTATCGACGTCTAATTCTCCACCCGGAAGCTCGACTCCGTGCGCGAACTGCAGGAGTTCCCGCGCTCCCATGGCGCCCTCTAGCTCCAGCAATTTAGGAAATAGATCTTTTGGGAAGTAGGCCGGAACTCCATTACGCCCTCCGTATGACGAAGCAGCGACCTTCTCCGATCTCGCGAGAGCACTGAGATGGTCGGCAGTCGCCGCGGGCATGTCGCAGGTCATGACCAAAATTCCCTGTATATCCTCGAACGCCGGAACGCCTCGTGAAACAGAAGTTCCCATACCTCCGGCCCAATCTGGATGGGAAACGATCAAAACGCCTTGCTGTTTGCATAAGCTGACTTCCGAGGACGTATTGATAATCGATTGCGGTCCTTTGGAACCGTCAGACGCCGAACTGTCGTAGGTGATGGTCGACGTGTTTGTACATGAGAATGGCCCACTGCTGCGGTTTGAGCGGACCAAAGAAAGGATGTGGGTGGGGGGAGCAGCGAGCGGAGCCTTGAGTGACAAAACTATCGATCGTTGCGATGAGCTGGGTCCGTTCGCGTTCGAATTCGCACTGTGTGGGGTCCACCGAGAACAGTTCTGGGGAGGAGGGTGAATTGCGGCGCATAGGCTTGTCGTCGCCGAAAACAAGCGGCTTGATAACCCGACCGATGACGTTGGCGGGAAAGGGTGCACGCTTGGGGTTGATGACGCCCGTCGCCATCTGTATGCCAGACGTACAGTGAGCCAGGGTCTGGGCAACGGTCATGTTGCCCCACCGCCGCTCACTCTCAGGATGGAGGCGCAAGATGCGCTGCTTTATGTCATCTGCCAGAGCGGGGTCAAAGAGCTCTTTCATCGTAGATTCTCTCCGTCTTAGGTGGATGATCTGCTACTGTTTCGCGCGCGCGGCCTCAATTGCGGCGATGTCGATCTTTCGCATCGTCATCATCGCGTTCATCGCGCGCTTTGCTGCAGCGCGATCCGGGTCCGTCGTCGCCGCCAGCAGCGCGCGCGGAGTGATCTGCCATGAAAAGCCCCAGCGGTCTTTGCACCACCCGCACGCGCTTTCCTGGCCGCCGTTGCTGACGATGGCATTCCACAATCGGTCCGTCTCAGCCTGGTCGTCGGTAAGAATCACAAAGCTGACCGTTTCGTTAGGGACGAACTTCGGCCCGCCGTTGAGGCCCATGAAATTGCGGCCGCAGACGGTGAACTCAACGAGGAGTTCCTGGCCTTCGGGGCCGGATGGCGTATCTATTGGCGAGGCGATTATCTTCCCGACGTGGCTGTCGGGAAAGGTGGCGGCATAAAATTCGGCTGCTTCGCGTGCTTTCTCGTGGTCGAACCACAAGCAGGTGATCATCTTCTCGGACATATTGCTCTCTCCTCTCAGGCTTTTAAAACTCACCGTAAGTTCGGCAGCCGTTCTGCTGCGAGCGAATAGCGGCTGCACCGGGCAGGACGTACATCCCGGTTACGATTTTGGTCCCTGCATCAAAGCAAAGTGGCCGTTCTGGTCGTCTGTGGCCTGCAGGATGCGTGAACCTCCGGGTACGTCCATGGGAGGCAGAAGCACTTTACCGCCGGCATCGATCACGCATTCCTGCGAAGCTTCGATGTCGTCGACCGTGAAGTAGTACTGCCAATGCGGCGGAATACCTTCGGGCATGCCGGGGCCCTTACGAGCTATCATTCCGCCGGTATAGAAGGGCTTGTCGGTCCGGAAAGTTTGGTAGGTGCCCATGGCTCCCATGTCATGCGCATAATCTTTCTCCCAGCCGTAGTGCCTCGAGTAGTAATCAAAGGCTTTTGCAGGATCATCGGTGAGCAGCTCATGCCAACCCACGTTGCCCACTGCCATTTGATCAAGACGTGGCGGAGCATCTTGTTTGCCGGGTTCAAAGAGCAGGTACTTCACCTTTTGCGGATCGAGCACGACCGCGAAACGGCCGACGCCGGGGATGTCCTGAGCTGGCTTCACAATTGTCCCGCCGTCGGCTGTTACGGCCTTTAGCTCTTCGTCGAGCTTTGCGGTATGGATGTGGCCCATCCACTGAGTAGGAAGCTCAGACGCGCCTGCGCCAGCCCAGGTCATCATGCCGCCGACGTCTTTGCCGTCTTTACCGAAGACCATGTAGGTGAAGCCAGGCAGACCTGCGTCCTTGACTTCCCATCCGACTACCTTCTGGTAGAAGTTGACGGCCTTGTCCATGTCGTTGGTTACGAGTTCGTACCAGATGAATCCGTCTGCCATTTCGCACCTCCCATTTGCGAGAGATTGCTACCAAGTAAACATCGTCCACATAAGCTATCATCGAAAAGTGGATGCTGTCTACAATCGCCCTCTGCGCGGTACACTCTAGTTTGAACAGACAATGAAAAAGAACGCGTCCATTGAGAAGCGCAAGACCTTTCGCCACGGTGATCTGCGCAACGCACTCGTCACGGCCGGTCTCGAGATGGCCCGTGCTGGAGGACCCAATGCAGTCATTCTGCGAGAAGCAACTCGGCAGGCAGGTGTCTCTCCCAACGCGGCATATAGGCACTTTGCCAACCAGGCTGAGCTTCTGAGTGCTGTACGGTCGGCATGCATTTCGCGGATCGCCGCGGCAATTGAAGATGAGATGAAGAAGCACAAAGCAGGACGCGATCCGCAAGCATTCGCGCGAAAGAGTCTGCGCGCGGTGGGCATTGGCTATCTGGGATTTGCGATGAGAGAGCCGGGGATGTTTCGCACGGCCTTCTCAGTTCCACCGCCTGTTCTTTCTCCTGACCCGGCGAATACGGCGTCTATGGGGCTAAACCCGTTCCAATTGCTTTCGCTGGCCCTGGACCGTATGCAGGAGAGCGGGCTGCTCGGCAAGAAGGATCGCCAAGGCGCGGAATATCTTGCATGGTCGACGGTCCACGGGCTGTCGCTTCTGGCACTCGAGGGACCGCTGCACAAAATGCCGAGAGAGATGGTGCTGGCGCTGGGCGAGCGGCTGGTGGTGATGGTGGAGCGGGGTCTCAGCTAAGTTCGTGCCGGTAAATTCGCTTTAAGGAATCGAAACGAAAGATGGAACCAGAGATTCCGGCCGTTTTCACGAACTCCTATATCTCTCATGTAGCCACTAGCTTAGCGCCGAAGCAAAAACTCGTGCTTCCGGCAGCACTTCAGTGGCGAGACAGGGAATTTGCTGCCAATCATCGCGCCGCTCTCGACCGAGCTTTCCTCGATGTGCAGACGAAGGACAGATTGACCGCGAACCTTCCTGCGGGCTTGTGAGAAGGAGAGCAGGATGAACAATCATCGGGAAACTGTTACCGGCAGCATTGACACCGATATAATTCCGGAACTAGTCATACAGGTCTTATCTGATCCCCGGCGGATTCCGCAATGGGCTTCAGGCTTTGCCGATCGGGCGGAGCCAGACCAAAGCGGATGTTGGAGAGTTACAAAAGGCGACAAGAGGTTTCCGATCGAGGTGGTCACGTCCGATCCTGCTCGGGCGGTGGACTACCTGCCGGAGGGGACACCAGGAAAAAAGGGAGGCGCTTTTCTCCGAGTTTTGCCGCGACCGCGCGGGGGAAGCGTAATCGTGATGACTTTGCTGACTCGTTCAGAAATTTCTGCCGAGCAAACCGCAGCAATCCTGGAACAGGAACTGCGACAGCTGACCAATTTGTGCGCTTCGCTCTAGCGAATTAATGAGATGCCATTTCTCGCGATTGACACGGCCGTGCAGAAAACTGCATCATGGGCGGGTTCGGGTTCGGAGTACTGCTGGAATGCATGGAGGTGCTCACCCACAGGTACACCTATGGCCTCTTTCTCCTGATGGTGGGTAACGCGTCGCCAGACGAGACTCTTACAAAACTCGAAAGCATGTTCGGATTTCAGGGAGCGGTATGGAAAGAGCTCGACAATGTTGACGGGGGGACATCGGCCCCCAACCGTTTCGTTATGCGAGTACGGGCGTGAGCAAAATTGCTCAGGCTTGGCGAGGAATAGCAGATAAGGTCGTAACGTTTGGAGGACATTATGGACGACCTGATCTCACTTATTGGTGTCCGTTTAGACGGCGAAGATGGCGTCATCATAGACTTTTCCGACGGAACAACGGCGGCCTACGTCGTGGAGGAACTGCTGGACTTGAGGCCTTACCGAGAGCAAACCACTTTCTCATCACGGATTTCTGATACCGAGAGGTCCGAACTTAGCACCTAGGATAAAACGTAAGGTATGGCAGAAACAATTCTCGTATCAAGGGACAAGCCTGTCTATGATCGATGTCGCCGCCTTAAGGCGGCTATTTTGTGTTGACCCATGTGGAGGCTACTGTGTCGACTCGGATGCCGGAAGGTCAAAGACTCACACTCTACGGCGAAGCCTCTAGGACCGTTCGCTTGCACAACAGGCTTCTGGCATCGCTGTCTTCCGCAAATCAGGAAAGCTTGCTTCTAAACGCGAACGAAATTGCCCTCCCGTTGAGGTCGGTTCAATATTGCGAGTATGCAACGCCCAAGTATGCTTACTTCCCGGCTTCGGCAGTTCTATCCGTTGTTGTCCTTACCGCTGGCGGTCAGAGTGCCGAGGTAGGGTTGATAGGGCGCGAAGGAGTTGTGGGCGCGCATCACCTGATTGGGCCGATGAAGATCCCCATGCGGTGCTTCACACAGATTGAAGGTACATGCCTACGCTTACCCTATTCCGACCTTCAAAAGGCCTATCAAACAGTGCCTGAGATAAGGCGGCGAATTCTTGAGTTTATCCAGGGGGATTTGCTTGCGATCAGCCAGACAGCGGGCTGCAACCGAATGCATGATGTCGAGCCGAGGCTAGCGCGGTGGCTCCTGATGGTTGCGGCTCGTCACGGATCAAATGAATTGAGACTGACCCAGGAGGCAATCGCCGAGATGATTGGGGTCCGCCGGACAACGATCACAATGGTTGCCGGAAAGCTGCGGCAGAGGGGGTTGATCGATTACAGCCGGGGGCATGTCCAGATTTGCAACCGATCGGAACTCGAAAAGGTGGCTTGTGACTGTTATTGGATTACGAGTCAGATATTCAATGATCTATACATTCATGATCCGTGAGTTTGCAATCTTTTGAAGGAATGAGGCTCATATGCGAGCCGCGTCACCTGGCAGGAATTGCCCGGAGTTCTTCCCACGGGCCTACAACAGTTCCATTTTTGCCAAATGCAGCATCGGACTGGC
This sequence comes from Occallatibacter sp., assembly GCA_036519195.1. Classification (GTDB taxonomy): domain Bacteria; phylum Acidobacteriota; class Terriglobia; order Terriglobales; family Acidobacteriaceae; genus Telmatobacter. The sequence continues at coordinate 46,202 of DATDLS010000445.1, read as the reverse complement.
CTTCGGTCAACATACACCGTGCATACGTGCATACGCCGCGCAGCGCTATCCCAAACCATATTTCGTGCCCGTTGAGCCGGCGTCTTGACGAATCGTCTACGAGAGTGTTTCTTCAGGAGAACATCCGGCGTAACCTTGCGCTGATGCAGCATCAGAGAAGTTGCCATAGCATACCCATCTCGGGCTCACTATACCGTCTCCTCCCCGAATCGCTGAGCACTATGTCGCCAAACGAGGATTTGGCGATGCGAAATGACCAACGACGCAACTGAGGACAAGAACTCCTCCATGCTCAGCGCGCCACGGGCGGATCGCCTCCCATATCTCTTCCTTTAGGCCAACTAGGAAGGATGATCCAGTCGATTGGTAGCCGCCACACGCCCGTACCAAAGCCCGGAGTCTTTTACGATCCGTTTCTGGTCGCGGAAGTCGACGTAGGTCAGGCCGTAACGCTGAGTATAGCCGTCCAGCCATTCGAAGTTATCCAAAAGGCTCCAGGCGTGGAAGGCGCGGACTTTTGCTCCGTCCGCGATGGCGCGCGCCAGTTCCGCAAGCTCCTCGCGGAAGAAGTCGATGCGGCGCATGTCCGGAACGCGTCCTCCATCGAGGTCGAAGGGAGCATCAAGGTAACCACATCCACTCTCGGTAATCTCGATCGGGGGAAAGTTGTACCGGCGCGAAATCTCCATGACAAGGTCGTAGATGCCGCGCGGCCAGATTTCAAGACCACCCTGCGTTACTGGACCCTGGGTGGGCATGGTTGCGGTGAACTGGGTACTCGCGTCGGCTCCGCCTGTATCCTGGGTCTCCGTGGCTCGCTCTCCGCCGCTTCTCGAGCGCGCCGCCCGGCTGGCAGCGGATACGAAGCGCCGGGAGTAGTAATGAAAGCCGATCCAGTCCAGCCCCACCTGCATGATCTTCCCATCGCCCGGCCGGAACCCCATCGCTTCATGCGGAATCTCTCCGATAAACGCGTTGGGATACTGCCCGTTCATCGCCGTTTCCAGAAAAAAGAGGTTGTTCATCGCGTTGTAGCGCTCGGTGGCTTCGCGATCCGCTTCACTGCCCGTGTTGGGATATGCCGGGCACATTCCGTAAGCGCTGCCAACTGTGGCTTTTGACGACGCCGCTTTGATGGCGCGAAAGGCTTCTCCTTGCGCGAGGTTAACGGTATGCGCTGCCTTAAGAAAGTCGTAATAGTTGGCTCTCCCCGGCGGGAAAGCCCCGGTCCCATAGCCGAGGTAAGTGAAGGTCCAGGGCATATTGAAGGGAGCCCAGACCGTGATGCGGTCGCCCAATTCCTTGGCCACGATTCCAGCGTAGTCGGCGAAGTAGGAGGCAAGGTCGCGGTTGGGCCATCCGCCTCGGTCTTCAAGGCCTTGTGGCAGATCCCAGTGATAGAGCGTGCAGAAGGGCCTGATACCTGCCTCAAGTACAGCGTCCATCACCCGCTTGTAGTGGTCGAGGCCCTTCTGATTGGGCGGCCCGGTGCCGACGGGCTGGATGCGCGGCCACGAGATCGAGAAGCGGTAGCTCTTCTGGTTTAGACGCTGGAGCAGAGCAATATCCTGGGGGAAGAGGTGGTAGTGGTCGCAGGCCACGTCGCCGGTGTCGCCACCCTTGATCTTGCCCACGGTATGCGTACAGCGGTCCCAAATCGACTCTCCCTTGCCGTCTTCGTTCCAGGCGCCTTCCACTTGGTAAGAAGCCGTAGCCATCCCCCAAAGAAATCCTTCCGGAAAGCGCGCGGTTTGAACTTCAGAAGCTGCAACAGCCCCGGGAACCTGTTGATCTCTAATTGACGCACTCGACAGAAATCCTCGTTGCGGAAATAGCGCGCTCCCGCTCAGCGCCAACGTGTTCGCCAAAAAACTACGACGATCCATCAAGCATCTCCTGCTCCGTGGCGTCATCCAGCGCTCTCCGACGACGGCCCGCATTGACCGAAAGCGAATTCGTGAACTGTTCCTGTGATCGGCGATCCGGCGGCAATTGAGTTTAGACGGAGTTGGTCATCATCTCTTGATCAATTAATTACACTAAGGGCCTCTTCGGGAGGAATGGAAATTTTTCGCAAAGCGGGAGATTTGCGCTGTGAAATGGATCCGGAACTCGGATCTAACCCGGTATCCCACCGAAAGGGCACAACAAGACGGTCTGCGATTCTAGGTCATGGATTGGGTAAGACGGCACGATCGATAGGAGCCCGAAAGCCCGTCAATACGACATTTGGCGCCATACCGATTTCGGTTTCCGCGTATAGAGCACCACCCGCTCGCTTCTTATCTGTCGATAGGTGAGGTTCGATCGATGGAGTTCGCTTGCCCTTTTTGGTCCATATCAGAGGGAAAGGCTCTCTTCCAAGGCGCTGTCTCCACACGCTGGTGACGTCGGGTAGATATATTCTTCGGGGCGATTGCCGAAGCGAACATCCGCAGGCAAAAGATGCACCGACACTCAACTGGCCAATCTGATTGCCTATTGGAAGACGCTGTAAGTATCCGCTCAGAAGCCCTTAGGGTTGGCTTTGCCTAAACCGACCGCAGGTTCCGCGGGACATTGCCATTCACGGCGTTGGCAGTGAGCAACCATCTTTCCTGCTGTCCCCCCCCGAGCCCGCGCTCGAAGCCCAGCAAGGCCTGTCGTTGACAGGCGACGTCGCCATTTCGCTTGCAATCATTCTGCTTCAGAGATCAACCTGAAATGCATTGAAAATAATATACTTAGATTCCGGGAGCAGTATTGATTTGACCCCAATTGCCCCAATATTCTGCGGTTGCACAGCAGCAGCTTGCCAAGTGTCTTGGCTGAGGGGAAAATAATGCTTGCGTCCGAGTCGGTGCGATTGCCTTTTTACCCTCACCTCTGGGCAACATCACGATTGCGGAATTGGACAAATTCATATCAGGGCATGAAAACCTTCACTGCTCGCAATACGATGGTGTCATGATCCAGACCGGCAGCGGCATGAGCGATGACGCGCTGCGTCCGATTTTCGCACTTCAGCACGCTGCATCCCGAAGCACGCAGGCGCCGGCATTCGAACTGCGCAGGGAGGCTCTGGAGAAACTCTGCGACCTTGTGCGTACAAAGGCGACGGAAATCGCAAGCGCAATCTCCGCTGACTTCGGTGGACGCTCCAAAAGCGAAACCGAACTGCTCGAGATCGTGCCCACCCTCAGCGCCATCCGGCACACGCGGCGCCACCTTCGTTCATGGATGCGGCCTGAGCGGCGTCCGGTCGATTTCGCGTTCCAGCCCGCTCGCGCCTGGGTACAGTACGAACCGCTTGGCGTCGTCGGCATCGTCGCACCATGGAACTACCCCCTGCTGTTGACCGTCTCTCCGCTGCTCGACGCCATCGCCGCCGGTAACCGTGCGATGCTCAAGCCCTCGGAGCTCACTCCGCGCTTTTCCGAGTTGCTGCGTGTCATGATCGCTGAGCGCTATGATCCCTCGGAGATCGCGGTCATCACCGGGGGGGTGGAGATTGCACGCAGCTTTGCCAGCCTGCCCTTCGATCACCTGCTCTTCACCGGATCGACTGCGGTCGGCCGGCAGGTGATGCGGGCCGCGGCCGAAAACCTGACGCCGGTCACGCTCGAGCTTGGCGGCAAATCGCCAGCCATTGTCTGTCCGGACTATCCCGTCGAAAAGGCCGCGCGCAGCATCGCTCTGGGCAAATTCCTGAACGCCGGCCAGACATGCATCGCGCCCGACTACGCCCTCGTTCCGTCCGAGCGCTGCGAGGCCTTCGCACATCGTGTCCTTGCGGAGGCCACGCGCGCCTACCCGGCCATCGCCGGCAACCTCGACTACACCAGCATCATCACAGAGCAGCATCGCACCCGCCTCAAGGCCGCTCTCGACGAGGCAAGAGCGGCCGGAGCGACCGTGCTGTCCCATACGGACGCGAACGCTGACATCGAAGGCAAGTTGGTCCCCACGGTCGTGCTCGACGCGCCCGTCGACGGAGAGCTTCTGCGTGAAGAAATCTTCGGCCCCATCCTCCCGATTGTCCCTTACCGGAGCCTGGACGAGGCATTGGCATTCATCAACGCACGGCCGCGGCCACTGGCGCTCTATTGCTTCACCCATGATCGACAGATGCGCGCGTTCGTGCTCGCGCGGGCCACCTCAGGAGGTGTCACGCTGAATGGCACTCTGCTGCACATTGCGCAGGACGGGCTGCCGTTCGGCGGAGTTGGCGCAAGCGGCATGGGCGCCTATCACGGACGCGATGGGTTCCGCCGCATGAGCCACATACGCGCCGTTCACCAGATCGGCTTCATCAACGTCTTCGAACGCCTCGGGCCACCCTGGGGCAAACTCAGTTCCACGGTCGCGCGTTTTCTCAGCCGGCGTTAACCTCATTGATGCGTCGCCGTCAACGCGTGGGGTACCGGGTCTGACTCCTAAGAATCTGCGGCCGATGATCCAGCTTGCCGGGTACTTGCCCGAGGAGGATCTTGTCGCCACAGCGTAACGGCCATTGAGCTGGTGGCACCTTCGCGAGCTGCTGGCGTTGAAAAAGCCCTTCGAGAGCACGATCTACGTGGAGGTGGGCCGTATCGAAGGCAGGAGCGTGCAAGAAGCTGGAGGAACGTATCGACTCCATGCTCAATGAGCGCACCACGCTATCCGGACAGCCCGGAGCATTGCTCCGGCAACGACTACTCGGTAACGGCACTCATCGCCAAGAGCAGGGTCTGATCGTTGCCATCAAGCAGCCCCTCATCACCGCGCGACGTTCCATCCCAGGCGGTGCCATCAGTTCTGGCGAGGCCAGCGCCAACGCTACTCGATTTTTTCGGTTTTCACAGGGTCCCAGTGATCGCTTCCACGCAGAAAAACCGACGGCTCATATTGCGTAGCTTGCTCGGGCGTCAGAAGATGAGTGTGCGTATCTCGCTGGGCTTGCCGCGCCCCTGGTCCTGTTGAATTGAATTCGGCATAAAACACGGTTTCGATCGAATGAGTTTCGCCGGGATGCCATTCCCTCCAGCCGGCGGGATCGATGTGCTCTCCCATTTGCGTATCCAGAAAAACTACGGAAGCGTAAGGCCGCCATGGCCGGCCCAAGTACACGCTTCCGGTGACCTCTGGCCCGGACGTGAGCGTGCAGCGGTCGAAGACGAATCCCGAATCCTCGTCCGGATAGTGCTTGCCCTGCGCGGTAATAAACCCTCCCGCATGAGCTGTGCTATGAATTTCGCAATGGTCGAAGACCGCCTTCCCATCTCCAAAGATGAAGTCGACATTCCCTGCGACGTAACAGTCTGAGAAGTACTGCCGGGCCGGAATGCAGGGGTTTCCGTCCGGCGCGCAGTTGCGGCTGCCGGAGTAAACCGTGTCCTGGTTGCCCAGAAGGCGCACGTTGTGGAAGACCGCGCGGTCGCCTGTAACTAGCAGAGCAAGCGCCTGAGAACCTGCAGAGAGTTGAGGATGGGTGCGGTTGAATTCGTTTTGAAAGGTAATGTTTTCGGCGAAGAAATTGTCGGCAGTCACGTTGACCGTGGCCGAGTGCAGCGTACCGCCGTTGGCGCCGGCGCTGCGATCGTTCACCACCATCGTCTTGCTCGCATCCATGTTGGCGCTGCGCAGCCGGATGTTGGGCTTGTCAATAGTGAGTACTTCGCGGTAGGTGCCTGGAGCCACCAACACCAGCGCGCCAGTCTTTGGAGCCGCATCGAGCGCCCGTTGGATGGAGTAGAAGTCGCCGGTGCCGTCGGCTGCGACATAAAGCGTTTCATCTTCAGGCGGAATGGTTCCGGCCATCTCCGGAGCATTTGGCAAATCTGGAAAGGGAACAAAATGCGCTTCGCAATTGATTGGTTTGCCCGACGACGAGTCGCTTGTTGAATTCACATTCACATCGTCGCCCTTGGGTTCAAGATTGCCGCGCCCGCCTGCGATGGTGAAATCAGCATCCTTTGTAAGCCAGGTGGAGTGCTCCTGATCATCTGCAAATACATTGTCGAGCGTCAATCCAAGTTTATGCTCCGTATCTAACCCGAGAAATGTGTAACTGCCCGCCGTCAGAATGTGAATATTCTCAAGCGTGATATCCCGATATACAGGGAGCTGGTCTCCGGGGAACGTGGTGTAAAGCGGCGTGAAGACTAGCGGATTTTTGGTATCGCGGATGCACACGTCGCGATAGTGCAGATCATGCACCAGACCTCCACGGCTGCGGTCAGACTTGATGCGGATTCCGTTGTCTGCGCCGTCGATGGTAAGGTCATCGACCACCATGTGATCTACGCCGCCGCTGGTTCCGCTGCCAATCGACATGCCATGGCCGGTATAAAAATGATTGTGCAAAATCGAGATGTTCGAAGCCGGCCCCGATTTGCCCGACTTGACCGCAATATCGTCGTCTCCTGTGTGAATGGAACAATGGGCGATCGTCACGTTGTGTGAAGAGCCAGGATCGATTCCGTCCGTGTTGCGCGCGGTCTTGGGCGTCATGATCTTCACGCCCCAGGCTGTGAATCCGTCCGTATCGTTCACAGCAACGTGAAAATTGGGAGAGTTACGCAGCGTGATCTTATAAAGAGTAAAACCGTTGGAGTGATCGACCGAGATAAGCCGGGATACGCTCTGCTGGCGATCAGTGATCTTCGCCTCGTGCGCCAGGTCCCACCAGGTAACCTCTTGTCCCAGTAGTTTTGCGCCGCCCCGGCCGTCGATGGAACCCTCGCCCATGATGCCGCTGTCGTGCGCTCCATTCGCGGTGATCAACGATTTGCACCCGTGTCCTCGCTCATTCACCACACCACAACTGCCGGGTGAAAGGTCGTAGACACGCGGATCGCGGGAGGCCACGAGCGAAGTATGAGCATCCACTACCAGGGTCACACCCGAACGCAGTGCAATCGGTCCTGTCAGGAAGACACTGCTGCGCCCCTGAGCGCGCAGCACAACAGCGTCTCCCGCGTTGCACTTGTCGATTGCGTGTTGAATACGTTCCGTATCCAGCCTCCGCTCATCCCGATCTCTAATTGTCCCCTGCGTCGCTACGATGGTTGCCTGCAGAGTAACGCACGGCGGCGGAATATGCGGTTCCCCGACATTGCGTGTGTCCTGGGCGGGAAGCGCCGCGGCGGAGAAAAACAAATGCAAAGCAACAGCTGCTACGGTCATCAACCTTCGAACAACGCGATTGGGGATCATTCGGACTCCAAAGCTTATCAGCAAATCAGCTAACAAACGTCAAGGGGCCGTTGTTAGCGGCCCCTCTCGATATGATGAGACGCGGCTGAGTCTCAAAAATTAACGTGCCCGGCAAATTGCCATTGACGCGGGCTGTTTGCCTGTCCGGTCACCACCCCCAGGCTGGGAGAACCCGTGGTTGAACCGATTGAACCATCCGCAGTGCTCGCCGAACTGCCGAACCACACATGATTGACTGCGTTGAAAACACTGGCCTCGAAGACGAATTTCACCCGTCCATCCTTCCAAAGATCGAATGTCCGGCGGAGATCGCCGTCGATGTCGTAGTTGCCCGGACCACGCAGGCCATAAGGAGCAGTTCGGGCGCTGTTGCCAATCACCATTCCATCGCAGGCGGTTCCAGCTGCCGTACAGTTGGGGTTAGCAATATTGTCTGCGTTCGAAAATGCGGCCGGATTGATGTATTGGATAGCCGACAATTCGGTAGAAGAATTCACAGTGCCGGCATTGCCGTTTCTTGTCGCCCCATGTCCCCATCCGCCGTTTTGCCGCGCGGTGCCGGTAAAGCCTGGCGTGGCAACGGGCATGCAAGTGCCCTGGCCCGGCGCATTGCACGTCGATGAACCGCCGATGATCGCCAGTGGATTTCCGGAGTCAACCGTCAAGATATCCGAGATGCGCCATCCTCCCACAATGTTCCGCACAATCGGGTTGACCCCGCCTATGTGTCCTTCGCCGAAGGGAAGATCATAGGTGCTTGTGAACACCAGGTTCTGCGGCTGGTCCTGCACGCTGCGCGAGCGGTCGATGCGATCGATAGGCCACGCCTTTGAGCTGTTAGCCAGTGCGCCGGCCGGAATGGCATAACCAGAGCGGAAGGTTCCCACATCGTCCACCGTCTTGCTGTAGGTGTAGTTCAGCATGAAGGTAATGCCGCGGTTGAGCCGCTGCACAATGGAGAGTTGCAAAGCGTTGTAGTTGGAATTGCCGACCGAAGGAACCTGGTCGGTCACGCCGCTGTATTGCGGAAACGCCAGCAACGCCTGGTCAACCTTGTTGTTGAAGCTTGGGTAAGGCAACGCTCCGGACGGCATATTAGCTGGGGTAGCCGTTGCGCCCAAAACTGCGCTTCCCAACGAGAGGTCGGCCGGATTCAGCTGGTTGCTCCAGAAGCCGCGCGGCGAGCCTGTCGGCAGCAGGAAATGCCCTTGATTGCCTACGTAACTCGCAGTTGCCGTAATGTCGTTCGTCAGCAGGCGTTGAAATCCGAAGGACCATCCCTCGAAGGTCGGTGTGCGGCCGCCATATTTCGGATCGAGATAGGAGACCGTCGAAGAGATGTAATTGGGTGCCCCCGCGGCCTTGGCTATCGTGGAATAGTAGGTTGCGTAGGCTGCGCTGTAAATCGGCGGAGCGGTCACCGAGTACCCGCTGCCTCCGAAATCAGAGCTTGAGAGCGTGGAGTTGAATTTGCTGTTGTTGAGATAGAAAGCAGGCAGCGAATCGCCGGGGCTGGGCGGATTCGGCGCTGCCGAGAAGCCCAGCTCCATCCCTGAGGCGGGCAGAGAGGTTGCGCCGCCGGAAGTACCGCCGCCGTGTGCGTAGTAGATGCCGTAAGCGGCGCGAATCACGGTCTTGTTTCCCAGCGCATAGGCCGCACCCAGCCTCGGCCCCCAGTCTTTGTAGTACGTGTTGATCGGCGAGGCGCAATTGCAGCCGTCCATCCCGTTGCCCGCAAATTGCAATGCCCCGGGAGTGCTGGTAATCGGATTGTTCATGGTTGGATTCAGGAACGAGTATCGGTTCTCCACTTCACGGAAGGGAGGCATCACATCCCAGCGCAGACCAAGATTGACTGTCAGCTTGGTCGTCAGCCTCCAGTCGTCATTGGCATAGAGCGCGAATGGATGGTAGCGCGAGCCTGTCTCCTGGGCAATCGGGGCATATTGCGTATAGCTGCCGGAATCGGTGGCGCCGAGAAGGAAACTGGCATACGCCAATCCGGTGCCGCTCGTGACGGCGGCAGAAGATCCGCTGACTTGAGCGGTTTCGGTTACCGCATAATTCAGTGTCAGCGGAGTGCTTGCTCCGAATGCGAAAAGGTCGTTGAACTCAAGCCACTCGTACTGGCCGCCAAAGGTAAAGGAGTGCTTGCCGTGCAACCACTGCACGTTATCCTTCAGCGAAACGGTGTCGGTGCTCTGCAGAGTTTGTCCCGTATTGGGCCCCCACTGCGCCGGGGCGTCCGTTCCGCTGAACTTGACGATCGGGAAGCTGTCCGGAGCCTGTCCTCCGCCGGGAAGGTTGCTGATGCTGGACGCAGTGGCCGCCCACGCTGGATTCAACAAAGTGATATTGTTGTCGGGCGCATGGTATTGTCCGATCCCGTAGTTGAACTGGTTCAGCAGATTCTTGTTGATCTCGAATGTGTCCTGGAAGATCGCTACCCGGGTAATGGGATTGTAGGTCTTTGAGTAAAGGTAGGGCAGCGGACCCACTTGAGTTGTCTGGCTTGCGGCTGGGCCGATGAGCCCCTGACGGCCCGCAGCCAAAATCAGAGACAGCTTGTGCCTTTCCGAGAGGTCAACATCCAGCCGATCTGTCGTTGACCAGTTATTCAGGCCATAATCATAGGACCCTTGGTAGTTGTTGGATGGGTTTGAATTCAGGTAATCCACACCCGCCCAGTACTGCTGCAAATACTTGGCGGTAGGAGAAAGCTCGGCTTGCGGTATCACGTTATTCGTGACCGGGCCGGTTCCGCAACCGGCACTGGTATAGCTTTGACCTCTGAATTGCGTACGCGAGTAACTGCCGTCGCTCAATACCTGCGTCGTCGGGTCGTAAATAGGGTTCGGCAGCGCTGAAAAATCGCCGCACAGTTCTGCCGGCGTAGGTATAGTCTCGGTCTGCGGCGAGGTTAGGGCGGAGAAACGGAATCCCATGTAGTTGCCGAAGACGAAGATCTTGTTCTTCCAGATCGGGCCGCCAATCGTCATCCCGTACTCGTTCATGTGCTCGGGCGGCTTATAGAACTCGTTCTGCTTGGCCACGATGGCATAGTTGCTCGGGTATTGTGCTGGGTTAAAACCTGCCGAATCGAATGCCGTGTTGCGCATTACTTCGTAGAACGAGCCGTGGATCTGGTTGGTACCTCGCTTGATCGTGAAGTTCTCCACGCCCAGTCCCTGGTATTCCGCCGAGTAGGCCGTAGTCTTTACCTGGAACTGATCCACAGCCTCCACCGAAATGGCCGTCCAGATGTAGCGCGGGTCGCCGCTGACCGAAGCCGACTCGAACGGAAGGCCCTCGATGTACATCTCGCTGGCACTGGCATTGCCGTTAATGACCATCGGCTCATCGGATTCGTTGTTCTTGGTTTCGTTGTTGGTTACGCCCGGCATCAGCAATGCGGAGTCGGTGGGCCTGCGCTGATCAGTGCTGATTCCGTTGGCCCCGCCCATCTCAAGCGGCAGCGACTGGTACACATCATTGTCAATCGCAGCCCCCAATGTCGCGTCTCCGGTCTCTAGCGCTGGCGGCGCTGTGCTCACGGTGACGGTCTGGTTGGCGGCTCCGATTTTCAACTCCAGGTTAAGCGTGAGCACCTGCAGTCCATCCAGGTGAACATTTTCACGAACCAGCTTTTCGAACCCCGGCGAAGACACCGTAACTGTGTAGTCCCCGGCATCGAGCGGAGAAAGTGTGTAATCGCCGCTTTTCGATGTGGACCGCACAATCTCCGACCCCGTAGCCACATTGCGCGCCGACACCCTCACGCCGGCAACCAGGGCTCCGGCAGGATCAGTAACCGTTCCTTCGATGGTTCCTGTACCTCCCATTTGCGCCTTCGCGTTGGCCGAGGCCAAGAGGGCGATGACGAGAAACGCCAGCCAGATTCGCTCTAGCTTGAGCAGGAACCCCGTAGAGGCTCCCGGCGATACCGCTCTGATTTCCCACGCTCTTTCTTCCGCTGATTGCATGGCAATTGCCTCCAGAAAATTTTGGATTGAACCTTGGGGTATGCATCATGGATGCGGGACCGGTCGGCGACCGTTCGACACAGTGGTCTGACCAACCGCAAAAACCCAAATAGTGTGCTCGACCAAAGCAAGCCTTGTCAATAGGGAAAACAATACCCTTTCGTTATCGATTTAACCTCAATGTAATATGGAATTTAGCTTTCTATCCCCCGGCCATGTTGGCGACTGCGGTCAGACCTTTAGGCGAAAAGTAGCCGGGGGACGGGACAAGCGCCAACCCTGTTGTTGCAGCTGGTCTGAGGAATCAAGCGGCTTGAGAACCTGGGGCGGGGACAAACAAGATCTGAATATCGGTCAAGCTTGGGTGGGTTTGGCCCGGTGCCCATTCGCGCGTTTGCCATTGCCCGGTGTAGGCTTCCGTTCCGCGGAACGCTCCATTCCCTGCGCGGCTTCGGCCATGCGCAGGTGCTGGTCCATGAGCCTGTGCGCATCGATTGGCTTGCGTGCCCGGATCGCGCGATAAATTTCGCGATGCATCTGCGCAGATTCGCGCAGGTCGATCGAGTGCTCGACGGTTCTGCGACGCTTGTCGTACAGAGCCGAAGTGATTGTCTCCATCAGGGTCGCCAGGATGGGGTTGCCCGATGCCCGCGAAATAATGCGGTGAAACAGCACGTCGTGAATGAGATACTCGGTGGGATTCCCCACTGCGGCGAACATCTCGGCGACCTCTTCGGCCAGCGCGGCATGGTCTTCCTCCTTACCCCGCTCGGCCGCAAACGCAGCAAGGTTTCCCTCAAGAATCAGCCTGGCTTCCCACATCTGCCAGGGCTGAAAGCCATGCAGCGCTCCCATAAAACCGAGATAGGCCTTGGCGAATTCCGGAGGCCCGTCAGCGACAAAGGTTCCGATGCCATGGCGCACGCTGATGACGCCCATTGCCGCCAGATAACCGATTCCGGTACGGAGGCTGGCGCGGCTCATCTTGAGCGACCGCGCAAATTCGCGCTCCGGGGGAATTTTGTCTCCCGGTTTCAGGGATCCATTCTCGATCATGGAGCGAATGTGGTTAACCACATGCATCGTTCGATGGGTATCAATAACATCCTGTTTCATTCTCATAATCGTCAGCAATCCTCGATTATCCCAGCGAATAGGAGCAAAACGAGATTAGCATTGACCGGCCGCCTCTGCCTGAAAAAACTTCGCACCAAACATCGGCGCCGATCTCTATTATGTATACTAGCGGTCAGACCTCTGCAAGGGGTAAGTGACCCGAATCTTCAGACCAGTCGGTGCGCTTGAGTCCGGCTGATTCATTCATATGGAAGGGGAATCCGGCGGCGACCCGTCTCAGCGTGTTCGCCCTTCACCGGACAAAACAGGCTTAGGTGAGACTATGGAAAATCACGGTTTGACGCTCAACAAGTATTCGATTGGGACCGGGGACAGATTTGCGCATCAGGCAAAAGCACAATTGCAGGCATGTGTGCAGGCCCTCCAAAACGGAATCGAGGTAGTCCCTGTCTGGAATAAGTCGAATCGCGAACACACCATCATCGGATCTGAGCCTTCCTCAGTGCGAGTTGCAGCTGACACCGCGGTCAAGGCGCTCAACTGGAACCTGCCCTACTTCTGCGACGCCGACCATATTACTTCGGAAACCGTCGAACGCTTTTTCGCCCCCTGTGATTTCTATACGATCGATGTCGCTGATGCCATTGGTCAAGCGGCCGACGCGGCCGAAATCAGCAGCTTCGTCAAGCGGCACCCGGAGCTATTGGGGCGCATTCAAATGCGGGGCGCAGATGAGGCTCTTGAAATCACGCCGGAACATCTGCGGCAAACTGCTGAAAAGTTTCTTGCTGCTGTGAAGAAGGCCGGCGAAGTTTATCGGAAGATCGAGAAGGCCAAGGGCGCCGGTAACTTCATCCCCGAAGTTTCGATGGACGAAACCGACCGTGCGCAAAGCCCTGCTGAACTTCTGATCATCCTCGCTGCAATCGCCGACGAGGGCATAGCGATCCAGACCATTGCCCCCAAGTTCAGCGGGCGCTTCAACAAGGGTGTCGATTACCAGGGAGACGTTGCGCGATTCAAGCACGAGATGGCGCTTGACATCGCGGCGATCGAATACGCAGTGCGTCAATACGGTCTGCCTCATAATCTCAAGCTCAGCATCCATTCCGGCAGCGACAAGTTCTCGATTTATCCGGCCATTTTTGGCCTCATGCAAGAGTTCGACGTCGGAGTGCATTTGAAGACTGCGGGCACGACCTGGCTCGAAGAGCTGATCGGTCTGGCCGAGGGGGGAGACGATGGATTGGAGCTTGTAAAGGATATTTACTCCGAGGCGTTTCGGCACCGCGTTGAACTCTGTGCGCCTTATGCGACCGTCATCGAGATCGACCCAACCAGGCTTCCGTCTCCGAACGAAGTCCGCGGGTGGTCCTCCGGCCAATACGCTTCGGCTCTGCGTCATGTAGAAGGAGCAGCAACCTACAACAGCAGCCTGCGCCAGCTCTTGCATGTCGGATTCAAGGTCGCCGCCAAAATGGGGACACGATTTACCGGCCTGCTCGGAGCCAACGAAGCAGTGATCGCGAAGAATGTGACCGAGAACCTATTCGATCGGCACATTGCTCCTGTTTTTCTCGGACGCGGTGCGTGAACTCGGCTCCGTTCCGCCCAGGAAGACTTCCCCTCCCGCAAGCGTGGTGAAATCTTTCCCTAGCGTCAGCGCCCATTCGATCCTCCAGGACGCGGTGCGGCGCGGGCCATTTCTTCGAGTACGTTGCTCATGGCTTCAGCAAGGGTCTGGTCCCACGCCCGGCAGCCCGTCTGGCACCTTCCGATGCCGTCTTCAAGCGACTGGCGGACCGTTATCTGCACATCGAAACCGCACTTGTCGGGCGAAAAGATCAGAGAACGGGACCTCTCCGGGGCTTGATCGATGAGCTGCTATCCCAACTCCGGGAAGCCAAGTTTGGCATTCGCGTGCCCTGCAAAACGGAGTGTCGTCGCCCAAGACCTTCGGCTCCGTGTCCCTGTTGCATGCTGCCAACGCGCGGGGCGAATCCCTTCGCTCCTGGACTGTTTCGAAGAAACATCGCCGCTCTGGTGATGCATCGACTCTTTCATAGGGATGGTCTCTCTCCGGCCCGAAAGAGCTGCTCATCCCATATCTTGGTGCTCGGTCTGGAAGCATCTCCTTTTACTGCGTTTCGTTCGCGATCAAGCCTACTCAAGATGGCAATTACAACAAAATCAATCCCTTAGGAAGGGATCTATGCGTTGATGCGGGCGGCGTTCGATCGCTAGGAACCGCGCGGGAAACGGTATTCTAATTCCAGTGTGAACATCCTAGTTGGTCGCAGGCTGAATCGTTCCGTGAGGAATTGACTCCAACTCTGGGGATTCCCCGGAGGTTTGAGCGAAGACGCACCGGGAAGACCGGATAGCCACTTAGCCAGGACGCGATCGCCCAATTTTCCCAAGATGGCAGGATCGGGGTTTGACACCGAATATTTCAGTTCGGCAGAACGTCACCAAACGCCGGCGGTTGTTCAGCCGCGATGTTTTTTTGCTGTTCGCGATGGCCCTGGGCGGCTCGGGGGGAGCGTTGAGTCAGTCCGTCGGCCCGGGCGCGATCAGCGTATCCACCGTGGGTGCGAATGGACATGCTTTGCCCGGTGTGAAGGTGGAAGGCAGTTCCCCGACGGGCGTGGTCTGCTCGGCAACGACTGACGGCACGGGGCATGGCACGCTGGAGTGCGGCGATACTCGGCCGCTGCATGTCGCGGCGCGCTTGGCGGGTTACCTGACCGCCGAGATGGACATCGACGCGAAGCAGCAGAGCAGCCTTGCGATCTCGCTGACTCCTGCGCCGAGCGTGCAGCAGAGTGTGACGGTCCAGAGTACGGCGACTGCACCGTTGACGGAGTCTTCCAGCAGCGAAACAAAGATGGCGGTGGAAGAGGCGAAGAATGGTCCCCTGCGTCCGAACACGCTGATCGACGCGCTGCCGCTGATGCCCGGAGTGATTCGTACGCCGGACGGGCGGGTTCAGATCTCCGGGCTGGATGAAGGACACAGCAGCCTGGTGGTGAATTCGGTCATCGTCAACAACCCCGCGACAGGAGATTTCGGGCTCAGCATCCCGGTGGACTCGGTGGATTTGCTGAAGGTGATGCAGTCGCCGTACCTGGCGCAGTACGGCAGTTTTGAGGCCGGCGTGGTCAGCGCGGAGACACGCCGGGGCGGCACGAAATGGGACTACAACCTGAACGATCCGCTACCTGATTTTCGCATTCGCAGCGGCCACCTTGAGGGGTTGCGCGACGCGGCGCCGCGCCTGAACCTGAGCGGCCCACTGCTGCGCAATCGTCTGTACATTGTCGAAGGGCTCGAGTACCTGATCGACAATGCCGAGGTACGCACGCTTCCTTTTCCGGTGAATGAGACGCGCTCGAAGGCGATTAATTCGTTCACGCAGGGAGACGCTCTGCTCGGCTCGCGAAATACGGTGACGGCGACGCTGCACTTTGCGCCCCATTCGATTGAATTCGCCAACCTGAACTATTTCGATCCGATCCCGGTGACTCCCAATGCCGCCTACCACGAGGATACCGGAACGATCACGCATCGCTTTGCGGTCGACGGCGGCCTGATTTCGTCCACCTTCGCGGGGACACGGGTGGCCACCCGCGTGAATGGCCAGGCGCAGAGCACAATGGTGCTGTCGCCGGTGGGGGATTCAGGGAGCTATTTCAACCAGCAGAGCCGCGAGGCGACGCGCTTTCAGTGGCTGGAGACCTGGTCGCCCGCTGTCAGTCACTGGCATGGCGAACATGTTCTGCAGCTCGGCAGCATCGTCGCGCATGCGGAAGACCAAGGGGCGGTCAGCAACCGCGACGTCCAGATCGTCAACGGCGCGGGCCAGCTGCTGCGCACGATCTCCTTTACCGGCGGCAGTTTCTTCGATCTCGCGGACCTGGAGCCGGCGGTCTACGCGCAGGACCACTGGATTCTGGGCGAGCACGTTGCCATCGATGCGGGGGCGCGCTTTGAGGATCAGTCGCTGACGCATACCTCGCGGGTTGCGCCCCGGCTGGGTTTGGCATGGTCGCCCGCGAAGGATGGTTCGACGATCGTGCGCGGCGGGATCGGGGTCTTCTTCGATTCGATTCCGCTGGATACCTACGCGTTTGGCAACTATCCGCGGCAGACTATCACGACCTATGACGGCAACGGCAACATCACGGACGGGCCGCGGCAGTATGTCAACGTGATCAGCCAAGCTCCACTGTCCGGATTTCCGCTCGTCCATGAACAAAAGCAGAGCGGCAACTTCGCACCGTATAATCTGGCCTGGAATGTCGAAGGAGAGCACGTCGTAACTCGGTTTCTAACCTTTCGCCTGCACTATCTCCACGCGGATGGCCACGACCAGTTGACGCTGACGCCCGAGGTGAGTGCGAGCCAGAGCGCGATGGTGCTCGCCGACTCGGGGACGCTTGAGAGCCACCAACTGGAGGTGACATCGCGCATCGGACCGGACAAGGAGCATCAGTTCTTCTTCTCCTACGTGCGGCAGTTTGCCGTGGGTGACATCACGGAGGCATCGAGCTACCTGGGCGATTTTCCGTTTCCGGTGGTGCGTTCGCAGATTGTTGCGCACACAGCCGGGGAGATTCCGAATCGGCTGCTGTTTTGGGGCACCTCTGCACTGCCGTGGCGCATCCATCTTTCGCCACGCATCGAGTATCGGAACGGCTTCACCTGGCAGCCTGTTGACCAGTTGCAGAACTACATAGACCTCGGATCGGCGGCGCAGCCGCGCTATCCGCGCTACTTCACGGCGGACCTTCGCGCGGCCAAGGACTTCAATATTGGCCCGAAACATGCGGTGCGATTTTCGCTGACCTTCCGCAATTTAACCAATCACGACAATCCATTACAGGTCCACTCGAACAGCGGCGATCCGCTCTACGGGACTTTTTTCGGCAACTATGGGCGCCACGAGTTATTCGATTTTGATTATCTTTTCTAGTTGGGCGAAGCAGCGCGCGATTCGATGGCCAGCTCGGTTCGCGGTGGAGCGCCGTTCGCGATACACTGACGAAATTGCTGAGTGGAAAGGTCCAAATGTGGTTAGCGCTACCGTCCATGCGAACGGTATTCCTCGGGATCGCCGCGATCCCTTTCATTTACTATGGCTTGGCGATTTTCAGCTGTCTGCGCTTCTTCCGGACGACGAGGCGAAGAGGAGACGCCGAGGAGTCGTTTCTGCCGCCGCTTAGCAACCTCTAGCCGGTGCGGGGGCTTGATCCTGGCGCCTACGAGAATTTTGCCAGCTTCTGCCGGCAGGATTATCCCAACTACGAGATCCTGTTCTGCGTTGGAGATGAAAGTAATCCGGCGATGCCGGTGCTCGATCGGCTGAAGCATGACTTTCCCGATACCGAGATTCGCATCGTGGTTGGATCAGGACGCGGAGCGACAAACGATAAAGTTGCCAAGCTGGCGCGCTTGGTGGAGGAGGCGGCTTATGAGCATCTGGTCATCAGCGACAGCGATGTGCGCGTGGATCCGACTTATCTCCGCCGCCTGATTGCGCCGCTGGCGAGCGCGAAGGTTGGGGCGGCCACCTGCTTTTATGTGCCCACCGACGAAACGACCTGGGTGCAGCGGTTGCAGGACATTGGGATGTTGTCGGATTTCTACCCGGGTATCCTGGTGGCGTGGCAACTGGAAGGGGTGAAATTCGCGCTGGGGCCTTCGATCTCGACCACGCGATCCTACCTGCGGGAGTTCGGTGGCTATGCGTCGATCGCGAACAAGCCGGCGGACGATCCGCTGATCGGACGGCTGATTGCGGAGCAGGGACGCGAGGTGGTGCTGCTGCCGTATGCAATCTCCACCGTTCCCGTTTACCAGTCGCTGCGCGAACTGTTCCCGAAGCGTCTGCGCTTGATCACGGTGATGCGGCACATGCGGCCCTGGGGACACCTGGGACTGGTGTTCACGCTGGGATTGCCGTGGGCGCTGCTGGCGGTTGTCCTCCAGCCGACGGCAGCGGTGGCTGGAGGTTATCTCGGCGGCTATCTTTTTGCGCGGTCAGTGCTCACGCTGTTGGTGGGCCGAGCGGGTTTGAAGCAGTCCGGAGTGTGGGGGAAGCTACTTTATATTCCGCTATGGGACGCGATGGCAACCGGGATCTGGCTGGCCAGCTTTGCGCGCAGTACGATCCGCTGGCGAGGCCACGATTACGCGATTGTCAACGGCGAACTGATTCCCTCCGGATCCACCGACTAGGACGGTCCGGCCCGCTTCAGACGGTTTTCTGCACGAAGGGCTCGCTCATCAACAGCGCATCGTCGGGCAAGATGCGGCGGCGATTGCGTGGGCTGCGCCAACTGACCTGGGGTGCGAAGGTTGCGGGATCGATCCGGTCGCGGTAGCGCAGGGCAACGTTGATCAACGAATCCACCAGCGAGTCGGAGAGCAGATGCGGCTCGAGCCCGAGATCGGACAGCTTGGAGTGCTTTGCGTTGTAGTAATGCGCTTCGGCCTCCACGCGGGGATCGGGCAGGTTGTTGATCTCCACGCGCAGGCCCATCCCGTCGGCGACAGTCTGGATGATCTCGGCGAGTTCAAGCACGGAAAACTGCTCAGTGAACTGGTTGAAGACGCGGAACTCGCCGCGCTCGGCGGGGTTCAGGCAGACCAGTTCGATGCAGCGCACGGTGTCACGAATGTCGAGGAAGCCCCGGGTCTGACCGCCTTTGCCATATACCGTCAGGGGGCAGCCAATGGCTGCCTGGGCGCAGAAACGGTTGAGCACGGTGCCGAAGACCTCGTCGTAGTCGAAGCGGTTGATCAAGGCTTCGTCCATCAGAACTTCGTCAGTGATCGTGCCGTAGACAACCCCCTGATTGAGGTCGGTGGCGCGAAGCCCCCAAATCTTGCAGGCGAACATGATGTTGTGGCTGTCGTGGACCTTGGAGAGGTGATAAAATGAGCCCGGCTGTTTGGGGAATGGAAGCGTGTCCTTGCGGCCGTTGTGCTCGATCGTGAGAAAACCTTCCTCAATGTCGATGTTCGGCGTGCCGTATTCGCCCATGGTTCCCAATTTCACGATGTGACAATCCGGCGCCAGCTCCCGGATGGCAAACAGCAAATTGAGGGTGCCGACGACATTCGTGACCTGCGTAAAGACGGCGTGCTTGTGGTCAATCATCGAATAGGGCGCGGAGCGCTGCTCGGCGAAGTGCACGATGGCATCGGGCTGGAACGTGGTGACGAAGGAGGAGAGAAAGTCATAATCGGTCACGTCGCCGACAAACAGGTCGATCACCTTGCCGGTCAGCTGCTGCCACACCGACAGCCGCTCCGTGAGCGGTCTTATCGGTGTCAGTGTCTGCACGCCAAGCTCAAAATCCCAAAGTCTGCGGGAGAAGTTGTCGACAATGGCAACCGAATGCCCTTTTCTTGAAAGATACAGAGCTGTGGCCCATCCGCAGTACCCATCACCACCCAGAACAGCAATTTTCATAGTGTCTCCGCTACTTGGATATTGTTAAGACAACAATTCTGTGCGGGCGAATAAATAGCAAATGGGCTGGCAGGGAGATCCTCAAAGATCACCATTTTCTGCATGCAAACCGTATAGCTTGATGCGACATTTCGCTCTTTATTTGCCGAACTTGAGGGTTTTATCTGTTGCCTGAACACCTGCTGGCTCCTCACTTCGAATTGCTGATGGTTAGACAGACGTATTGAGGCACAAGTACATTGTACTGTTTGGATGCATCCACCCGAGGCGTGCTTTTCTCACAAGTCATCTTTTCTTAAACGCCTCAGGGCGGGAAAAAGTTTCTCGGCAAAAGCAAAAAATCTTCCCGGGCCGCCTGACACGCCTGACCGCCCCGATGGCGCGACGCGGTTATCGCAAGCGTGAATGCCGTTGCAGCGAATATAGGGCAACACAGGCGAACTTCTCCATGGATGGTGTCACACCAGCGTGTCCGAGGTTGCGGCGCGAGAGGCCGGCGGGAGTGCGGCGAACCACCCCTGTTACCGCCCGGTCGCGAGCGTCTCCTGCCCCACCACACGCATGGGAGTCGACCGTATGTTCCACCTCTTCATCCACAGGAAAAGAATCATGAGGCCCCAGAGGTGGTAGCCAACGTTGATGGCACGGGTCATGTGCAGCCTGGTCAGTTCGTAGATGGCGTCGAAGTTGAACACGTCCGCATGTTCCTCCTGGGCGGACTGGAAAGTGTCCATCAGCAACCCGCGAAGGGGTCCGCGAAACCAGTCGTGGGTGGGGATATCGAAACCGATCTTCCTGCGCTGATCGATGGGGACCTTGAGTTTCGGCTTCATCAGCTCCTTGAGCACGTACTTCTGGCGACTGCCACGAATCTTGAGTTCGGTCGGGATGCCTGCGGCAAATTCGAGGATACGGTGGTCGAGGAAAGGCGGACGCACCTCAACAGAATGGGCCATACTCATGCGGTCGGATTTGACCAGGATGTCATCGGGCAGGTAGTAGCGTTGATCGAATCCGAGGAAGGGCGCGACGCCGTCCCCGGGTAGAGCAGCGCCCAGGGGCGAAAGAACGGCTCGGAGTGCGGCCGGCAGAGGCTGGTGCAGCAGAGGAGCCTTCTCGACCTCGGAGAACGTTCCGTTCCAGTAGACATGCGCTTGCTCCGCGGGCAGCAGGGCGCCCTCGAGAAGGCGCTTCAACTTGTATTCGAAGCTGATCTTGTCATTGGAGACGGGCCACGCGTTGAGTCCTCGCAGGGCGATTCGAATCAGCGCCGAGGGTGCGTTTCTGAGGCGTTGGGCGATCGGATTGGCGCGGTAGGTGACGTAGCCGCCAAAAATCTCGTCGGCTCCCTCGCCGCTGAAGGCAACCGTGCAATGCTTCTTGCACAGACGAGACAGGAACCATACCGGCAAGGCGCCGGAGTCCGCGCTGGGTTCGTCCGAATAGTAGCAAAGCTCGCGAACGGCGCCCTCAATATCCTCGTCGGGATTCAGGTCGAATTGCTCATGCTCGGTGCCGTATCGTTTTACGGCTTCGTGGATGGAATCCGATTCATCGAAGCTGCGCCCCTTGAAGGAGATGGAGTAGGTGCGCAGCCGGGAGCTGGAGGCTTCAGAGGCATAATGCAGAATGGTGGTCGAGTCGATGCCACCGCTGAGCCATACGCCGAGCGGCACGTCCGACATCATGTGGTCGCGAACGGATTCCTTGAGGAGCCAATCGAGCTCGGCCTTGGCATCTTCGAGCTGCATCGGTTTCGGCGCGATCTCGGGCAGGCGCCAGTAAGCGCCACTGCTGATGCGGCCATCGCGCCATTCGAGCCAGTGGCCGGGCGGAAGCTTTTCGATCCCTTCGATCAGCGTCCACGGCGCCGGCACATAGTTCATCGATAGAAAACAGTCCAGTCCGCGCAAGCTGAGCGACCGCTCAAACTCGGGATGAGCGAGGATGCCTTTCAGCTCGGAGGCAAACAAGAGGTCTTCGCCGCGCTCGGCGATGTACAGAGGCTTGATTCCTACGCGGTCGCGCGCGAGGACCAGGCGCCGCTCGGAGTTCGACCAGATGGCGATGGCAAACATGCCGCGCAGGCGCTCGAAACAGCCGGTGTCCCACTCGAGAAACGCATGCAGGACGGTCTCGGTGTCGCAATGGGTGGCGAAGCGGTGGCCGAGTGATTCGAGCGTCTGACGGATCTCGAGATGGTTGTAGATTTCGCCGTTGAAGACGATGACGGCATCGCCATCGTCAGAAAGGATGGGCTGATCGCCGGCAGAGAGGTCAACAATCTTGAGCCGGGTTGCGCCCAGCGAGCAATAGGCCGAGCAAAAGACTCCCTGCTGATCCGGTCCGCGATGAAGCAGGGTACCGGTGGCCTCGCCAATGCGCTCTGGGCCGGGATTCCACGCTTTGGTCGTATATCCGACTATGCCGCACACGTAATATCAACCCCAGGAGATTGCCTGCCTTCCTCGGCGGACACTTAGTTTGACGCTAGCATAGATACCCGGATCGACGCACCTTTGACTCGTGAGGGAGTACCTGCCGGAGCGCGGAGCCGGTACAATAGGTGAGTGTCTACAAAAGCCATGGTCGGAGGGGCTGAGCCTCAATTGTCGCACCATCAGCTGCGGGTCAAGACCTTCCTGATGATTGTGGTGATGATCTTCACCGGTCCGCTGGGCAATGTGCTGCTCGCCAAAGGGATGAAGGGCGTCGGGACTCCGGTTGCGTGGCCTCCATCCGAACTGCTCAGTGAGGCGGTGAGGATCTTCGCCTCTCCGTTCATCTGGCTGGGCATCGGCTCCCTGGTCACGATGTTCATCTCCTACATGCTGGTACTTTCATGGGCCGACTATAGCTTTGTGCAGCCGGCCTCGTCGCTGGCCTACGGAGTGGTGGCGCTGCTGGGTTACTTTGCCTTGGGCGAGAAGGTGACGCTGCTGCATTGGGCTGGGATTGCGATTATCTCGCTGGGAGTCTTCGTCGTCAGCCGCACCAGCCCGCGAACCACCGCTCAGCCGCTCGAGGGCGAGGCATAAGTTGCGAACCCTGCTTCTGTTTACGGTGATTGTTGCTGCCGGGACAGGCGGCGAACTCTGCGTGTCGCGGGCCATGAAGAGTGTCGGCGAAGCGACCAGTTTCCGTCCCAAGGAGATTGTCAGGGTCATTCTACGATCTCTGCGTCAGCCGTGGATGTGGGCGGGAGTGGGAATGAGTGCGCTGGCTTTTTTTTCCCTGCTTGGCGCGCTATCGATCTATAACGTCAGCTTTGTCGTTCCCGTGACAGCGTTGAGTTATGCCGCCGGGGCACTCGGAGGGGTTGTTTTCCTCAATGAGCGAGTGAGTAAGCAGCGGTGGATCGGCGTACTGCTGGTGGCCATCGGCGTAGTCCTGGTATTTCTGGGAAAGAGCTGACCGACCAAGCCGTTGTGGGCATCGATCTCTATCTCGCGGTTGAACGCATCAGGCATGGAGAGACGGTCGAGACTGCCAGTGGTCCGCCACCGAACGAAGCCACAGCCAAGGAATCGATGCAGCACAAAAAACTACGCACCGAGACCGGCAATGCCATTTACCGGCTATCCTCGAAAAGCCCCGTCCTTCAGGGCGTGGACGTAGAGAGCGGATGCACTGTGCAATACTGTCTTTAGAGGAGCGATACCCAAGCTCTTGCATTGGACTACCAAGTTTGTCGAGTACCCAAGGGCCGGCGAGGCCCGGATCGCCCTGCTCGAATGGGGCCAGCAGCAGGAACCCACCGAGGCGCTCTCTGAGTCCGGCAGGAATCTCCTTCCTTTCGTTAGGGAGGGGAGGATTGTCAAAAAATGAGCAACGCGTCGACGATGGAAATCTGCTGGTTCCCTCTGTCGAGACGCACCAACAACGCCTCAGCCGTATGCCGGATATGGTTGCCGGCTTCTACTCCGAACAAGGGGAAGCCAGGCTTCACGAGACGGGAGTGAATTCAAAGAAATCGATCTTTGCCCCGGATAGCAGCTAGTTGTGCGGCACCAAGCCGGTGCCGCGCCAACTATTGCCGTTGTGGCGCTCAATCTCGACCTTGTTTGCACCTGCGGTGGAGAACCAGTTCACCACCTCTTTCTCGCTGTGGTAGAAGGCAGTAGGCGCGACTAACTGGTCGAAGACATTCCAGAAGTTCTCGGCAAACGAGTAGTCGGCGATGGAGCAGAGATATTCAGAATAGGGTAGAAGGCGCTTGAGCCATGGCCAGCTGCGGGCAGGCTGATACAGCAACTTCAGGCCGGCATACAGCGTGATTGCGAGCGGAAGACAAAGGCACCGAGTCACAAATTGGGGCAGCCGGGAAGTGACATTCTTCCGAATTGGATCGACGAGTTTCTCGATCCATAAATTGCCTTCTTTCCCGTAGACCCAGGTCGATACGCGGCCGTTCGGCGCGACATGGCTGAAAAGAGCAGCAAAGCCCGACTTGGGCACGGGCAGGTGATGGATGACTCCGATGCTGTAGGCCAGCGTGAAGGGATCGGCGAACGGGAGGTCCAGAATATCGGCCTGAACGACATGGACATTCGGCAGGTGCCGCGTGTTCTGGAAAGCTGCTTCCACGGCGTCGGACAAATCGACGCCGACGACGGTGCGGGCTCCGAACTGAGCTGCCAGGAAGATGTGCCGCCCTTTGCCACAACCGGCATCGAGCACAACCTGGTCTTTGAAATCCTTGGGCGTGACCGGCGCGATCCAGGCCAGGAACTCCTGCTTGTCTGCGTCAGTTAATTCCGAGTAGTGCGTCCACTCATAGCCAAACGCCGCAGCCGTCGCCTTTTTTTCCTCATCCAGAGCTCCTCGAATCAAGCGTGGAATCCCGCGGAGGATAGACGCGCGCCACTTGCAGCCCTGGCATACGAGGCTGCCCTCCATGACTTCGGAACCTTCGACGGTTTTTGGCTCAACGTCGAACAGATGTTGACAGGCGGGGCAAACCAAGAGAGAGAGAAGGGACGATTTCAAGGCATCTCCTGAATAAAATTAGAGCACAACTTAGCGGGAATTTACTGGGAGGCGAGTAAGCGCACGGGCAAAAGGTTGTCATTTGAAAAAGTTAGTGGGGCAAAGTTGTCTTACCCACGTGGGGTTGGGTAAGACACAATCCCGCGCAAGAAGTGCGCGGGATTCGCTCAAAGATAAGTACTTAGTTCGGTCGTTTTACGATTTACAAGACACGCTACAGTAATCACCCGCTAGGCCTGTTTCTGGTCCGCGAGGCTCGCACCGTGCCGGGGTTCGATTGCCGCCACGCGCGCTTCGGCGAGAGGATGCCGGACCTCGAGCATCCTCAATATCCAGTAGCAGGAGATTCCAGCGGTAAGATGCTTCAGTGTATGCCCGCTGACCAAGGTTCCCCAACTATAGATCTGTCCATCGAACAGCTCGAATAGTTTCGCAGCAACAAAGAGACTGAACGCTACAACAAGATAGCGCATCCCGGTGTAGCGGGGCGAGAACAGCGTCACGATCAACCCCAGGACAACCGGAGAGAAGAACTGCACGAAGAGGTAGAACTTGTAGTCGCCATGGCCGTGAGACTCCGAAATCGACCAGTAGGCGACGCTGCTTATTCCGAGCAGGAGAAGAGGAACCAGGGCGATTGCTCCAACCCGCACGCTGATCCGCTCCATGAAAGTGACAACCACCATGGACACGAAGGAACAGGTCATGGGGAGCAGGTCCCAGGGCAACCTGGAGTCGGACGGTGCGAGGTGGTACCAGAAGGAGCCTGCGCCGGTCAATGCCACCCCGGCAAAAAACACTAGGTATGGGATTCGCTCCCTGTTGTCGGTGAAGGCCGCGCGGCTGGATGGCGCCAGAAGCCAGCACACTCCCCAAAGCCCAACGATCAGAAATGGAATGTTTGATAGAACATCGAGAGCGTTGGGGATACCGAAAATGGTTCGAGCGTCGGCAAAGTCGTGATAGTGCGCATCGAGTGGAAGGCGTGGCGCCGCGATCAGGACGATGATTGCAGCGATCGTTACGCCGGCGATGACGGCGAGGCGGAATCGGCGACTCCAACTTCGAGGCTTCAGCAGCGGCACTGTGTTCTCATCCATCTCCGATGTTGGTGCCAGCTTCGCGAGCGGCCGTCCGTCTACCAGTTTAGTGCAATAATATTCTTTCCACCTTCTCCCATTCGCACAAAACGCGCACGGGGTGACTGGGCGGACGAGGTGGGCAACAGCCTTCCCGAGTTTTGCCGTCGAGGAGTATGCTGTTGGTCCATAAAAAACGATCCATGCCCTGGGGTGTTTCGCTGGCTGTGGTCTTCGCGGTCGCGGGTGTCATCTATTTTACCGGCATTCTTTCGCCTCCCTACCTGATGGACGATACCGACGCGGTCGAGGCACAGATCGCCCGAACGATGTTCAGTTCCGGGGACTGGGTGACGGCGCGGCTGGACGGGGTCAAGTATCTGGAGAAATCGCCGCTCTCCTGGTGGCTGACGGCCACCGGTTACAAGTTGTTCGGAGTCCATGACTGGTCTTCGAGAATCCCGTTTGCTCTCGCCGCAATCGGCCTGGCGCTGTTGACGGCCGCGTTTGGCAAGTGGGCCTTTGGAAGGCGGGCAGGCTTTTGCGCGGGCCTGGTGATGGCCAGCTGCGTGGGGATCTGGCTGTTCACGCGGATTCTCATTCCGGATGTCATGCTCACGTTGGTCATCGCACTGGCGATGTGGGCGTTTCTGCGCGTGTTCGATGACGAGGAGAAACATCCCGCGCTCTGGGCCTACATCTTCTTTGCCAGCCTTGGGCTTGGCCTGCTGCTGAAGAGCCTGATCGGCATTGTGTTCCCTATCGGCGCCGCAGTGGTGTTTCTGTTGTGTACCCGGCAGCTCTTTTCCTGGGCCACATGGAAGAGGCTGAGGCCGCTCGCGGGGATGGCCATCCTGCTCGTGATTGCGGCGCCCTGGCACATCCTGGCAACGCTTGAGAACCCTCCCTACTTCGCCTGGACATTGAAGAGCATGGCCGGCCACTATCACGGCTTCCTGTGGTTCTACTTCGTCAACGAACAGCTTCTTCGTTTCCTGAATCTGCGCTATCCGCGCGACTACGATACGGTACCTCGACTCTGGTTCTGGCTGTTTCATCTCGTCTGGCTTTTTCCCTGGAGCGTTTATCTGCCTGCTGTGGCGAAACTCAGTTTCAAGCCGGGCTCGCGCGCAGGCCGAGCGCGCCTCCTTGCGCTGTGCTGGATCGGGTTTGTCCTGGTGTTCTTCACCTTCTCGACGACGCAGGAATACTACTCCATGCCCTGCTATCCCGCACTGGCTCTGCTGCTCGCAAGCGCCATGGCCGAGGAGAACGGCTGGGTCCGTAAGGGCAGTTGGACCCTGGGCGCGATCGCAGGCGCGGCCGGAATGGCCTGCTTGGCGATCCTCTTCGCAGTGCAGCATCTGGCGACACCGGGAGACATTACGGCCGCCTTGGCCGTTCATCCCAATTCCTACAAGCTGTCGCTTGGCCACATGGAAGATTTGACGCTCAGCTCGTTTGCCTACCTGCGGCTGCCGCTGGCGATTGCCGGCATCGGGTTCATGCTGGGTTCGGTCGGAGCGTTCGTTACTGCTCGCAGGAATTTCTCGATGGGAACATATTTGAGCGCTGCGTTGATGATGATCGTGTTCTTTCAGGCCGCTCGCCTGGCCATGGTCAAGTTCGACCCGCTGCTGTCTTCACGGGATCTCTCCGAGAAGATTCTTGCGGCGCCTGCCGGGCAACTGGTGATCGACCACAACTACTATTGGTTCTCTTCGGTGCCTTTCTACACAGACCGTCCAGAGCTTCTTCTCAATGGGAAATGGAACAACCTGGAGTATGGCTCGAACGCGCCAGGCGTTCCGGACATCTTCCTTGATGACCAGAAGCTGAAGACGCTCTGGGCCCGGCCGAGCCGGTATTACCTGCTGGCAAGGGCGGATCAACTTTCGAGATTTGAGCTCCTGTTGGGGCCAGAGCATCTGGCAATCATCGGCAGGAGTGGAGGTAAGCTTCTGATGACAAATTCCCCATGCTGCCCCGCCGATCACTGACTTGAACAGCTAATACCAACTAAGCCAGATCTGAACAAAGGCGATCCTCGCAAGCGGCCAGGACCGAGAGAGCCCCGGGACTGTTCGAGCGCTCGCCCGGCTCAAACATCATGCAGAGCATTTTCAGTTTGCTACGCTTCAGGCGTGGATGAGGCCAGAGGCACACGGGCGCAGCTTCGGTGCGGATGATTCCTGATCTGGCCTGTCGCCCTCGGCCAAGGAGTGCTCTGCGCCCGGGACTTTTGCTGAGCACCGAGGGATTGTTCGATAGCGCCAAAGGAATTCTCTCTCAGCCATGACGGGCAGCAAAGAGAAACACGCAAAAAAAATGGGGCGCGGCAGGAATACCCCGCCGCGCCCCCGGTGATTGTTCAGGTTAGAAAAGGAACTTGCCGCCGAACTGGAACACGCGGGGATCGTAGGTACTGGTCGCCTGACCGAAGTTGGCGTCCGTTAACCCCGTGTCGATGTTCTGGAATTCGGTGTGGTTGAAGGTGTTGTAGGACTCGAACCGAATCTCGACCCGAGGTCCTTCATGCGAGGTGAGGGCAATGCTCTTGAACAGTGCGATGTTCCAGTTGAACAGTCCAGGACCGAGCACAGCGTCTTTGCCAGCCGAACCGAAGCCCTGATTGGGGCCCCCGTTCCACGGCGCCACGGGAGCGGAAAACGCAGACGTATTGAACCATTCCTTCTGCGTCTTGGGCCCCTTGGCGTTTCCGACCAGGTTCGGCCGGTTGACGGTATCGCCGCCCAAACCGAGCGTGTCCGGGCCGTTGTAGGTGACTTCGTAAGGAGAGCCGGCCTGCGCTACAGTAACACCGGAAAGCTCCCATCCGCCCAGCGCTTCGCGCGCAAGCATCGAGCCGCTGGTACGGAAGAATGGGAGCCTGTAGTCGTAGTTGGCGCTGAAGATGTGACGGCGGTCGAGCACACCCGATCCACGATCGTACTTCAGGTTAAACGGGTTCGAAACGAAGGCTTGAGTGCCGCTGCCGGGTCCGTTTGTCGATCCCAGGTCGCCGCTCGCAATATCGATTTCATGCGAGAAGGTGTAGGAGAGCTGTCCGGTCAGGTTGTGCTTGTTGGTGAAGCGCAGTCCCGCCTGCAGGGAGTTGTAGTTGGTGTTGGACGCGCTTTCGACCTGGGTGATTCCACCGTATCCTTGGAATATTCTGTACAGGTTTTGGTTGGCGCCGGCTGCCACTGCCTCGCGATCGGTAAGGTCCGCCAAAGGCAGTGTGTTGATGCCCCGCTCATCGCTCTGGTTCCATCCCGACGATCCAACATACTGGAACACCGCGATCACCCCGGGCTGCAATTGCTGTTGGAGCCCAAGGCTAAACTGAACCGTACCCGGATTGGGATAGTAGTTGGCGAGGGTTGAGGGGCCTGCGGGATTCGACGGCTGGGATGCCGACTGCCCGGTCAGCGCACTCTGGTTCGGATTGGTGAAGTTCACTTGGTTGGCTGTGGGTTGGAAGGCAAACGGCGGATTACTGCCCAATCCGTAAACGTCATTTCCCTGCACGCGCTCATAGAAGAAGCCGGCGCCGCCGCGCAGGATCGTTTTGCCGGTACCGAACAGGTCGTAGGCAAACCCGACACGGGGTTCCGGAGTGTAGTAGTCGTTTTGCACAACGCCGCGCGGGAACCCGTTCTGGCCGGCTATTTCCATGCCGTTCAGATAAAAGGCCGCGCCGTTGATCGTCTGGAAGCCAGGGCCGGCCGGATTCAAACTACCGGTAGTCGCGCTCGGAGTCTGCGCCTCCGCGGGGTTGAAATCTGCCGCCACAAAATTCGCCACACGATTGTTCTTTTCATACACGTGCGGCAGGAAGTCGTAGCGCAAGCCAAGGTTCAACGTCAGCCGCGGTGTGATGCGCCAGTTGTCCATGCCATAGAAGGAGTACGTGTTGTTGAGCCAGTGCGGGGTGGTCAGTTGCTGGATTTGCTGGAAACTATCCGCATTTCCCAGCAGGAAGTTCAGGTAAGAATCGCCGGAAAAGTCAGACCCGAAGCTGTACTGGCCCTGAACCAGAGCCTGCTGGTTCTGATTCTTATCCACGCGCATGTAGGAGGCGCCAAACTTGAGCCCGTGCTTGCCTTTTTCCCACGACAGATCGTCCCGGACCTGATAATCGAGGAACGCGTTCCGCCACGGGTCGTAGTTTTCCGACCACTGGGTGCCCAGGTTGCCTGAGAATCCCACCTGCGGCAGTTCCTTGAGCGTTGCGTTGCCGGCAAAGCCGGTAAACGGTTGCGCCGTCCAACCGGCTGGTTGAGCCGAGATTCCCGTCGGCGTCCAGTTGATCGTGTTTCCGTTCACGTTGAGAGCTGTCTCGTTCAGGATCGACGGCGTCAGTGTCTGGCTGAGCTTGATGACCGATGCCCAGGAAGGATTGGCGAAGACCGTGCCGACTGTGTCGTAACTGCTGCCGCTCCACTCGCTGGGGATGATGGTCTGCACCATCGAATCGTGAATCCAGTGGCCCATCAGGTGCAGCCGTGGACTGATGTCATGATCGGCGCGCACCACATCTTCGCGCACATACGTCGGCTGCTTGGGTGACGCAGTCACCGTAGGGGCGGTGTCGCTGGTGTTGGTCTGATGCGGAATCGCGCCCGTTCCCATGAACAGGACGGCATTCGAATCAAGCAGGTTGGCCGGAATCACATTCCCTGGGAAGGCATTTCCGGGCGTCAGGCCGTCGCCGGCATAGAGCGCCAGCTTGGCCGGGTCGTTGGTTTTTGGAACGCAGGGCGCGGTTTGGCCCGCATTGCAAACTCCGTTGGCCAGCGAGCTCGGTTCGTTCCAGGGAAGATAACTCAGAGCCTGTCCGGCAGTGGGGAAATCCGCGTTGGGGACCGTTGCGGTTTGCGACGGATTGACGCCGTTGATAAACTTGCGCCATTCCTCGCTCCAGAAGAAGAACGTCTTGCTGCGGTCCTTGGGATAGAGTTTGGGAATGAAGACCGGGCCGCCGAATTCGCCACCGAAAATGTTCAGGCGAAGCTCAGGAATCTGGATCGGAGCACCTGGAGTATTCTTGGAAAAATAGGGGATGGCATCGAAGTCATCATTGCGGTTGAACTCCCACAATCCTCCGTGAAACTGATTGGTGCCGGACTTCAACACCGTCACGATGGTGCCGCCGGAGTTGATGCCGTAATCCGGACTGTAATTGCTGCTCAGCGTCTGGAACTCGGCCATTACGTCGGGCGAAGGCATCAGGTCGAACTTGCCGCCCGAACCGCGATCGTAGGCCTCGCCGCCGTCAATGAGCCAGTCGTTATGATCGGGCCGCATGCCGTTGAAGCTGAGGCCGAATCCGCTGGTCTGTGCGGATACGCCGTTGAAGGCACTCAGCATGTTGGAAACGCCGGTTCCGAGCGTCGCCAGCGAGACCATGTTGCGGCCATCGGTGGCCAATTGGGTCATCTGCTCGCCGGTGATCAGGTTGCTGACTTCATTGGTGTCCGACTGCAGATGCAGCGCGTCCGCGGAAACGCTCACCGTCTGGCTGCTGGCGCCAATGACGAGGGCCACGTTCTCCCGCACCGTGGCGGCGACGTTCATCACGATATCGGTCTTGGAATAGGTCTCAAATCCTGCTGCGGTGACGCTCAATGTATACGTACCGATACGCATTCCGGGAAAGTCGTAAAGCCCTTCCCCGTTCGTCGTACCCGTACGAACTTCACTGCTGGCCGTGTTGGTGACGGTTACCTGTGCTCGCGGAACCGCTGCCCCGGTGGGGTCAGATACCGTTCCTTCCAATTCCGCGTTCTCCTGTGCCACCGCGCTCCCCATCGACAGCAGGGAGAACAGTGCTACAACGAATACGTATTTGGCTATTTTCATCATGTGTCTCATGTGACCTTCCTTTTGAAAAAGTGTTGCTGCTGGTTACTGGCCGTGGATCCGCGGCGCCAGCGGCGCGGCATCGAGCCGCACAGCCGGACCCGGTCTTACGGCCCATCCGATGCACACCGAGCTCGGCCCCATGGTGTTGTCTCTGCACCATTGGACAGTGCCATCCCCAAACGAACACAGCCCTGCCGATGCCCTCCGCTTGCTGGGAGAGCCGCAAGGGCTGCGGACTGTCAAAGGTTGACTTGCTCAATTGCACCGGCCTACCTGAATTCCCGGGATGTCTGTCCGGGTTTTGCAACCTGCGAATCAGGAAAACTGATCTACTGCAATGCCACCCGATTCGCTGTCCCGTCTGCCTGCTCGCCCTTCGCATCTCGATCGAGCTTTGCCGGCGTATTCCTGCCGGATTGCGGGATTCTGGTCATGTGCTTCCAAAGCGACGGTCTAATCGCCCGTTTTATTAAGAAAACACCTTTAGAAGATCGTTTACTTTGCTTGCAAACTTAGACAATCGTTTGTTTACTTACAAAGTCAACGCTTATTTGGGATGCGGCCAGAATTACAACACACCAAAACAACAGTTGTCAAGTGGCAATTTCTGTACCGTAAAACCTCTCCTGCCGGCCCAATGCCTTTGTGCCCCTTTTCCCCCAAGGCGGCCATCCGGATTCTCGCGCCTCGTGCCTCTCGCGCTGCTTCTTTTGCTGCTTAGGTCGGGGCGACTTGAGGGGTGCGGGATCCAGCCGGGCTCCGCCGGCTTTTTGGTTCCCTTTGCCCCTGAAGGCCCTCTGCGCTGTGGGCCTTCAGGCGGTGCTCTGGGAGCGGGGGGGGCTCGCAACCGACTCTCAGCGAGCTGGCCTCGGCGGGAATCGCCGGAGCGGCGATTGTGCGTGAGCCTGAAGGAAGCGAAGATCAGAAGCGAAGACCAGAAGCGAATTCGCTCCTATGAGTCGCTTCCGTTTCAGCGTGGCCCCCGGCCTGCGCCTCCCGGGCCAAACCGGCGTGCGGCCGCTGTGGCACTGTCCCTACTTGACTACTTGAAATTTGGCATCGAGCGCCTGACCGGACCTGTCGATTCCCGGATCACCAGTTCCGGCTCAACGGTGATCATATCGCGCGGCTCGGCTGTATCATGAATACGGTTGAGCAGGTACTGGGTCGCAATTCTTCCGATCTCCTCCAGAGGCTGGTTAATCGTCGTGAGCCGGGGCCATGTGAAGGATGCCGATTTGATGTCGTCAAAGCCAATCACCGAAATATCTGTCGGGACCTTGAGGTTGAAGTCTTGAAGGGCGCGGATGGATCCAATCGCTGAGATGTCATTGAAGGCGACCAGAGCAGTGAACGGTTGCTTCGTCGCAAGCAGTTGCTGCACCACTGGATAGCCGAGCTCCGGTGAGGAAAGATCGCGGTCCAGGCTGACAACCAGTTCAGCTCTTATCTCAATTCCCAGTCTCCGGGCAACGGTTACCAATCCTTTCCAGCGCTCATCCGAGTCGGAGCTGAAGGGCTGTCCGCGCATGAAAGCGATTTTCCGGTGTCCAAGCGAGTACAGGTGGGTCAGGGTAAGCTCGGCCGCACGGGCGTGATCGAGCGCTACATTGGTGACGCCTTCGATGGTGCGATGACCGGCCACGGCAACCACCGGGACGCGGATTGGATGCTCCAGCAGGGTGTCGATGGCGATGATCCCCTGGGCACCGCGTCCGACCAGCAACCGGGTATAGTCCTCCACCAGGCTCATTTGGTGTCGGTGATGCGCGGTGAAGTAGAAATAGCCGGCTTTTATTAATTGATCGCCGATACCACTGAGCACTTGGGTGTGATAGCCGTCTCCCAGCTCGGGCACCAGAATGCCGATCGTGAGAGTCCGCCGACTGCGAAGTGATCGCGCCAGCAGGTTCGGCTGGTAGTTCATCTCGCGTGCAGCAGCCTTGATCCGGTCGCGGGTGACTTGCGGAATCGATCGCCCCGGGACGTCGTTGAGAACAACCGACACAGTCGCTGGGTTCAGCTTCAGATGGGCCGCCAGTTGCTTCAGGCTGACGGGCCTGTGGAGTTCAGGTCTTAAAGTCTTTCCGCGCCGCATGTCAGTTGCGGAGTCTTTCATGAAAACGTCTCACCCGCTCCTTTTCTAGCCATAACAGTGCTGCGTGCCGTCGATGGAAGAAGTCTCCCCCAGCGGCAACTGTTAACGTATACCGTGAACGGTAAGAATGCACTACCTCAATGAGCGCATAATGAGATTTCGCTCACTGGAATCGGCTATTCAACCAATGCTTTCTCTATTTTTCACGCCTTGCAACTTAAAGTTTGATCCCGATCGGATCGCGTCCCGTCCGATGCAGGGACCCGGGGGGCGATCGCGATGGTATGGGTGAACGTCATGCGGATTCCGTGTTTCGGCCGTAGGATGACCATCGGGCGCGCTTCGATCCTTTGGCCCGGAGCCAGCTGAAAATCGTATTTTCTGACCAGATCGCTCAAAATCATGAGGATCTGCAGCATCGCGTAATTTCCGCCGATACAACCTCGCGGTCCGCCACCGAAGGGAAGAAAGGTGAAGGGTGTGCGTTGCTTCTCGGCTGCCTTGGTGAAACGCTCCGTGTCGAAATTCTCCGGATTCTGCCAGTAGCGGGGAGCATGGTGCGCACCGTACACATACACAATGACCATCGATCCCTGGGGTATGGCGACCTCGCCTACGCGGTCGTCTTGGACAGCTTCGCGGTCGATCATCCAAAACGGCGGGTAAAGGCGGAGAGCCTCCTGAATGACCTGAGTCACAAATTCGAATTTTGGAACGTCGCCGTGGCTCAGGGGCGCTTCGCCGAGCACGGAATCGAACTCCTGCCGTACCTTTTCGAGACAATCCGGGCGCGAACTCAAAAGATAAAGAAGCCACGATAGCGCGTTCGACGATGTCTCATGGCCGGCAACCAGAAGTTGCATGCTCTCGCTCAGGATCAGCGCATCGCTCATGCCTTCACCATCGCTATAGCGCGCATCCATCAACGTCTGCAGCAGATCGTGGCCGGGCGGTTCGTTGCGACGTTTCCTGATGTATTCGAGCAGAATGGCGTCCGCACGGGTTCGCATGTCTTCGTGCTTGCGCAGTTGGCCCGAGGCGGCGAACCAGGGATTCAGATAGGGCTGCAGAGTCTGCCGAACAATGAACCCCTGGACGGTGCAGATGGTATGGCTGACAAGGTCGATGTCTTCGTCCTTCAATCGTGCGCCAAAGAGCGATCGGGCGACCATCGCGAAGGTAATTTTCATCAGGTGGGGGTAGATATCGACGGGGCCGCCAAGGACCTGCCGATCAAAATCCCTGAGCGACTCGGCAACCGAGTCCTGCATGATTGAGGACAGCAGGTCGAGTTGCTTGCGATCGAAGCCCTTCTGGATGAGACGCCGCTGCGTGCGCCAGGCTTCTCCGTGGGTCGTCAGAAGGCCTTTGCCCAGAAAGTGGCCCATCCGCTTCACTTGAATTTCGGATTTTTGGTAGTTCTCCGCATTGGTCTTCAACACGTGTTGAATGACAGCCGGATCGATGGTAACGATCGCCTCCTTGAGACCACCTAAATAGAAACGGAAGGTGTCGCCGAAGGCTTCGTTGTACCGGGTCAAAACTTCAACGGGATTGCGGGCCATTGCGCGGGAATCGGCCAGGGAGCGAAGTCGGGAAACAACGGGGACAGGCGTGGATGAGGTCATAACCAGCCATCCAGATTTTGGACTCGAACCGCAGGAGCCATCCTCTCACTTGCAGGAAGTGGTAAGGGGGACATCGGCAAAGATAAAACGCTCGGAATCAGTTTTCGTTCCCCAGTTGCTTCAAAAGTATCAGATGATGCCGGATTGCCCGTGTCATGGTGGGGTGCTGCCGATACGGAACCCCGAACTCTTCGGCGGTCTCCCTGACGATCCTGGTCAGCCGAGCATAGTGGGTATGGCACACGAAAGGGCATAGATGGTGGACGATGTGATGGTTGAGCCCGCCCGCGAGCCAACCGACAAGGGGGTTTTCCGTGGCATAATCGGCGGTTGTTGCGAAGATGTGATACACACCGTTGTCAAACTCACCACGATCGGAGGGAAAGTACGTGCTGTCAATGGTGTGCGTGGTCTGGAATACGAGCGTTACGGATAAGCCGACGATCAAATGGACCAGCAGGAACGCCCCGGCGACCAGCAGCGGCGATTTTCCCAGCACCGTCACCGGTAAAACAAGCATGTAAGTAAGGTAGAAGCCTTTGCCAGCAAACAGAGTGACGTAGTCCGTGAAAGAGTGCTTGGTACGCTTCAGATATTCGTGGGTCGGGAAGAAAAAGCACTGGAAGTCCCGGATGAACACATAGTCAAGCGAAAACATCGCGTACAGGAACAGGGCATAGATGTGCTGGAACCGGTGCCATGGCGCTCGGGATTCATGGGGCGTAAAGCGAAAGACGCCGCGCCCTGAAAGCGCATCGTCTTCGCCGTGGAGATTGATGCAGGAGTGATGCCCCCGATGATGGAGGATACGCCACATGTACGAGCTGATTCCGCACAGATCGAAGACATAGTTCAGGGTTTTGTTGACCAGCGGGCGGGACGAGATGGCATTGTGATTGCTGTCATGGGCGATGTTCAGCAAAAGGAATGTCTGGGCGAGGCCGCCGAGAAGGTAGAGGGCAACAAACTTCCATGAATCGGGCCTCAGGGCGTAGAGAGCAATCCAGGTGCCCGCCAGGACTGCCAGCCCCACAGCGATCTTGACCCACATCGTGCGGTCCGCTTTAGGAGAAATTTTCGGATCGGCAAAAAAACTATCCAAGCGACGACGCAGGACCCTTGGAAAGGTTGCTGTACCGAACGGTTCGATCATCGGAGACGAGGCGCCCTCCGATGGAACAAGCTCCGCCGTCTCCGCCCCTGGAGCGATCACCGCTTCGGTTTCAAACGTCATCGGCGCCTCCGCGAGCATGGACATTGGGCTCGACGCGCTCCCTTGTGATGCGTCCCGAGCCCTGACCCGCAGCGCAATGAGTGCCGCGCCGTCGACAGCCTGCAGGGCTATTCTAGAGCGAGCCATTCAGGACAATCAAGGGGATTCGGAACCGGCCGGGCTGGTTGCGATGATTCCCGGGAAGCGATAATCCATGGCAAGTTCGACATGCTTTGCTACCATAGAACTATCCATGAACCGAAACGAACGGGGGGCCTCCGGCATAGGGCCATTGACGCTCGGTGCGGTTCTTGAAGTCTCCTTCGCGTTCTACGCGGCAAAAAAGGAGAGGATCTGTTCCCCAGCAAGTCGAGCGACGCTTGTGCCGAGAAAAACTTAAGCGTTTATTATCAGGGGATTACGCGTATATTCTCACAGTCGGCCCCCATCTCAGGGCTGCACTTCGAGACTTGATCGTGTTTCATCTCGCCCGGCTGGGGAGGGATGTTTTCGTTTACTGGCTTGCATTTGATTCAACGTTGTTGGAGGATCTCTGATTGATGATGGCGTCAATTCTAGACTGCCTGGATAGGCTGGCAGACGAGCACCCGGACAAACTGCTTTATTCGTACCTTGACGTAAACGGCGATCCGATCGAAAGCTACACCTACGCGTCGTTTCTTCACCGGGCGCAGGCGATCGCCGGACCTTTGCGGAAAGAGGGTCGATTCGCGGCGGGCGACCGGCTTTTGCTTGCCTACCCACCGGGGCTCGAGATGATCTGCGCGTTCTTTGGTTGCGTGCGAGCCGGATTGATCCCCGTGCCGGTCTATCCCCCCAGTTCGCGTGGCTTCCAGAGCGCCCTATACAAGATGGTCCACATCGCAAAGGATTGCCAGGCGGCTGGGATCTTAACCAGCAGAGATTACCACGCATCCCTGAAGACGAATCTTGCCAGAAGTGGCGTCTCGGCATCCGGCGTTGACGTGGACTATATTTCGGGTCTTCCGTGGATCTCGACGGAAGGTTTCGTGGATACGATTCTGGACTGGCCGGCTTTGGATCCTTCGAAGATCCTGTTTCTGCAGTACACGTCGGGTTCGACCATGGAGCCCAAGGGCGTAATCGTCACGCACGAAAACATCTTGAATACCTGTCCGCTGGTAATCGACCATTCCGCGCCGGTCGTCGTTTCCTGGCTTCCGCAGTATCACGATATGGGTCTGATCGGGTGCTACCTGTATCCCGCGCTGAAAGGCGGTACAACCTACGGGTTCTCTCCCATGGACTTCATTCAGCGGCCGATCCTGTGGTTCGATGCGATCACGACCTACCACGCCACCGCCACGGCTGCCCCCAACTTCGCCTACGACTATTGCCTGCGCGCCGGGAGACTTTCCAAAGAGAGCCTGGAGGCTTGTGATCTGAGCCGGCTTCGCATACTGATGTGCGCCGCCGAGCCGGTAAAGCCGGATACCTACACCCGGTTCCTCGAAGCGTTTCAGCCCTACGGACTCAGGTCCGAGAGTTTCTATGTCGCCTACGGGTTGGCGGAAAATACTCTGGCGGTTACCCTCGGCGGTCGCAACATCGTTTCCGTCAACAAGCGCGGCCTTGCGCTGGGCAAGGCCCGCATGACGACCGAGGTCTCAGAAATCGACGGGGCCACGCAGATTGTCAGTTGTGGAACCCCCCTTCAGGGTTTCGATGTGAAGATCGTGGATCCGGAAGGGCATTTCGCTCTCAAGCCGGACCTCATCGGTGAAATCTGGGTCGCCGGAAGCGGCAAGTGCCCGGGCTACTGGAATAATCCCGAATTGACTCTGAAGCAGTTTCGTGCCCGGCTTGTGGACGATACCCCCTATGACGACGGCTACCTTCGGACCGGCGACATCGGATTCT
The DNA here is from genome assembly GCA_036519195.1 of Occallatibacter sp. Classification (GTDB taxonomy): domain Bacteria; phylum Acidobacteriota; class Terriglobia; order Terriglobales; family Acidobacteriaceae; genus Telmatobacter. The sequence goes on along the minus strand of DATDLS010000445.1, from coordinate 7,709 downwards.
TCCACGACGGCGAACTCTACGTCTGCGGCCGCATCAAGGACATGATCATTCTCCGCGGGCAAAACTATTACCCGCATGACATCGAGAACGTGGTGGAGAAGTCATCCAGTCTGATCCGGCACAATTGCGTCGCCGCGTTCCAGATTCAGGAAGACAGTGAGCCTGCGCTGGCAATCGTTGCCGAAGTCAAAAATCCCAGGGCTCTTCCCGACGCCCGCAAGATTGCCGCTGCGGTCCGGAGCTATCTCAACGTGGAAGTGGCCGTGATCTCCCTCATCGCACCTCGTGCGATCCCCAGAACGAGTTCGGGGAAGATCATGCGCCATCAGACCAAACAGATGTGGCTGCAAGGCAAGTTCACCGTTCTTTCCGACTTTTCGCGGGAGAAGGATGCCGGGAACTCCCCAGCCGATTCTGACATGAATTCCTCGTTCGCCGAATTGAAAGCCAGGTATAACCTGACCGGCCTGGAATCGTATAACCTCGTCGAAGCCGGCTTGGATTCACTCGATCTTGTTGTGTTCATGCACGAACTGAAGGAGCTGCTGAAAGAAAAAGGCGCCGAGATGCTGGCCAGGCAGGTCGATGTTGGTGTCATTCAGCGCGTCAGCGTAGCCGAGCTGTTCGGCCTGGCCGAGATGCTGGAGCGCGCTCCGGAAGAGGCACTGGTTCATCTGCGTCATTCCCTTGCGACTTTCCGTGAAGAGCAGTACGCGGCTGAGAAGCAGATGATGAGCAACGACAGAAAGCTCATCTTCGAGCCTCCCGTGCCTTCGCCCTTGCCGGAGATGCCGTTGCCGAATCATGTGCTGCTCACGGGCGGGACCGGCTTCATAGGACCATTCCTGATGAAGAGCCTGCTGGAACAGACACGGGCGAAGATCTACGTTCTCGTCAGGTCTTCGGACGAAGAGCAGGGCAGGCAAAGACTGAGAGCTGCGATGGAGTCAATGGGACCGTGCGGGGCGCTGCTGATGGAGATGTTCGAGGCCCGCGTGATCCCCGTCTGCGGCGATCTGGGGCAGCCAAAGCTGGGCCTGATGCAGGACGCCTGGGATTTCCTCGCCAGTGAAATCGACACAGTGTTCCATAACGGTGCAACCGTCAACTACCTGTTCAACTACGACCTGATGCGTGACGCGAACGTGCTGGGAACCAATGAGGTCTTAAGATTGGCGTTCGAGGGAAGGCCCAAAGAGTTCAATTATGTCTCAACCACCTTCGTGTTTGGTTGGGCGGTCAAATCAGTCCTGAATGAGACCGATCTGAACGAGAATATGGAGCTTCTCGATTTTGGGTACAGCCAATCGAAATGGGTGGCCGAACAGGTGGTTGTCGACGCGCGCAGCCGGGGACTTTCGGCGCGCATTTTCCGGCCGGCTCTGGTGAGTCCTTCCGTCACCGGCGGAGGCAACAACTTCGATATCGCCGTTCGTTTGGTTGCCTTCATGGTGAATCACGGCATCGGTGTCGATACCCTCAACCAGGTCAGCTTTGTTCCCGCGGACATCGTGGCGAACAACATCGTAGCGATCTCTACCACTCCCGGCACTGCGAATAAGACCTACCATGTCACGCGAGACGATTATTCGAACATGATGGATATTACCGGGCTTATTACCAAGGCGACCGGTCGGCAATTTGAAACCTTCAGCCTTCCCGACTTCGTTCCCGAGCTGATCCGCAGATGCCGGAAGGAAGATCTCCTGTTTCCCCTGCTGGATTTTCTGGTGGGCTCTGTCGACAACATCTCCGCGATGGAGTTCAAACGCTATGACAGCTCTTCTTATCAAATGGCCCGCGATGCCTCGGTATGGGGTAAAGCGGATCCGTCTCTGGAAGATACGGTCAACGGCATTCTGAAATTCATGTATCGCAAGGGGATCATTTCGGTCGCGGCGCGTGAGATCGACTCAGAATCACCGAGCGATCGGATTCTGGACTGCACAGATGCATTATCGGCTACTGCTTCTTAAACACGAGCTTCTCGGTTACCCGCTGGCCCGTTGCCAACGTGCCTGTCGAGGATAGCGTCATCTGCTGGCCATCGGGGGAAACCAGCCACCTATCCTTTTGGGCAATTTGATCGTCCCGCCGGTAGATCGCATCCACCGTGCGGGGATCGACAAGTTCAAGCCTCACGGTATCGTTGCGCGAGTTCCTCAGATCGTATTGCTTCCCGTCAAAACGGGCGGTGTAGCTGAAGTCACCCAGAAAGCGGACCCCTCCGGTTCCGTCCCCCTCGATTTTGAGGACCAGACCTTGCCGCAGACGGGTCTGGGAGAGATCCTGCGTCCATTGGCCTGCGAACAGGTCCTTGGCTACCTTCGCACCTCCGCTTCGCGTCCACACGGTGATCTGATCGGCTTTGCCCCTGGTCGCAGTCGTGGTCGTTAGCTCGTTCCCATCCTTCGAAAGCCGTTCGCGGATCCTCGCCACGGCAGTTCCATCCTTTTTTTCCTCGACCTCTGCCTGTCTGTGATCGATCCTGCGCAGCTCAATCTGATTGAACCCGAGATTGCCTGGTGCGGACGAGGCGTGCCCGTTCTGATTCGCGGTGAAATCGAGATGAGTTTCCCCTGACATGACTATGTGAACCTTGTCATCGAGGGAGGTGATGGAGAGCCGGTTGGGAGGATCCAAGCTGGACTGGGCAGAGATAAGCGTCCAGGTGCCAAGGCGAGGGTCTGCCCCTCCCGCTTGGATGGCAGCCAGCAGTCCAAGCAACAATAAGGTGCGAATTGAGCCCATCAAGCCGATGGGCAAGAGTTTAGCAGATTCAGGCAGCTCCGCAGGGGAGCCCTGACGATGGGTATGCCTGCGATAGAAAACGCGAACCGATGAACCGATCCCGGACCGAACGCCTCTTTGGCCTTTGTGGCGCTTGGCTGCCACCAGGGCTTCAGTCGCGAAGATCTTCTATGACATGATGAGTGTTATGGATGTGCGCCGTCTTTGGGTGTCAGGGATCGTCCTCGCAGCAGCCTTGGCGCTTGTTCCATTCTCTTTTCATGCCGAGCGTCACCTGGAGACCGCAACCCGTGTCGAAGGGAGCCAAGCCGAAACAGTCCGTGAGGTGCTGGCCAATCGTTTTCGGTCGCCGTTCGTGGACCGCGTGGTCCTGGTGATCCAGGGGCTCCCACCTGCGGATTCGGAGCAAGGTGGACAAGCGTTAGAAACCATCGTGGCAGGACTCAAAGAGCAACCCGGTGTATCGGGAGTGGTGTCCTATCTGGAGCTGCGCGATCCGATTTTTCTGGGCCGGGGAGGGGGAACGTTTGTTCTCTTGGGTCTCACCTCGACCGACGGCCCTGTGGAGTTGCTTGTTCCAAAGCTTCACCAGCTGGCAAGCTCGTTTGAAAATCAACTGCGGGGCCGTTATCCGGCGGCGAAGCTCGAACTGACCGGCGAGATTCCACTGAATTTCGACATCAGGAAAGCGAGCGCCGACGACGTGCGCCGTGGCGAAACGCTGGTGATCCCCGCGACCCTCGTACTTCTTCTGCTCGCTTTTGGAAGCCCAATTGCCGCCCTGATTCCATTGGCAGTTGGCGAGCTTGCCATCGCGACCACTCTGGCAATCACCGGACTCCTGGCCGAGCACTGGCATTTGTCCATTCTGGTTCAGAATTTGGCCACCATGCTTGGCCTGGGACTGGGTATCGATTACGCGCTGCTGATGATCAGCCGCTTCCGGGAAGCGATTTCCACAGGGCAAGACGGACCCGCGGCCGCGGCTCTAGCGGCACGTCAGGCCGGTCGCACACTCTTGATCTCAGCCTCAACGGTATCCGTCGGATTTCTAGCCCTCTTGACGGTTCCAATCAGCGAAATCCGTTCCATCGGTATCGCCGGATTCATGGTGACGGCAATGAGTGTGTTGCTGACCAATACGCTCGTTCCGGCACTGCTGGCGTTGCTTGGGCGCCGGATTGATTTTTGCCGATTGCCGTTTACCGCCAAGCTGGATGCGGATCGGGCCGCGCGTACGGGAAATCGCTGGCGGCGGGCGGGAAAGGTGATTGTCGCGCATCCCTGGCTTGCCCTCTTGGTGGCAGGCACTCCCATGCTGCTGCTCGCCTGGCAGGCCAGACGACTGGATACCAGCCTGCCCCGCGGAGACTGGCTTCCGCAGGCGGCCGAATCAGTCCATGCGCTCCACACCCTTGAAGGGATGGATCGGGGCGGCGTTGTTCAATCACTGCGCGTCATCGTCGAGCTTCCAGCCGATTCGATCGCGCAAACCGACGCGGGGTGGGATGCGCTGGATCGACTTTCCAAGCGCCTGGCGAGCGACCCTCGCTCGAACCGCGTGATTTCGATCACGACGATTGCCCAGAGTAACCGCTCGCTCCTCGGTGACCTCTCCCGGGAGACGCGTCGAACGTTTCTGAGTAGTGATGGTCGAGCGGCGCTGCTTGAGGTGTTACCCGCCGGTTCGGTCTCCCTGCGCGAACAGGTCAACTGGGTCCGGGAGCTCCGCAGGATCGGCGCGCCGGCTCTGACCGGAGTGCCGGGCGCAACGCTTCTCGTTGGGGGCATCCCGGCACTCAATGCCGATTATGAAACGATTATCAGAGACCGTTTTCCGTCGGTAATGGCGCAGGTAGTGGGGGGGACGCTCCTGGCGCTGCTCTGCGGATTCCGATCGATCTTCGCCGCGCTGAAGGCCATCGCCCTCAACCTGTTCTCGGTCGCGGCGTCCTTCGGAGCCTTGGTCTGCGTTTTCCAAGCCGGGCACGGAAGCGTCTTGCTGGGATTTCCTGGGGGGACCGGCAGTGTGTTTCCCCTGGTTCCGATCGTCGCCTTTGCCATCGTCTTCGGATTGAGCATGGATTACGAGGTATTTCTGGTCGCGCGGGTTCTCGAAGCCAGAAGGAGCGGGCTACCGGAATTGGATGCGATCCCGGAGGGTCTGGCTAGAACCGCGGGCCTGATTACGAGCGCGGCCGCAATCATGATCGTGGTGTTCGGGGCATTCACCTTCGGAGATTTCCTGGTGGTCAAGATGATCGGATTTACGTTGGCGGTTGCCGTGTTGATTGACGCGACACTCGTTCGTATCGTGATCGGTCCCGCGCTCCTTCGTATTGCAGGCGATTGGAACTGGTGGCCCGGCGGCCTGGCCACCGCGCGCAGGGCGCCCGCAATGGCGAGTGGCGAGTGATATCTTTAACGGTCAATACCTGGATTTGTTCGGGACCAAGGAGCAGGAGGAAAGCGATGGCATTATCAAATGAGCGCGCAGTTCTAGCCGGCGGTTGCTTCTGGGGGATGCAGGATCTGTTGCGTCGATACCCCGGCGTCATCTCCACGCGGGTCGGATACACGGGCGGAGACGTCCCGAAGGCCACCTATCGCAACCATGCGGGTCATGCCGAGGCCATCGAAATCATCTTCGATCCTCTCAAAATCTCCTACCGCCAGCTCTTGGAATTCTTCTTCCAGATCCATGACCCAACAACCTTGAACCGGCAAGGAAACGATCTCGGCGACAGTTATCGCTCCGCAATCTTCTACACCAGCGAAGAACAAAAGCGGGTTGCTGACGAGACGATTCGAGATGTCAACGCCTCCGGACTTTGGCCTGGCAAGGCCGTAACAGAGGTTGTGCCTGCGCAGGATTTCTGGGAGGCCGAACCGGAACATCAGGACTATCTGGAGCGCATTCCCAACGGATACACCTGCCATTTCATCCGTCCCGGCTGGGTACTTCCAACGAGAGTCGCCTGAAATGGGATGAGATTGCTCGGAAGCGCAAAACAAAACTGAGCTCGGCACTTGCTTAGCCCAGAAACAATCTCCGGCGATGCACCGATCTGATCCGGCGCGGTCTTCACCGACTCTTCGTCTTCACGCGCAACCAACAGCGGTGACTCCGACTCTGTTCCCACCTGAAAAATTGCTTAGGCCTGCGTCAACCAGCTAAGAGATCTAGGGTCCACAGATCTGACCCGAAAATCGGTTCTCGATTTCCCGGATGCCGGACAAAAAAACGCCCGGCGTCGCCAATCGTGATCCAGATTCGTTCTGCCATAGAGCCTCACCAGAGGAAACAGGGCACACACCCGAAATCGTCCGCGAGCAAGTGGCGTCGCTCGAAACGACCGAGGCCGGGTAAAGCGATCACCTCTTCGGCCAATCCCGTTGGCCGGTTTTGGAGTGACCCTCGATGGCGGCTTTTGAGCTACTCCCCCCAAGGCGGTAACAACGAAATCATCCACGGTTGTTCTTCGCCGGACGGAACCCGAGTGAACTGAGGGCGTCCATCCCGCAAGATCGTCGTCTTTTACGAAGGTCAAAACGAGGGAACAGACCGGGGGGGGGCGCAAGGAGAGGCCCATCTGTATCTTGCTGACTCTAAAAAGCGACTGGGAATCATTGCAGCAATATACTTTATCGGAGGACAAGCCGCCCCATGAGGTTGATTGCACCGTATATGCCGGGGATTCAAGGCGTGGGTTCAGTACCAGGCCAAGCCTAGGTATTCGGAAGAGGATACGCATCACCGACAAAAACCGTCCCTGCCCATTACTCTCAATCGACTGAGCTCTGAATTAGAGAATTCCTAGAATTGGGAAGTGGCTGGAGGTGATCGTTCTACTTCTCTGCGTCGAACCTCAATGGCATCATGACGAGGAGTTCCCGCTCACCGAAAGCGGCGAATCTTCAAGGTGTGCCGACCGGAACGATAAAAGCCCATCATGTAGATGGTAGCGCGCCCCTTGGTTGAAAAGATAAGCTGGCGAATGCGAAGCAGCGGTGAGCCATTCGGGATGTTCAATAACTTGGCGATCCGAGGGTCGGCGTGAGTAGCATCAACCTCTTCATCGGCGTAGGCCAGCTCTATTCCGCATTCGCGTTCAAGCGTTGTAAAAAGAGAAGCTCGGTCCAAGGGCGCGTCAAGCAATGCATGGCATTCTTCGTCCGACAGGTAGCAAATTTCGAGAGCAACGCGCTCATCGCCGGCGGAGCGGACGCGCTCAATTCTCACCAGGCGGCTGGTCGGCGACAATCCAAGTCGCGCTGCGATCTCTTGTTCGCGGTTCACGATGCTCGAGGAAACAATCCTTGAACGGGCCGCTAAACCCACACTCGTCATTTGTTCCGAGTAACTCAGCAGTTTATTGAAAAGGATCTGCGGCGGCGCGACAAAAGTTCCCGCGCCATGTCTTCGCTCCACCGCGCCTTCCTGCGCCAGGTCGGCCAGCGCGTGACGCGCCGTCATCAGGCTGACACTGTGAAATTTGGCAAGCTCTCTTTCCGAGTCAACGACATCGCCCGGCTTCAGCTCGCCGGATTCGATCCGCTGGCGGATCGCCCTCTGGATCCTCTTATATGCGGGTTCGCCTTTATGATTCCGGCTTCTCTTGGTTTCTTCTTTCATAAATGTAAATGACACTGCTTTCTCGGCTATTCGATCCGATATGAATCCAAGATACCTTAAATGAGCCGCTCATCGTTGGAAATTTAGCTATATAGCTCTTTTTGTAAGATTCGAGAACCCTCCGCTTGGCAAAGTGATGCAAATAGCTCCCACTTCCCGGCCAATTGAAATCGCTGTTCTTTGGTTCTTTGCCTGTTGGTATATAAAAGCGATAAAACATTGCCAAATCGATGATTCCATTGAACCCGAGACTTGTTTTCCTCAGGTTGACCTGCGAGGACTCGCCGACAGCTCTCAATATCGGCTTGACAGTGAATTCACG
>DATDLS010000444.1:0-3345 GCA_036519195.1 Occallatibacter sp. | reverse complement strand
ACTGCGAGGAGGCGATTCGGCAACGAAATCTTTGGTAAAAGCGAGCGGCAAGCAGGCGTAACAGTCGGCAATCAGGACCGACCCTGATTCTCTTTCCCTTTCCTCATTCGAAAAGCACTCGTGGTGCGAAACGCCGATGAGGTTTGGAGCGCTTATTCGAATCTGAACACGGCATTTCGGCAGCGGCAGGCAGCGCTCGCTCTCTTGCAAGCGGCCGATCAGTCTTACAGTGCCGCGCTGGAATCGTACAACTATGGTGTACGCAGCTTGTTAGACGTAACCGCGGCCCAGCGGACACTTGCGCAAGCCCGCTCGGCCGACGTACTGGCGCGCACGCGGGTGCTCACCGCGCTCGCAGACTTGGCTTCCCGAACCGGGGATTCCATTCAGCCCAACAAGGCGAGGTCTCTACCATGACTGGTGACGGTAACGAAAGATTTATGCGCTATCCAATCGCCTTCGCTCCCTTGCTGCTTACAGGTTGTGGACGAGCGCCCGCCGTGGACATCCTGGGTTCCTTCTTCCCCGCTTGGCTCATTTGTTTAGTGGTGGCGATCTTGTTTACCGCTGTCGGCCGATTTGTGCTTTTGCGATTCAACATGAATGTTGCTTTACCCGTCATCTTCTATCCGAGCTTTACCGCCTTTTTCACATTCGCACTGTGGCTAGTCTTCTTTCACTAGTCAAGAAGAGCGACTATGGCCGTTGACACGAATACGAAACCCCAAAGGCTGCTCAGCCGCCGACTGAGTATCGGCTTCGCACTGGCGGCAGCGGTGCTCGGCGCAGTGGCCCTTTATCGCACGAATCACTATCCACGCACAGATGATGCGGCAGTTTTTGCAAACTTCATCGGGATTGCGCCCCAAGTAGATGGACCCGTCATCCGCCTGAACGTGCGTGACAATCAGTTCGTGAAAAAGGGCGAACTACTCTACGAGGTCGACGATCGTCCGTACCAGTATGCCCTTGAAACAGCCATTTCCAACCAGGAGGCGCTCGAAGGTCAAATTGTCGATGAGCAGCGAAGGATAGCAGCATTGGTCAGCGCGGTTTCTGTTTCGCAAGCAAAGATCCATAGTGCTGAGGCTGACGTCGCGAATTCGGAACAGGGTGTCAACAGGGTGCGAGCCGAGTGGACATATGCAAGCAACAATCTGCATCGGCTAGAGCCGCTGCTGACCAAACAATTTGTCACAGTAGATCAAGTGGATAGAGCAAAGACCTCGGAAGTTGCGCAGGCAGAGGCCCTGAGGCAGGCAGAGTCACGGCTGCAACTGTCGCGGGCCGAGTTAAACTCTGTTCTCGCGCAACACGAGCAGGCACAGCACGCCGTCACCACGCTCGAGCCGCTCATCAACCAGCGTGGAGCAAAGTCTGCGGCGGTAAAGCAAGCTCGTTACAATCTGGGCAACTGTCGCGTTTACGCACCATTCGATGCTCGTGTAACGAATCTCACAATTTCTGAAGGCGCCTATGCCCACGTGGGCCAGCAATTGTTCACACTGATTGACACGCGCACCTGGTGGGCAATCGGCAACTTTCGTGAAGGCCAGCTCAAGCGCATCACACCTGGAATGCACGCTGAGGTTTACGTGCTGTCGAGGCCCGACTTGCATTTTTCAGGCGTAGTTGACAGCGTAGGTTTCGGCGTCACACCGGACCCGGACGTTGTTGGCACCTTACAACCCGGTCTCCCGGACGTCCCGAGAACTCTGAACTGGGTCCATTTGGCCTCAAGATACCCCGTTCGTGTGCGCGTATCCAACCCACCTTCTGATTTGTTTCGAATTGGTGAGTCAGCCATCGTCACGATTCGCGGAGATTGAAAATGGCCACTGCTGCACAAAGCCTATACGAATCACCCCACGCTCTGACTTGGTTCCTGGAATTTCTCAAGGAGGAGTTAGCTCCATATCCGGGGCGAGCAGGAACAATAGCGCGGATGGTGCTGGCTGCGACTCTGGTCATGATTATTTGCGTGACCTTTCGTATTCCCTATGCGTTCGAAGGCGCGATTTATACATTTATCGTTTTGCGCGAGAGCCCCAGGGCCACGCTGCAATCAGCTGGAGCAGCACTCCTCTCTGTGGGAATTGGCGCAGCCTATGTCTTGATTTCGGCTGGGTTTGTTATCAGCGTTCCGATCCTGCATTTTCTCTGGGTCATTGGTTCGTTCTTTCTGACTTTTTATGCCCTCAGTGCGATGATCAATTACGGCGCAGCCTCGACGTTCGCCATTATGATCGCGGTCGCCGTTCCTATATGGGATCGCCATGTATCTGCCGAAACTAATGTGGAAGATACGCTTTGGCTCACATTGGCGGTATCGATAGGAGCCGTGATTTCGGTCGCAGTAGAACTGGCGTTTGCCCGTGTAAATCCGGGCGACGATATTGTGTTGCCCATCGCCGAACGATTGTCCGCGGTAGAGAGTTTGTTAGCTTGCTACGCCGAGGGCTGTCCCCCAGACAACGCAAGCAAAAATAAGGTCATCAGGTTCGGGATGCTTGGAACATCGAGCTTGCGGCGCCTCCTCCGGCGCTCTGACTATTCGGCTCAATACAGGGTGCAAATGAGTGGTGTTGTTGCGCTGGTTGGAAGGCTCGTCGACATTACCGCCACCCTGACTGAACTTAGCTTCGAGCCTACCGAGAGCGATGAGAAGCAATTGCGTGCTTTGGGAGCCACCATCGCGATCATTCGCACTGATCTAATGAACCGGCGACTTTCAAGCTCCATTCACTTTGATTCTGACCATGCCTTCTCCCATGTTCCGTTATTGACCGAAATGCAGAATATAGTTTCCTTCATTCCTCAAGCGTTTACGGACTCTGAGTCAATGAAAGTGCACCTGCCGGCTTCACGCGACATGTCGCGATCGAAACTTATGCATCAGGACGCATTCGTTAATACCGAACACCTTAAGTTCGCACTGAGAGGGTGCTTGGCAGCTAGTGGCTGTTACATCATTTACAACTCCATTGCCTGGCCGGGCATCGGCGCGCCCGCGATGGCCACGTGCCTGCTGACGGCCGTTTCAACGGTCGGAGCGTCTCGTCAAAGGCAGATCGTGCGCTTCGCTGCCTTCGTGGTGGGCGGGTTTCTTATCGGGATAGGCTCGGAGATATTCATTCTGCCGCACATCGATTCGATTCCTGGATTCACGATTTTCTTCACACTGGTCATAGCACTTGCCGCTTGGTTCATGACATCAAGCCCGCGATTGTCATATTTCGGATTTCAGATCGTTGTTATCTTCTGCCTCATGAATTTACAGGAGTTCGCGAGACAGACATCGCTTGCAGCGGCAAGAGACCGAGTCGTTGGGGTTGGCTTGGGACT
>DATDLS010000443.1:0-11800 GCA_036519195.1 Occallatibacter sp. | reverse complement strand
ACGTTGATGGAGAAGGTTCTTCATTTCATAAGATGGCTTCAGATTCCTATTTTTCCCTGGCGGTCTTGTTCGTGGTGGCGCTGGGCTTTGGGCTGGCGCCCTTGGCGCTGGCCTGGCTTTGGGCGAAGTTTGTTTCCCCAGCCAAGCCAAACGCCATCAAGAATGCGATTTACGAGTGCGGGCTGGAGTCCAGGGGCGATGCATGGGTGCAGTTCCGTTCCGCCTATTACCTCTACGCCATCATCTTTCTCATTTTTGACGTAGAAGCAGTTTTTCTGCTGCCCTTTGCGGTGGCGTTTACAGGGCTGGGTGTGGCGGCTTGTTTGTCCATGCTGGTGTTTGTGGTGATGCTGGTTGAAGGCCTGGCCTGGGCCTGGGCCAAAGGCGTGCTGACTTGGGCGTGAGAAGGCGCCTGACAGTTCCCGGCTGACAAATACCAGTTTGGCTGAAGGTAGGTTGAACGGTCAGCCGTCAGCTTTAGGAGTGGAGCGACGATGGAAGAAGGACTGAAGATCGAACTTGGCAAGCAGGGCGTCTTCGTGACTACCATCGAAGAGCTGTATAACTGGGGCCGTCGCAGTTCCATCTGGCCCATGCAGTTTGGCCTCGCCTGTTGCGCGATTGAGATGATTGCTACCACCATGGCCCGCTACGATTTGGCGCGGTTTGGAGCGGAGGTTTTCCGGCCCTCGCCCCGCCAGGCAGACCTGATGATCATTTCCGGTACGGTCACCAAGAAGATGGCGCCGCAGGTGGTCCGGCTCTATAACCAGATGGCCGAACCGAGGTACGTGATTGCGATGGGTGCCTGTGCCATCTCGGGCGGCCCGTTCAAGCAGGGCTACAACGTGCTGAAGGGCATTGATCGCTACATTCCCGTGGATGTGCATATTCCTGGATGTCCGCCGCGGCCCGAGGCGTTGTTGCATGCCTTTATGGCGTTGCAGAAAAAAATTGACGGTCAGTCGCTGACGGGCGTGGATCGGCCGCGCCATCTTGATTCGGCGGCGCAGGGGGAGTTCCCTGTGCCGGTGCAGGGCGAACACGACCTGGAGCCGACATCAAACAAGGGCGTGTGGCCGGTGCCGATTACCATCCGGTGAGTAGGCAGGGACTCGGGACCAAGGGGCTGGGAAAAAAGCCTGGGGACTGACGGGCTTTTGTGATTGAGGAACAGGCTTTGAAGACGGTGGAAGAAATCAAGGCGGCGATTGAGGCCTCAGTGCCGGGCGCGGGCATCGAGGTTGTCCTCAACCCCAGCGTCAGCGGGCAGCACTCGCTGCGCCTTGCGCCCAGCCATGCTGTGGCTGTCGCCACGTTTCTGCGCGACGATGCGGACCTGGCGCTTGATTTTCTTTCCAACGCCACTGGCGTCGACTGGCCCGACAAGGAAATCTCGGAAAAAATCAAGGTCACGCGCACGGTTGCCAAGACCGTCGACGGCGTGGATCAACAGGTGGAAGAGACAGTTGAAGAAACGCGCAAACGCGTGGAGCCGGGCTGCCTGGAAGCCGTCTATCATCTGTTTTCGGTCGCCAAAAAGCACGGCCCGGTGATCATCCGCCTGAAGACCGTCAATCGCTCCGATCAGGTTGATTTGCCGTCGCTTACTCCCGTCTGGCGCTCGGCTGAGTTTCAGGAACGAGAGATATTCGACCTGTTCGGCATCGTCTTCACAGGCCATCCCGACCTGCGCCGCCTGCTGATGTGGGACGAATTTAAAGATCACCCCATGCGCCGCGATTATGTCGAACCGGACGACTACGAATACGAGCCCACGGCCCATGATGAAGTGCTGGCGCGTGCTCAGGCGCACCGGGCCAAAGCCGCCGCCGGCCAGAAGGGCGTGGACGCATGAGCGGCTCCGGGATTGTTCTCAACAAGAACCCCGGCTGGAACCGGCCTCCTCTGATTGAGCCGGACGGCGAGGGCGAGCTGCTGGAAGTGGCAATGGGGCCGCACCACCCGTCGACCCATGGCGTGTTTCGCATGGACGTGGCTTTGGATGGTGAGCGGGTCATCCGCCTCAAGCCGGTCTTCGGTTACCTGCACCGCAACCACGAGAAGATTGCCGAGGGATCGAGCTATCTGGCGTCAATGCCGTTCACCGACCGGCTGGACTATATGTGTCCGATGACCAATAACTGGGCCTATGCGATTGCGGTGGAGAAGCTGACGGGGCAGCAGGTTCCGGAGCGGGCCGAGTATCTGCGCGTGATTGTGGGCGAAATGACGCGGGTGGTGAATCACTCCTCGGCGATCGGCTTTTTGATCCAGGAGATGGGCGCCAGCGGCACACCGCTGATGTATGCATTCAAGGAGCGCGAGAAGATTCTGGACCTGTTCGAGGCGCTGACCGGGGCGCGCATGATGGTGAACTACATGCGCTTTGGCGGCTGCCGCGTGGATGCAACGCCGGCTTGGCTGGATGCGACGCGCAAGGTGGTGGCGGGGCTGCCGAAGTTTGTCGACGAGTTCGAGAATTTGCTGCGCGGCAATGAGATTTTGATGGCTCGTTGCCAGGGCGTTGGTGTTCTGCGGCCGGAACTGGCCGTGAATGCGGGCGTGAGCGGGCCGATGCTGCGGGCCTCGGGCGTGAACTACGACATTCGCAAGGTCGACGGCTACGGCATCTACAACCGCTTCAAGTTCCGTGTGCCGCTGGGCGATCATGGGGACATCTATGACCGCTTCATGATTCGGCTGCTGGAGATTCGCGAGTCGTTGGGAATCCTGGAGCAAGCGCTCAACGACATACCTGCTGGCCCGGTGATGGATCCGAAGGCCAAGCTGCGCGGGTTCCGTCCTAAGCCGGGCGAGGCGTATGGACGCATCGAGGCTCCCAAGGGCGAACTTGGTTTCTATCTGATCAGCGATGGAGGGCCGAATCCGTATCGCTATCGGATCAGGCCGCCGAGCCTGATCAACCTGACGGTTCTTGAGGATATGTGTCTGGGCAGCAATGTGGCGGACGTGATCCTGATTTTTGGAAGTGTGGATATTGTGCTCGGAGAAGTGGATCGATAATGCACGAGACAGCGGCCTCGGAACAGCTCACCGTCGGCGGTGGGAGATTCAGAATGATTCGCTGAACGTTGTTGGTTGTTAGTTATCGGAGGTTTTCTTGTTAGGCGAAGGCATACTGAAAGGTCTGCGCGAAACGGCACGCAACTTTGCGGGCAGCTTTGTGTCCGCGGAGCGGCTGACGACAGTTCAGTATCCTGAGCAGCGCGTTGCGCCCATCGAAGCTACGCGCGACTTTCCGTTTCTGGTCTACGATGGCTCCGACTGGGAAGCGGGCCTACGCTGCGTGGCCTGCCAGATCTGCGAGAAGGAGTGCCCGCCCAAGTGCATTTACATCGTCAAAAGCACCGACAAGAAGCCGGATGCTTTGGGCAAGCCGCAGATTTATCCCGCCCGTTTCGACATTGACATCTCCGTCTGCATGAGCTGCCAGATCTGCGTCGAAGTTTGTCCGTTTGAAGCTATCAAGATGGACACCGAGTTTGAACTGAGCACCACGGATCGCTTCGCTGGCCTGCTTTATGACAAGAAGGAGCTGGCCAAGTCCAACGAGCACTTCCACAAGATTCATCCCACCGAAGCAGGGGAAGTGGACGCGCGCCTGGCCGACGAGAAATCGAAGGCGGAAGCCAAGGCTGCGGCCGCTGCCGCCGCGGCTGCTGCCAAAGCAGCTCTAGCCGCAGCCGCTCCAACGGCTCCCAAGCCGGCAGCCCCCGCGGCTACGGCCAGCCCGGCTTCCGCTCCGGCTGCAGCTGATGCCGCGAAGACCCCTGAAGGAGACAAGCAGGGATGATCGAGAAGGCGGATCAGATCTTTGTTCTCCTGGCGCATTGGCTCGTTGGTTTTCTCCCCGCCGGCCTCCAGCATCCGGTCATCGTGCTGCTCGGCGTGGTGGCCATCATTGCCACATTTCCTGGATTGTTCGCAATTACGGTGCTGCTGGAGCGCAAGGGGTTGGGTCGGATGCAGAACCGCTACGGCCCCAACCGTGTAGGGCCGTACGGCCTCTTTCAGCCCATCGCTGACGGCATCAAGTCTCTCACCAAGGAAGATATCGTTCCCCTGAGCGCGGACGCTGTGGTGCACTTTCTTGCGCCGGTCCTGCTGGTAGTGGTTGTCTTCATGGGCTATGCGGTACTACCGATCGGCCGCAACATGACCCTGGTCGACATGGATGCAGGTCTGTTGTTCTTCTTCGCCATTGGCACGGCTTCTGAGCTTTCCGTCTTCATGGCCGGCTGGTCCAGCCGCAACAAGTATTCGCTGCTCGGCGCCATGCGCGCTGTGGCGCAGATGATCAGCTACGAGGTGCCGCTGCTGATGTCAAGCGTGGCCGTGGTCATGATTAGCGGCTCGCTGTCGCTGAATAAAATTGTCGACGCGCAGAACCAGTATTCTTACGGCTTGCCCCACTGGTACATTTTCACGCCTTGGGGATTTGCGGGCTTCGTTCTATTCGCGATTGCTGCCACGGCTGAGACCAATCGTTCTCCTTTTGATTTGCCCGAAGGCGAGTCAGAATTGGTTGCCGGATACTTCACCGAATATTCCGGTTTCAAATTCGCACTCTTTTTCCTGGGCGAGTATGTCGGCATGATGGGCATCTCCGGGCTGGGCGCCACCTTGTTTTTGGGAGGCTATTCCGCGCCCCTCGAAATTCTCGGCTTTGTTCCGTCGTGGTTGTGGTTCTTTGCCAAGATCATGCTTGCCATGTGCGTCTTCATCTGGTTGCGGGGAACGCTGCCGCGGCTCAGGCAGGACCAGCTGATGAACTTTGCCTGGAAGTTTGTGCTGCCGCTCTCGCTGCTGAATCTGATGGTTGCCGGCCTCTGGCGCTTCCTGGGCGATGGCCTTCTGCGCTGGGTGGTCTGCTCTTTAATTCTGCTGGCCGCCTACGTCGCGATGGCGCGCGGTGGAATGAGGAAAGAACGATTTGGCCCAAGGAGTTACCGTTATGCCGAGTGAGTTGATCGGGAGCAGCCGATGAGTGTCGTCTTTTACATTCTTACGGCCCTGTCAGTTGCTGGCGCCCTGATGGCAGTCTTGCTGAAGAATACGGTGCACTGCGCGCTCGCCTTGACGGTCGCTTTCGCCGGCCTCGCACTGCTGTTCCTTCAGCTCGACGCCCAGTTTGCCGGCTTTGCGCAGATCCTCATCTATATCGGCGCAGTTGCCATCCTGGTGGTGTTCGCCATTCTGTTGACCGGAGGAGCGGGCACGCCCAGGGACGCGGTCTATAGCCGCCGCCCGTTCACCGGCCTGGCCGCCGCCGCGGGAGTTTTCGCAGTGCTGGGCTGGGCTATATTAGGCAGCAGCTCCGTGCTGCCGCACGAATCGGAAAAGCCCGCCGTAACAGTGTTGGACATTGGCAACGCGCTGATGGGCCGCTACGTCTTGCCGCTGGAAATTGTTGCCCTCCTGCTGACGGCGGCCTTGATTGGCGCAGTCATTGTGGCCATGCATGAGAAAGAGGGCAGGCGATGAACCCGCTTACCGGGTATCTGCTGGTTGGGGCCTTGCTGTTCGCCATCGGGCTGGCCGGAGCGCTGACCCGCCGCAACGCCATCCTTGTGCTGATCGGCATTGAGCTCATGCTGAATGCGGCCAATCTGAATCTGGTTGCGTTCTGGCGCTACGGGCCGCATCCGGAAGCGCTCACCGGAATGATGTTTGCCATTTTTTCGATCGCCGTGGCCGCCGCTGAAGCCGCGGTAGGGCTGGGCCTGGTGATTTCGATCCATCGCCACGCGCATACCACCGATCTGGACGCGATCAACAGGATGAAGGGGTGAAGGGTTGATGCAAGAAGCAATTTCATTCATTCCCGCACTCGACGCCTCGGCCATCACGCGCATGTTGTGGCTGATCCCCGCCGTGCCGATGCTGGCCTCCGGCGTAATCGCACTTTTGAAACAACCCAGGCGCAAGACCGCTTCCACGCTGGCCATCGGCTCGCTGGGATTCTCGTTGCTGTTGGCGTTGATCGCGTTTGCTCACGTGGTGTCCGGGTGGGCGCATGGTCAGGCGGTGCGCGAGACAGTGAACTTCACTTGGATCGAGGTGGGCGCGCAGCATGTCGATCTCGGCTGGGTGCTCGATCCGCTTTCCGCCATCATGCTGGTGATGGTCACCTTCGTTGGCCTGCTCATCTTCATCTACTCGACCGGCTACATGGCGCACGATGAAAACTTCACGCGCTTTTTCTGCTTCCTGAGCCTATTCGCTGGAGCTATGCTGGGCGTCATCATCGCCAACAGTATCCTGCTTCTGTTCATGTCGTGGGAACTGGTCGGGCTCACATCGTACCTGCTGATCGGTTTCTGGTATCAAAAGCCTTCCGCCGCGGCGGCTGCAAAGAAAGCTTTCCTCACCACCCGCGTGGGCGACGTCTTTTTTCTACTGGGGATTGTCTGGTTATTCGCACAAACGGGCACGTTGCTGTTCTACAACAATGGCGCGGGTTCCATGGAGCCCTCCGCGCTGCTTGGCCTGCTCAGCGAGCACGCCGCCTGGGGGCTCTCTGCTGCCGGAGCCATTGGACTGCTCATCTTTGCTGGAGCCGCCGGCAAGAGCGGCCAGTTCCCGCTCCATGTCTGGCTTCCCGATGCCATGGAAGGCCCCACGCCGGTCTCCGCACTGATTCACGCCGCAACCATGGTAGCCGCGGGCGTCTACCTGATCGCGCGCGTGTATCCGCTGATCGAGGCCGGTCGCCTGGCAGGCGGAACAACGACGGCGCTCACGGTCGTCACCTGGGTGGGCGCCTTCACGGCGTTGTTCGCCGCGCTGATCGCCCTCGCGCAAAACGACATCAAGCGTATCCTCGCCTACTCCACCGTTTCGCAACTCGGCTACATGATGGCCGGACTGGGCATGGGCGGCGTGGCCGTAGGGATGTTCCACCTCATTACCCATGCCTTTTTCAAAGCGCTCCTGTTCATGGGCGCCGGCTCCGTGATTCACGGCTGCCACGAGGAACAGGACATTCGTCGCATGGGCGGATTGTGGCGTCCCATGCGTGTGACGTTTTACGCCTATGCGGCTGGAATGCTGGCTTTGTGCGGAGTTCCGATTTTTGCCGGATTCTGGTCCAAGGATGGGATTCTTGAAGCGGCGCACGGTTGGAGCGCCGCACGTGGGCCGTTTTACATGCTGGTCTTCGGAGCGCTGATTACTGCCTTCTACATGACGCGCCAGATCAGTTACGTGTTCTTCGGAACCTATCGTGGCCACGGGCACGCGCATGAGAGCCCGAAGTCGATGACCGCGCCGCTGGTGATTCTGGCCTTCTTCGCCATCGTGCTTGGCGCAATTGGAACGCCAGCCTGGCCCTGGTTCCGCGGATTTCTGGAGGGTCGCGCCGTAGCCTTCGATTTCAGCGGCTTCCATGAGCCGGGACTTGTTGCGCTGATGGGCACCTCGACGTTGGTTGTCTTCCTCGGACTCGGCCTGGGCTGGTGGTTGTATGGCGGCGAGTCGCCTCAGCCGGAGGCCCCGGACGTACTCGAAGCTGCCGTGCCGTTGCCGTGGGCATGGCTGCGCGATCGCCTCTATATGGATGAGCTCTACCGGGCGACCGTGATTGCGTTCTATGCGTGGTGGGCCAAGGTTGCCGACTGGCTTGATCGCCGCGTGTGGGGTGGCATTGTAACTGCGGTTGCCTGGGCCTTCGGCCTGTGGGCCGAGCTGAATCGCTTCCTCGATGCCAACGTTGTCGACGGGAGCTTTGACAAAGGCTGCGAAGAATTGTCGACCGGCGGCGGTCTGCTGTCGCGCGTCGAATCGGGTCGCGTGCAATCGTACCTGCGGCTGTTGGCGATCGCCATCATCGTGCTCGCCGCCATCCTGATCTGGAGCAGCCGGGCATGAACGGAATCCCTCTACTGACGCTGCTCACATTGCTCCCGCTGGTGGGCGCGGCCATTGCTGTTGTCTCTGGCAAGCATGCGCGCGGCGTGGCAATTCTCACCACCGGTGCCTCGGTTGCGCTGGCCTTGTTGATCTGGACGCAGTTGCCCCCAGACGGCAGTATCGGACTCGTAGAGCGGGCCGCCTGGGCGCCTTCAGTGGGCATCGAGTATCACCTGGGCGTTGATGGACTGGGCGCGCTGATGCTGGTGCTTTCATCCGTCGTCACGCTGATGTCTGTCGATGCCGCGCATCGCGTTCACCATCAGCCCGGCCTTTACTTCGGCCTGGTGCTGCTGCTCGAGTCGGGCCTTTTCGGCTCCTTCACGGCGCTGAATTTCTTCCACTGGTTCCTGTTTTGGGAACTCAGCCTGATCCCCGCGTTCTTCCTGATCAAGCTGTGGGGCGGGAAGAAGCGCGGGCCCGCGGCGACCCAAGTTTTCGTCTACACCATGGCCGGAAGCGTGGCTCTGCTGATCGCCTTCCTCGCCGTATTTCTTTCAACGGGCAGCATGGACTTCCCGTATTTGACCGAACTGGCTGCCAGTGGCCAACTGGAACAGCTTGCGACATCGCATCTCGGACCGGTCATGCTGTGGCTCGCGGCTGGCGTGCTTGCCGGTTTCGCCGTCAAGGTTCCCATGTTCCCGTTTCACACCTGGCTGCCGGCCGCTTATTCTGAGGCGCCTTCGCCGGTGACCATGCTGCTGACTGGTGCGATGTCGAAGATGGGCGTCTACGGATTGCTGCGCATCGCGCTGCCGCTGTTCGGCCACCAGATTGCGCAGATGCGCACGCCGCTGCTGGTGCTGGCCGTTGCCACCGTCGTCATGGGTGCCTTCTCGGCTGCGGCGCAGAAGGACTTGAAACGTGTCTTCGCCTATTCGTCGGTCAATCACCTGGGCTATTGCCTGCTCGGAATCTTTGCTCTCGCGGTTCCGATGGGCGCATGGGATCCTGCCCAGGCAGCCAGTCAGGCCGCAGCTCTGAACGGCGTGATCCTGCAAATGTTCAATCACGGCATCA
Organism: Occallatibacter sp.; assembly: GCA_036519195.1. GTDB lineage: Bacteria > Acidobacteriota > Terriglobia > Terriglobales > Acidobacteriaceae > Telmatobacter. The sequence continues at coordinate 2,842 of DATDLS010000443.1, read as the reverse complement.
CGGCCGCAGCGCTCTTCTGGTTTATCGCCATCTTGCAGCAGCGCTCCGGAGGCCATCGCGGCATCGAGGATTTTGGCGGATTGCGCAAGCCTGCTCCGGTTCTGGCCGGCCTGATGGGCATTGCGTTGTTCAGCTCGCTCGGCCTTCCCGGCCTGAACGGATTTGTGGGCGAGTTCCTCATCTTCCGTGGCGTGTTTTCGCTGGCATGGGTTGGCTCGACGGTTTCGATTCTCGGGTTGCTGGTGACCGCGGCTGTAACGCTTTCAGTCATTCAGAAAGTCTTTACCGGTCCGCTCCCCGAGCACTGCACGGGCTTCGCCGATTTGCATACCGGTGAGCGTCTGGCGCTGGCGCCGGTGATCGGGCTGATGCTGCTGACGGGAATTTTGCCGCAACTGATTGTGAACAGCGTGAACCCCACGGTTCAATACCTGCTGGCGCACTGGAGATTTTAGATGTTGGCCTGGACGATCTATCTCTCGTTTGCCGGGGCAGTGATTGAGGCGCTGCTGCCCAAAGGCCGCAACGGGCTGGCGCGGTGGTTTGCGCTAGCGATTGCGCTTTCCGGGCTGGCGCTGGCGGTTGAGGGTTTTATTGCGGGCGCAGGCCAAGGGCGCACGGTGATTGCCGACGCGGCCTGGGTGCCCACGATGGGGATCCGTTACCTTCTGGCCGCGGATGGAATCAGCCGCGTGCTGGTGCTGCTCACCGGCCTGGCAGCCGTGGCCGGCGTTCTGTTCAGTTGGAACATCGAGCTGCGCAGCAACGAGTTTTTCGCATTTTTTCTATCCCTGATCGGCGGCGTGTACGGGGTCTTTCTCAGCTTTGATCTATTTCTGCTGTTTGTGTTTTATGAGATCGCGATTGTACCGAAGTATTTCCTTATCGCCATCTGGGGTTCAACGCGGCGCGAATACGCAGCCATGAAGCTGGCGCTTTACTCTTTTGCCGGCTCGGCGATGGTGCTGATCGGACTGCTGGCAGCCTACGCTGCTTCCGGCAGCCACTCGACCAGCCTGGATGCCCTGGGCCACGCGAATCTTCCCGTCAGTTCTCAGATGTGGCTGTTTCCGCTGGTCTTCGTAGGCTTCGGCATTCTTGCCGGCATGTGGCCGTTTCACACCTGGGCCCCGACCGGACACGTCGCCGCCCCGACAGCTGCCTCCATGCTGCTGGCCGGTGTGGTGATGAAGCTGGGCGCATACGGATGCCTGCGCGTGGCCGTCGGCTTGTTCCCCCATGGGCTCGATCCGTGGGGATTCTCGATTGCCGGGGTCGGCTCTTGGCGCGACGTGTTCGCTATTCTTGCCCTCATCGGCATCGTCTACGGCGCGCTGGTAGCGCTGGCACAGACTGACTTCAAATTTGTCATCGGCTACTCGAGCGTCAGCCACATGGGCTTCGTGCTGCTCGGCCTGATGACCTTGAATCAGATCGGCATGACCGGCGCAGTGCTGCAGATGTTCTCGCACGGTGTCATTGCCGGGCTCCTTTTCGCAATCGTCGGCCGCATTGTGTATGAGCGCACCCACACGCGTCAGCTGGCCGAGCTTGAAACCATGCACCTGTCGCGGCGATTGCCTTTCGCGGCCTGGGCATTTGTCGTTGCCGGCATCGCGTCAATGGGGCTGCCCGGATTCTCGGGATTCGTGGCCGAGTTCCAGGTGTTGACCGGTGCCTGGATCGCCAGGCCGTGGTGGACGCTGGCTGCGGGCCTGGGCATTGTGGTGGGCGTGGCCTACACATGGCGAGCCTTGCAGAAGGCGTTCTTCTCCGATGGGCTGCCGACCTCGCATGCGCTCGAGCACGAGCATGCGCATCCGTTTGCCGCCATCACCTGGCCTGAAGTTACCGGCGTGGCACTGCTGGCCGGTGTGACGCTGGTTGTTGGCGTTTACCCGCGCATTCTTCTCGACACCATTGAACCGGCCGTGAAGGCGCTGCTTGCGGGAGGGGGACAATGAACTACTCCGATCTCTTCCGCGTTACGCTACCTGAAACAGCCCTGGAAATCACGGCGCTGCTGGTGCTCATTGTCGATCTCGGGTTGTTGGCGAAGGCTGCGCTCAAAATGCGCGTGGCCGCTGCTGCACTGCTCGGAGTCCTAGGCTGCGGCGCAGGGCTTTGGTCGATCGGCCTGGGGAGGCCGGCCGGACTCTATGTTGATGGCTCTCTGGTTCTGGCCAACGGCGGCGGTGTCGCGGTGGCACAATGCGGAATTTTGGTTCTAACGGCCCTGACACTCCTGCTGCTCTTCGATGAGGTCTTCACCAAACACATCGGGGAGTTTGTTGCAGTAATGCTGATGGCCGCTGCGGGCGGCCTGCTGGTGGCCAGCGCGCAGGACCTGCTGGTGATCTTCATCGGCCTCGAACTGTTGAGCCTCGGACTCTATATTTTGACGGCGTTCTCCAAGGCTTCCGGCAAGAGCGCGGAAGCGGCCATTAAGTACTACCTGTTTGGCGGCATGTCGGCGGCCTTGCTGCTGTTCGGGTTCAGTTATCTCTACGGCCTCGGCGGCAGCACGAATCTGTCTTCGATTCAGGGAAATATCGCCGCTTCGGGCGCAAGCCCCCTGCTTTATGTGGCCTGGATTTTCGTTGTTGCCGGCTTGGGCTTCAAGGTGGCTGCGGTTCCATTTCATCTTTGGGCGCCCGATGCTTACGAAGGCGCGCCGGCGGTCGCAGCTGCCTTCATCGCGTCCGTTTCGAAGGTGGCCAGCTTCGCCCTGTTGCTTACCATCGGCGGCCAGCTCGTCGGCCCCGGCCCCACCAGCGGAGCGCGGGAAGCTGTCGAGCAGACGCTGCGCAATGGGTATCAGGCGTGGCAACCGCTGCTGCTG
>DATDLS010000442.1:0-11595 GCA_036519195.1 Occallatibacter sp. | reverse complement strand
CTGGGCAAGTTCGTTGGTGGCATCGGAATACTCTGCATTCGTCAAGATGATCACCGCACTTCCGGAGTCCGGAAGCAGGAAGTTGTTCGACCGAAAGCCCGAGATCTCGCCGGGATGGTGCAACAGCAAATGTTGTTTACCATCGGTTCCTTCGACCGAACCAACAAACAGCCCAAGCCCATAACCGGTCGCCGTTCCGTTGTTGGTGCGAGTGTCCGAGGTCATCGCCTGGTAGGCCCGGCGGGTGAGCAAATACTGATTCATGAGAGCGATGTCCCAATTTGCAACATCCGTCGCAGTCATCTCCAGGTCTGCCATGGCGAACAGCCAGTTGCGACCCGTCAGAGGTGCGGGCCGCGGTGGGCCGAGAGCAAATCGGTAATAGCCCACGGCATTGCGGGCAGGCTGGTGGGGGTGGTCTGCAAATGTGGCATCGGTGATCCCTACGGGCCGCAGCACATTTTCAGTCAGAAATTTCTCATACGGTTCACCGGTGACCTGCTCGATGATGCGCCCGGCGATGGTATAGTTTGTGCCGGAGTATTGCCACTGTGTACCCGGAAGAAAATCCAGCGGACGTTCCGCCCACTCTCTAAGAATGGAATCGACCGAGGTGGCGCGCTGCATCCGTGCCGGGATGTACTCCTGCAGGAAGTAGTCGCGGTATCCGGATGTGTGGTTCAGCAATTGGCGAATCGTCACCTGCGTTGCGCCGGTGAGCTTCGGCAGAAATTGGGAGACAGGATCTTCTAACGACAACTTGCCGCGATCCGCCAGCACGAGCATTGCCGCAGCCGTGAATTCCTTGCTGACCGATCCAATTGCAAAACGGGTTGCCGTAGAGGCCAGGCGATCGCGGTGAGCCGCTTCTGAATTCGGCAGTTCCGCGTGACCATACGCTTTGGCATAGGCGAGTTGACCTTTCCGCACAATGGCTAAGGAAATTGCGGGAACGCTGTCGCGCTCCATGATGGTCTGAACGGATGCATCCACCTGCGCGGCTTCAGCCGTGCTCAGAAGTGTGCTGCTCGTCTGCACTTGCGCCGCGCTCAAGACATGTACCCCAAAGACAAGCGCGGCCGCGAGCAGCCACAGCAGAGGAGAGCGAAACAGGCTCTGCATCTTCACGCATCCACGCTCCACGCCTTGCGGCAACTGACACCACCCCGCCGATAACCATCAACTGGAATCTGGAATGCTCGCATAGGCAAAAACCGGAACGAAGAGCTCATCGTTCCAATATGAATTGAATGCTAGAAAAACGGCGTCGGCCGGCTCTATTACGAAACCGGAATCTCGGCCGGGGCGCGCCCGCTGCCGGTTCAGCTGCGCGGCCAGAAGTGCCTCTCGCTGGCGTCGCGGAGGCGCTGGGCGGCGGCTTCGGGCGTGATGTCGCGCTGCGGCATGCCCAGCATTTCAAAACCGACCATAAACTTGCGCACCGTGGCTGAGCGCAGCAGGGGTGGATAGAAGTGCGCGTGGAAGTGCCACTCCTCATGCCGGGCGCCATCGGTGGGAGTCTGATGGAAGCCCATGGTATAGGGGAAGCTGGTTTCGAAAAGATTGTCGAAGCGGGTCGTGAGGCGATTGAGGGCGTCGGCCAGACCGTCGCGCTCGTCGCTGGTTAGCTCGGGCATGGAGCCCAGATGGCGACGGCTGACCAGCAGCACTTCAAAGGGCCATGTGGCCCACCAGGGAACGAGCGCGGTGAAGGCTTCGTTTTTAAAGACGATGCGGGATTCGCCTGCGGATGCGGCGGCCTGTTCCAGGGCAAGATATTCGCAGAGGAGGCAGCAGCCGGTCAGGGCAAAATGCTCGCGCTGCGCGACTGTTTCCGTGGCGGGCTCATCGGGTACAAAACTGGTGGACCAGATTTGTCCGTGCGGATGAGGATTGCTCGCGCCCATCATGGCGCCGCGATTCTCGAAAATCTGGACGTACTCGATCCAGTCGAGAGCGGCCAGTTCCTGGTGCTCTTTGGCCCAGGCGTCAACGACGGTGCGAATCTCCTCGCGGGTCATACGAGCCAGAGTAAGCGAGTGATCCGGATGGAAGCAGAGCACCTTGCACAGGCCGCGGGCCGCTTTGGCCCGCAGCAGCGGCGAGGTTGAAACCTGGCCGGGATCGGGCGAATCGGGCAGCAGGGCAGCGTAATCATTTACAAAGGAGAACACGCTGTCGTACGCCGGATTGGCTGCGCCGCCGGCGCGTTGATTGCCGGGGCAGAGGTAACAGGCCGGGTCGTAGGAAACTCCTGACGGGCGAGCGCTCTGCCCCACTTCTCCCTGCCAGGGGCGCTGAGTGCGATGCGGCGAAACTAACACCCATGACTGGCGCAGGGGGTTCCAGCGGCAATGCGGGGACTGACTGTTGGTGGTCATGCTTGCTCCCGCAGCCATTCTAAAGTCTTGAGGCTCAGGTGCGATCCGGCTACGGCTGGAGATCGAATGCGGGGCGGGTGCCGGCGTCCATGTAGAAGGGCACAGAGGTATGCTCGTGGACGATGTGCCAGCCACTTCCCTGCCGCTCAAGGCAGAGGGTTTCGCGCATCCAGAAGTTGACCGGGGAAGGCGCTCCCCGCTTGGTGCCGGCCATGCGCAGGAAGCCGAAACAGACCGCGAGATCGCCACTGATCGTGATCTTGAAATCGCGCGGCTCCAACTCGATGGGAGTTGACCAGGATTCGAACCAGGCCTGCTTTTCTTCCCGATCGATGCCGCGGTGGGTGAGCGGCGGGGCGAGATTGAAGATGGCTGCGCCGGGCGCAAATTGCGCGGCGAACTGGGCGACGTTCTTGTCTAGGTGGGCCTGGCGGAGATTTTCGATCACGGCCAGGATGGCGTCCTGGTCGGCGGAGCCGGAGTTATTTCGGCCAGTATCGCTCGATCCAGTATTGCTCGATTTGGATGTGTTCAACGTGGCGGTGGACATGGAACTCTCCTTTTCCTGTTGACTTTGCAATGACCTGCCTTGCGATCGAGGGCGTTGCGGCTGGGCTGGAGGCGGGTCGAGGATCCCGGCTCAGGCGGTGGGGACCAGGATCTCGGTGATGAGTTCGGCTTCGGGCGTGGAGCTGGGGTCGTTGGCGTAGTTTTCGATGGCGAAGTCGGCTCGCGTTTCAAGGCCGGTGCGGGAGACGATCTCCCAGACGCGGCCTGAGGCCTGGGGAAGGTTGGCATAGGAACCGGTGAGCACGAAGCGACTGTACTTGCCGCCGGGGAATTTTTCGTAGGTGAGTTCGGGCGGGAGGGCTTTGGGAGCGGCAGAGACGATAAAGCCGGCGCGGTAGGTGTCCGGGCTCATGCGGTAGAGAGCCATGGCGCCGGTGATCTGGCTGGTTTCCGCAAGCATATTTTTCAGCGCGTGCAGATCCTGCCAGGCCTGGGGCGCGGTCTTCATGAATGGGCCGACGCGCTCGAGGAAGACATAATGCGTCGCGGGCCAGTGGACGATTTCGGGGACTTCGATGAGGTTCATGGTCGGTCCTTCCTTAGAGGATGAAAGGTTCAAGGGATTGGGAAATCCGAGAAACCAGTGACTTCCGTTTCGGCTTGGACGGGATTCTACCTAGAGAGCTACGCGATACCCACTCAGCCTGCTCAATGCTGATGGTCCCTGGACGCATCAACGGGCGTGCCATCCGACCAATGGTCGACAGTCACCATGAAGATGGTCTCCGGCTCCGGGCCTTCGGCAAATCGGTCGTCCAGCAAGACCGGAGAGTCGGATAGATTGGCACCCCAACTCAGGCCGACCGTGCGGGGAAGATGAAACATCAGATGAGGATGCCAGTGTTGCACCTCGTCACCGAGATATCCGTCCTTTGACATCATGTACGACATCGCGCCCGGCTCCGGAGGTGCCAATTGGCTTTTGTCGAGCGCGGTCTGCACGTTGTCAACCATCTGCGCTTTGGAAAGACCGGAGAGCAGCAGTTTCGTCCGCAGGATCCTGTAAGGCAGTATGGTTCTTACCGCGGGCGGGTTATAACAGACGGGCCCGCGCATCTTGGGATTCCAGAACTCCGGACTATCGATCGGCGACATCCATGACCGCTCCACCAGACAGGTGAATCCGTTCTTGCCTTGGACTGCCGTCTGGTAGCCATCTTTACTCAGGACCAGGATTTCGGCATCGCGCGATAAAGCCGGCGGAGCCGCGCTGCGGGCCAGAGCGATTTCCGTGTCGCGGTCGGTAATAAAATATCGGTCGACAGGAGCCATCGAAGCATAAAGAGCTTTGGCGTCCTGAGCCGGCGCGTGATCAAGCGCGCCCGCAAACAGTAGCGTTGCGAGGGCTATCGATGTGGCAGTTCGTCTGTTCATTGTTCTGTCCTCCAAAGGGAATCGTGTCCAGCAAGACCGGAAATGGAGCTTCGGGCCTGAATCGCCTCGCGACTCAAAGCCTGCTTTACTAGGGTGCAGAAGGCTCTAAACGAGGTTGGTTGAAAAGCAATTCGAGGTAACGGCGCAGGTGGTCGATGCACTCTGCGGCAATCGCTGCACCTCGCTTGGCTTTGGCCAGGATGAATGCGCCCTGGATGGCGGCCTGGGTATAAAGAGCGAGGCTTTCGGCCGTCCAGTTGGGCTCGATGCCGCGCTGGCGGATGGCTTCTTCAATGTCCGGAATGAGAGTTGCGGCATGGCCGCTGATACTCCTGTTGCAGACTTCGCGAATGGCGGGATGGGTGTCGTAGATCTCCTGCACCATGGTACCGATGAGGCAGGTGAAGTCGGCCAGCTCACCCAGGAGGAGGGCCTTGCGGAAATCGACGTAGGCCAGCAGACGGTCGACTGGATCCGCTGGAGCATGAAAGGGCGCCGAGGCGAACAAGGCGCCGGTGCCTTCAATCCAGTAGTCGGCGGCGGCCAGGGCCAGGGCCTGCTTGGTGTCGAAGTGGTGGAAGAAGCTGCCCTTGGTCAGGCCGGCAGCTTCGCAGACATCCTCAATGCGCGTCGCGGAGTAGCCCTTGGCGCGGATGACGTGGAGGGCAGCTTGGAGAAGCTTCGTTTTGGATTCGTGGCGGACTTCGGCGGAGGTCATGGTGGGTTTCATTCGTCGACATAAACGTACCTACTAGTGGGTATGCTGTCAAGCGATTTCTTTGCGAAGGCATGGCCAAGCGGAATCTGGCGGTCCGGGAACAGGTCATGGGCGAGGCGGCGCCCGGACCTCGGCCGTCGCCAGGGGGAGCTGCTAAACTCCGGTTGACAAGCAAAGGGAGAGGGTCAATGGCAGAGGTTCAAACGGTGGGGGTGGTGGGCGCGGGAACGATGGGTTCGGGCATTGCTCATGTGTTTGCGCGGTCGGGATTCAAGGTGCTGCTGTGCGATGTGGAGCAGCGCTTTCTGGACCGGGCGATGACAACGATCCGCACCAACCTGGGACGCGAGGCGGCCAAGGGCAAGCTGGCGGAGGCCGACGTCGAGCTGGCTCTGGCGCGGATTAGCGCGATCGTGGATCGCGAGGCGCTCGGCGCGGCGGAGTTTGTTGTGGAGGCGGCTTCAGAGCGGTTTGAACTGAAGTCGGAGATTTTTCACGCGCTGGACCGCATTGTGCCGGAGGGCGCGATTCTGGCGACGAATACTTCATCGATCTCGATCACCAAGCTGGGCGCGCAGACACGGCGGCCCGAGGAGGTGATCGGGATGCACTTTTTCAACCCTGTACCGGTGATGGCGCTGGTGGAGACTGTGCGCGGACTGGCGACCAGCGATCGGACGTTTGCCGCCGTGCATGCGCTGGCGGTGAAGCTGGGCAAGACCCCTGTCGAGGTGAACGACGCGCCGGGGTTTGTGTCCAATCGCGTGCTGATGCCGCTGATCAATGAAGCGGCGTTTGCCGTGATGGAAGGCGTGGCGACCGCCGAGGCTGTCGATCAGGTGTTCAAACTGGGGATGGCGCACCCGATGGGGCCGCTGACGCTAGCGGATTTTATTGGCCTGGATGTGTGCGTGGACATCATGCGTGTGCTGCAGGAGGGATATGGGGACCCGAAGTACCGGCCCTGCCCACTGCTGGTGCGGATGGTGGATGCCGGATGGCTGGGGAGGAAGTCGGGGCGGGGGTTTTACAGCTATGGGAGTTAGAGGAGCTCGATTCCTTGCCTGAGGGAGAATGAGCGGGAGAATCCTTGAACTCAAGGTGACACCGATGGCGACAGCTTCAGTCCCATCCAGAGGCCAGGGGACCATTCCGATCGAAGCTTCTCGAAAACTCCGGCTCCATGCCGGCGTACAGATCGTTTTTTGCTGAGCGGGAGGACGAAGAATTCACAGTCCGGGTGAAAAAGGGAAATTCGATGAACCTTTGTGGTTCGCTCAATTGGACCGGCAATCCGATCAGTCTTGAAGAAATGGACGAGGCGATTGCCAGGCATTTGGCGGAGGACGACGCCCGTATTGCGCAGGCAGACTCTGGTCTCCATCGATCCAACTCGTACCAAGCGCAGCCTCATCCTTCTGCTGGCCGCAGATGGACTTGCAAACGAGCAGAGCGCAGAGCAGATGGAGATAGGCCGCCGATGGCGTCTCGGTGGCGCGGACCTTCTCTTCAGTTGGGGATCGAGGGCCTTCTCAAAGAAGAAAAAAGGCCGGGACCGACGCCATCGATTCTCGCCCACGTGGTGGCAGAACCGGGCGGGAAGACGACCCGGAGCAAGTCAGCCGGAATGGTCTCGTTCTCAGTTCGCCCACGGATACGCGAGCCACTCAGACGGGCGGGGGGGCGTTCACGATGGGGACGCCTGGAGGCGGGGTGAAGTGGAACTCGCTGTCGGGCAGTTCCGGGTTGGAAACTTCGCCGGTGAAGGTGAAGCGAGTGATGGCGCCGTCGGATTCTTCTACTTCGATGGCGGTGATGATTCCTTCCTGGGTGACGGTGAGCGAGAGGCGATTGACGCGCTTCTCCTCGCCTTTGGGCTGGCCGGATAGCGTGAAGTGGTTTTCCGAAGCGGGCGCGAGACTGAGAGTACTCAACTCTTTTTCAAGCTCGGTGTGGCCGAGGAGGAAGCGGAGCGGGGAGCGAAGGTCGTCAAGCTGTTTGGCCGGCATGCGCTGGACCTGCTGGTCGCCAGGGGAATAGAACCAGGCGGTTTTGCCGTCGAGCAGGAAGATTTTGCCGGCCGGAGACGTGTAGTTCCAGCGCATGCGGCCGGGCTTGAGCAGCAGCATCGTGCCGGACTCGGTGCGCAGCATACCAAGGCCCTCGTAGCTCTCAGTAAAGACGGCTTTGAGGGAGTGGAGCTGGTTGTAGTGGTGGTCGACGCGCTGGGCCAGGTCATGCGCGGAGGGCGACTGCGCACCGATGCCGCTCGAAAGAAGAACGGCGGCCAGGACGAGGCCGCCGGGTCGAAGCAGTGGGTGCCTGATCATTGCACGAGCTGAGTGCAGTTGGCGCCGCCGGTGGGGTCAGACTTGATGGTGCCGAACTGGTCGCTGCAGAAGCCGCTGTCCCCGGTCTTGCCTACGGTTTGCGGGACGCCGGTGACCGTGTAGCTGGTGACGCGGTCGGTGCCGTTGACAGTAACCTTGGAGCAGTTGCCGATGGTGAAAATGTAGCCAGATTTGTAGCCCGAGCTGATATCCGGTTGGAGAATCTGCGCGGCGGTGGGCGAGGCTGCGCCGGCACCCGGGTCACCGCCCAATACCTTCAGATCGCAGGCGTATCCGTTGGCCGGGTAGGTGGACTCGTACTGCATCTCGGCCTGCTGGATGGCGCGAATGGACTGGATGGCCGACAGACGGTTGGCGTTCTTCTTGAGGCTGCCCACGGTGGGGATGGCGATGAGCATGAGGATGGCGATGATGGCCATGACGATGAGCAGTTCCATCAAGGTGAAGCCGTTGGACCGGCGACGGAGGTACGGCGGTTCAAAGTCGCTGGGCAGCCGATGAGTCGAGCTGAGCACAGTGCGGCGGGCAAGGAAAAACGAAAGCTTACGATTCATGGAATTTGATCGCCTCATGGAGCAGGCCGGAGGTCCCAAGGCCCGTTCGACAAAATGCTACAACGTATAGACGCGAATGGGAAATGGGACGCTCGGGAAAGACAGTGAACCCAAGCGACAGGGAACAGTTCTCTGATCCCCCGCCTCCGGTCAACAGACCAGGCGTTCACGCTTGAGCTTAACGCCGTTCAGACGGCCAAGCAGGGTGACGGCGATGCGGCCGGGGTCAAACAGGTGCTGGGCCATGGATTGGACCTGGTCGGCTTCCACTTCGTCGATGCGGGCGATGACTTCTTCTACGGTCATGAAGTTGTGGAAGTACATCTCCTGGCGGGCAAGGTTGGCCATGCGGGAGTTGGAGCTTTCAAGGCCGAGGAGGATGTTGCCCTTGACCTGGTCCTTGGCGCGGGTCAGTTCTTCGAGACTGAGCGGCTCCTGCTTGAGCCTGGAGAACTCTCCGAGGATGAGGTCGATCACTTCGAGAGCTTTGCCCGCCGAAGTGCCGGCGTAGACGCAGAGCGTGCCGGTATCGCGGTAGGGGCTGAGGTCAGAGTAGATGGAGTAGACCATGCCGCGCTCTTCGCGGATGGACTGAAAGAGGCGCGAGCTCATGCCGCCGCCGAGTACGGTATTGAGGATGAGCGTGGCATAGCGGTTTTCATCAGTGATGGGCGGGGCAGGCACGCCGAGGCAGATCTGGACTTGCTCGAGCGAGCGCTTGTTGCGCAGGACGATGCGTGCGCCGGCTTCAGGCGCGGACAGCTCATGAAGCGTGGCTCCGGAGGTGAGCGAGGAAAACTTGGCTGCGACGGCCTGGGTGAACTGGTCGTGATCGAGCTGGCCGGCGGCGGAGAAGACGATGTTGCCGGCGTGGAAGCGGTCGCCGTGATAGTCAAACAGGTTTTTCTGGTCGAGCTTGGCGACGGTCTCGGTGGTGCCGAGAATGGGCCAGCCGAGGGGATGATCTTTCCAGAAGCTCTGCGTGAATAGCTCGTGGACCAGCACATCGGGATTGTCTTCGTCGATCTTGATCTCTTCGAGGATGACGCCGCGCTCGCGCTCAATGTCGGTGTCGGCGAAGACCGGGTTGAGCACCAGGTCGCTGAGGACATCGAGGGCGATGGGCACGTGGTCGGCCAGCGACTTGACATTGAAACAGATGGTTTCCTTGCCGGTGAAGGCGTCAAGGTTGCCGCCGATCGAATCCATCTCGCGGGCGATGTGCTGGGCCGTGCGGGAGCGGGTACCTTTGAAAAGCATGTGCTCGACGAAGTGGGAGATGCCGTTGGTTTCAGCCGGCTCACAGCGGGAGCCGGATTTGACCCAGACGCCCATGGCCACGGAGCGGAGATGTTCCATGCGCTCGGTGAGCACAATGAGGCCATTGGGCAATACGGTGCGGCGAAGGTTGCGTTCGTTGTTGGTCATCATCGATTCATATTTGATTGTAGGTCAATTGGGCTCAGGCGGTTTTCGACAAGACTTTAAGCCATGGTTCAGGACCGCAACAGATGCTGTGACTTGCCACGCGCCGCGGCTGCCGGGTGGTCGAGGAGCAAATGCACTATGCTGAACCCAGTGATGAAAGCAGAATCCAAGGAACTCGTTCAGTTAGATGCCGGGAACTCCGGAGCGGGTGATGCGGCAGATGCGCAGGGCCTTGCCAAGCCGCTCTTTGGGCTGGATCGGGAGGCGCTCAAGAAGCATATGGTGGACCTGGGCGAGCCGAGCTGGCGCGGGAAGCAGGTTGCCGAAGCGCTTTACCGTCAACGCATTGAAGCCTTAGACGGAATCACCACTTTAGGGAAACAGCTGCGCGGCAAACTGGCCGAGAGTGGCTGGGAAGTGGGACGGCCGGCGATTCGGCAGGTCTTCAAATCCGTGGATGGAACCGAGCGCTACCTGGTCGAGTGCGGGCGCGGGGACACCGCAAGCGCGCAAACAGTGGAGACGGTGTGGATGCCGGAGGGGGACGACGGCGAGGCGGGCGACGGGAGCGATTCGTCTGCGCCGGAGGTTGCCGGCAAGGCCTGGAACAGGGCGACGATCTGCGTATCCAGCCAGGTGGGCTGCGCGGTGAACTGCCAGTTTTGCCTGACTGCCAAGCTGGGGCTGCAGCGCAACCTGACCGCAGGCGAGATTGCCGGGCAGGTGGTTTCGGTACTGGCGCGGCAAGGGGTTGAGGTGGGCAAGGAGCGGGTGAACCTGGTCTTTATGGGCATGGGCGAGCCGTTCCTGAATTACGACAACTTCATTGGAGCGGTGCGGTTACTGGTGCGCGAGGTTGGCCTGAGCCCGCAACGGATGACGGTCTCTACGTCGGGGATAGTACCCGGCATTGAGCGGTTTGCTCAAGAACCGGTTGAGGTTCGACCCAAGCTGGCGATCAGCCTGAATGCGCCTAACGACCTTATTCGTCAGGAACTTATGCCAATTAACCGAAAGTGGAACATTGAAGTTGTGATGGACGCGGTGCGGCGGATCAAGCTGCGTCCGCGGGAGAGGGTGACGTTCGAATATGTCCTGCTGGGCAGCGTAACGGACCAGCCGGAGCACGCCAAGGAAGTGGCGCGGCTGGTAAAACGGACGAGGCTGCCGGTGAAGGTGAACCTGATCGCCTGGAACCCCGGGCCGGGAATTGCGTATTCGATGCCCAGACCGGGCGCGATCGATGCGTTTCGCGCGATCCTGGCAGGCGAGGGCGTACCGGTCTATCTGCGACGGCCGCGGGGGCGAGATATCTACGCGGCTTGCGGGCAGCTGAAGCGGACGTTGGAAGAGAATGGGCTCGCCAGCTGCGCGCCTTCGATCGAACGGAGCCGAAGCAAAGAAGAAAGAGAAACCTAGCCGGCCCGGAGGGCAGAGGTTAAGCAGCCCAGAGCCAGCAGGGCGTCGGTGACGCGGCTGGGCGCGTGACGGACGACGCTCTCTTCGCTCGCGAAGTCGCCGGCGATGCAGCGCACGCCCAGAGCCTGGATACGGTCGATGTCGGGAATGATCGGCGTGGCGCCTTCGGCGGCGTATCGGGCCAGTGTCTCTGGAGAAAAGGGCGCGGTGTTGACAAGGGCGCAATCAAAGATGGGCGCCTTGGTGTGCTCGTAAATCTGTTCGATGTGCTGGGACGCGGTCAGGCCCAGGCTCTCATTGGCCTGGGTCATGAGGTTGCAGATGAAGATGCGGATGCCGCGGGCGTTGACCAGCGCGGCGGGAATGCCGTCGACCAGTAGATTGGTGATCAGCGAGGTGTAGAGCGAGCCAGGGCCGACGGTGATGACGTTGGCGCGGGCAATGGCGTCCAGCGTTTCTTCGAGCGGGGCGGCATCCGGCGGATCAAGCGTGAGCTCGACAATGCGGCGGCGGCTGGCGGTGATGTTGGTTTCACCGCGGACCAGTGAGCCGTCGTCCATGTGCGCCACCAGCGTGGCGTTGGCGGTGGTGACTGGATAGATGCGGCCGCGTGTGGCGAGGATTTTCGAAGCTAGCTGGATGGCGTGGGCGAAGTCGCCGGTGATTTCCGTGAGGGCGGCAACGAACAGATTGCCGAAGTTGTGGCCCTGCAGCGCGTCGCCGCCGCGAAAGCGATGGGTGAACAGCTGGGCGAGCAGGTCTTCTTCTTCGCTGAGGGCAATCATGCAGTTGCGCAGGTC
>DATDLS010000441.1:0-23439 GCA_036519195.1 Occallatibacter sp. | reverse complement strand
GAAAAGCTGGGTTGCTTCGGGCTGACCGAGCCGGGCTTCGGGTCAAATCCGGGAGGAATGACCACCACCGCCCGCAAGTCCGGAGGCGAGTACATCCTCAACGGCGAAAAGATGTGGATCACCTCGGGCTCGATCGCCGATGTGGCCGTGATCTGGGCCAAGGCAGAAGACGAAGACAACACCGTCCGCGGCTTCCTCGTTGAAACCGGCCGTCCCGGCTTCCGTGCTCCTGAAGTCCACGGCAAATGGAGCCTGCGCGCCTCAGTCACCAGCGGCCTCGTCTTAGAGGACGTGCACATCCCGGCGGCCAACCTGCTCCCCGGCACCGGGGGCCTGAAGAGCCCGTTGATGTGCCTCAACCAGGCCCGCTACGGCATCAGCTGGGGCGTCATCGGCGCCGCCATGGCCTGCTATGACACGGCGCTGCAATACGCCAAAGCGCGCAAGCAGTTTCACGGCCAGCCCATCGCCAGCCACCAGCTTATCCAGGAGAAGCTGGTGTGGATGGCGTCTGAAATCTCCAAGGCCCAGCTGCTCTCGCTCCATGTCGGACGCCTGAAAGACGCCGGCAAAGTCGGTCATCAGCACATCTCCATGGCCAAGCGCAACAATGTTTGGATGGCTCTGGAAACCGCCCGCATGGCCCGCGACATTCTGGGCGCCAACGGCATCACCGAGGACTACCCCCTCATGCGCCACATGATGAATCTGGAGTCGGTCAAAACCTACGAGGGCACCCACGACATTCATGCCTTGATTCTGGGCCAGCATCTGACCGGAATCGCCGCCTATTAGCGGCAAAAATACCTGGTCTAAGGCGCATCCTCACGGCAGGAACTTCCGGATTGCCCGAGGGCGGCCTCAGTAACCGGCCGTCGCTTGACCTGCCGCCTTCAAGACCAATACGATCAATCAGCTGACTTTACCGGGGCGAGTGCAGTTGCTCAGATTGTCTCGCGATTGCTTGCCCGCGCCGCCGTCCATTTCCGCCCCGGAATTTACCGGGGATTTTCCATCGAGCGCCAGAGATGGAGCCGCATGGACTTTCTCGATCCGCGTTAGCCTATGCAGACAGCCCGCAAGCGACTCAGCGTCATCACCGGTTTTGCAATCCTGCTGGCGCTCCTCGTCGTCAACGCCTTCGTCACGCGCCGCGAACTGGGGGTGCAAGTCGAGAGCCGGCTCCGGGTCGACCACTCGCGCCAGGTGCTCTATGAACTCTCCCAGACTCAGTCGCTGATCAAAGACGCCGAGACCGGCCAGCGTGGCTTTCTCTATACCGGCGATCCGAAATACCTCAACCCCTACACCGCTGCGATCGGCAATATCCGATCGCACATCGACAGTCTGGCCGAGCTGACCTCCGACAATCGCGGCGAACAGGCACGCGTGGCCCAACTCCGCACTCTGTCGGAAAACAAGCTTGCAGAACTGGCACGAACCATCGCACTCTACAAGAACGGGCAATTCGACGCGGCAAGGAATCTTGTGCTGACCGACGCGGGCCTGGCTTACATGGACCAGATCCGTCTTCTTGTTGCTGAAATGCAGAGAGAAGAGATCACCCTCGATTTAGACAGGACCGAGCGCTACCAGAAGAGCGTTCAACAAACCGTCGCCAGCATCTACCTCACCAGCTTTCTGGCCGCCGTCGGACTTGTCCTGCTGGCCTACTACATGCTGCGCCAGATGGAGCTGCGCGAACAGCACGCCCAGGAGCTGCGCGCCAGCGCGGAGTTGTTCCGCGTCACCCTCACCAGCATTGGCGACGCGGTCATCGCCACGGACGCCGAAGGCAACGTCACGTTCCTCAATCCCATGGCCGAAGCGCTCACCGGCACAAAGCTGGCCTACGCACACGGCAGAAACATCCACAACGTCTTTCCCATTTTCAACGAGTTCACCAAAGAGCCGGCAGAAAACCCGGTCAGCAAGGTTCTCAGTATGGGCATCGTCGTCGGCCTGGCGAAGCACACCGTTTTGCAGCATTTGAATGGAACCCTGATTCCCATTGAAGACAGCGCCGCACCGATCCTCGATGATCGAAAGCAACTGCAGGGCGTGGTCCTTGTCTTTCGCGACGTCACCCACGAACGCAAGTCCGAGGAGATGCTGCGCAAGACAGAGAAGCTTGCTTCGGCGGCGCGTCTTTCCGCTACAGTGGCACACGAAATCAACAACCCGCTGGAAGCTATTTTCAACCTGGTCTTCGTTGCCAAAACTAATCCCGAAGTGCCTGAGGCGGTAGTCCAGCAACTCAATCTGGCCGAGCAGGAACTGGAACGCGTGGCCCATATTACCCGGCAGACGCTGGGCTTTTATCGCGATTCAAGCGTAGCCGAACAGATCAATATGGGCGTGCTCATTGACTCCGTCATGGGTCTCTACTCGCACAAGTTCCGCGCTAAAAACATCCGCATCGAGCGCCAGTTCGACGAGTGCCCGCCCTTCCGTGGCCTGTCAGGTGAACTGAAGCAGGCCGTGTCCAATCTGGTTTCCAACGCTGCCGATGCGGTCGATGTGGAAGGAACCATCATCGTCCGCCTGCAATGCCTGGAAGAAAACGGCACAAGCACCATCGAGGTCACCGTCGCAGACGACGGCCCGGGCATTCCCGCCGAACACAGCGAGCGCATCTTCGAGCCCTTCTTCACCACCAAGCAGGATGTGGGCACCGGACTGGGCCTTTGGGTGACCAAGGGCATCATCGACCGCCATGGTGGCAGCCTTCTGCTGCGCGCGCCAAGTGACGGCGCAGCTGCGCGGGGTGCGGCCTTCACCATCGTGCTTCCCGTGAATGGCGGGCCCGCGGAAACCGAGCTGCAAGCGACCGCGACCGAAAATCCGACTTGACAGTCCTCCCCTCCCAAAAGGAAGCAGATTCCTACCGGCTCTCAGAGAGAGTCCCTCGGTGGGTTCCTGCTGCTGGCCCCATTCGAGCAGGGCTCACTTCCCGGGCGATCCGGACCTAGCCGGCCCTCGGGTCCTGGACAAACCTGGTATTCCAATGCATGAACCCGGACTGTCGCTTCTGCAAAGACAGCATAGAACAGTGCATCCGCTCTCTACATCCCCGTCCTGAAGGGCCGCGCTTTGCGAGGATATCCGGTAAAATTCATCGACAAGCCGCAAGCCGATGCGGCATAGTCATATCCATGCTGCTTTCAAGGTTGCGTCCTCATCCTGTCTCGCGCGCCCGTGCATTCGGCCCGTTCACCCTGTCGCTCGCCTTGCTCAACGGCTTATCCGCCCAGACTCCCCCCAGCCCGGCTCCCATCGTGCTCCATGCAGCGCGCCTGCTTGAGGTCAACACCGGCACCCTGGTTCAGCCCGGCGAGATTCTCGTCGAGGGCGACCGCATCCGCGCCGTGGGCGCCCAGGTCGATCATCCGCAAGGCGCCAAAATGATCGACCTGGGCGACGCCACGCTGCTTCCCGGCCTCATTGATGCGCACGTGCACCTTTTCCTGCATCCGGGCGCAGAAGATCTGCAGACCGTGGAAGAGTCCGTTCCCTGGCGTGTGATTCTCGCCGAGCAGGCCGCCAAAGACGACCTCATGGGCGGCTTTACTGCCGAGCGCGACATGGGGACCGAAGGCGCCGGATCAGCCGACACTGCCATCCGCAACGCCATCAATCGCGGCCTCATCCCGGGACCGCGCCTGCGTATCAGCGGCAATGCCATTGATCTGCTGGGCGGGCACGAGGACGCCAACCACTATAACCCCGCGCAGCATGTGCTCTCCAACGCCGACTATGCCAACTCCGCCGAGCAGATTGTGGAAGTCATGCGCGAACAGCACAAAGAAGGGTCGGACTTCGCCAAGATCTACGAGACCGGCTCAGACCGCATGATCGACGACACACTGCACACGCCGTACCAGTATACGGCGGCGCAATTGACAGCCGCGGTTGAGGAAGCGCATCGGCTGGGCACCGGAGTTGCAGTACACGCGATGGGCGAGCCGGGCACATTGTACGCGGCGCAGGCCGGCGTCGCATCGATCGATCACGCCACCCAGCTGAGCGATGAGACGATGCGGCTGATGAAGGAAAAACACATTCCCGCGGTGCCGACGTTTGCGATCTTCGACTACTTTGCCACGCACCGCGCGTCGCAGGATCAGGCCGCGATGGAGGCTGCCATGCTGGAATACAAGGTGCGCGAATTCAAACGCCAGATCGCCTTCGGCATTCCTTTCGCCGTGGGCTCCGACGTGGGTCCGTTTCCCCACGGCACCCAGGCACGCGAGCTCACATTGATGGTCCGCTTCGGCATGAAGCCACTGGCCGCGCTTCAGGCGGACATGATCGAGGGCGCGAGGCTGCTGGGCTGGGAAGGACAGATCGGCCTGCTCAAGCCAGGCTACTTTGCCGACGTGATTGCAGTGCCGGGCAATCCGCTTGAGGACATCTCGGTTGTCGAACACGTCAGCTTTGTGATGAAGGGCGGAACGGTGGTCCGGCAGTAGCCCCCTCGAGGGTCCTGGTGAGACCCGGGGACCCTCGCGAGCAGGACGAGGAGGCGGTATGGGCGGCAGCAACGGGCTCATCCCCAAACCGCATCAAAGATTTCATCATTACCCGTCATCGACCGGCGGAGATGTATCTTCCGCCTGAGACCAGAATGGCCAATCCCCAGAAAAGGAAACGATAATGCCCCTCCCCGATCATGCACTCATCCCATCCCTATTTCGCGGCTTGCGGCTGCCGACGGTTGCCATTCTTTTGAGCGGCATCGCGTTTGGTTGGGCGCAGAGCAAACCTGCCGCGCCAGCGCCCAATCCCACGCCCGATGTGCTGGTGCTCGTGAATGGCGACACGCTGCATGGCAAGTTTGTGAGCGAAACCGCTGGTAAAGTAACGTTTCACAGCGACCCGCTGGGCGACGTTTCTCTGACCTGGGACAAGGTCAAGGAATTGCACACGAGTGAAAAATTTGGCGTGTTGAACAGCAAAAATATTCCTACAAAGCGCAGCAAACACGCGGTTGAGATTCCCGAAGGCACCTTGGATGTTGCCGACCAGAAAGTAACGATTCATCCGGACAATGGAGCGGAGTTGCCGTCGGGTACGGTGAAGGATGCGCAATTCATCATGGACCAGGCCACGCTCGACAAGCAAATCAACCACGAGCCGGGTTTCTTTGCCGGTTGGAACGGACCGGCGACTGCCGGAGCTACCCTGGTAACGGCAACCCAGAACCAGTACACATTTACAGGAGCCTTGGGCCTGATTCGCGCGGTGCCGACGGTAAGCTGGCTCGCACCGCGCAATCGCACCTCGATCGACTTCAGTGCCTCGTATGGAAAGATCACGCAGCCGGGATACGAGGTTCCGGCGTCGAGCTCGACACCGGCCAACTTTGTGGCGGCGCAGACGACGAAGACCGCCATTTTTCATGCCGACGCAGAGCGCGATGAATACTTTACGCCACGCGTGTTTGCGCTGGCCCAAACCGCATTTGATCACAACTTTTCGCAGAGCCTGGCCTTGCAGCAAATTTACGGCGGTGGAATCGGTTGGTCAGCGATCAAGACCCCGAAGCAGGAGCTTGACCTAAAAGCAACGGTCCAGTATGAAAGCCAGCAATTCATCCCCACGCCTGCTACGCCGGCCAATCCCGTCCCACCTGCTTCCACTCCCAATATGAATCTTGTGGGATCGACCATCTCGGCGAACTATGTGCTGACTTTGAAGAAAATGACGTTCACGCAAAGTCTGTCCTACATTCCGTCCTACAACCAGCCGAACGCGTATTCGGCCAACGAGGTCGATACGCTCACGCTTCCCGCGTACAAGAATCTGGGCTTCTCGGTGGGCACCTTGGACAGTTATCTGAACGACGTTCCGATCACCGAACCGCCCACCAAGCCGAACTCGTTCCAGTTCACACTGGGACTGACCTATGCGATCAAGTCGAAGTACTGAAGGCGACTGCTGCAACTGTGAGGTCCAACCAACAACGAGACATGGTCGTCCTATCGATCGGAGGCGCCTCGAGCGGCAGCGGAGGAGGAAATCGATCCCGCCCCTGCAAGGCGCCTTCGATCAGAAGGCCGGCAGGAAGCCTCTGGCCTTTGGCGCCCATGCGGTCAGGCGATGGACATCGAATCGATTTTTCGCCTGCAATGGATTGAAATATAGATATTTACCCGAAAGCAGAGAAATTCGATCGAAGAAACCTTCAGCAGCCCATGACTCCCCCGAGTATCGCTGCAGAACAGGGTTGGTCCCGGCCTCAAGCATGGTTGTTCGCGGTCGCTTGGTTGTTCACGGGCGCTTGGTTGTTCACGGACGCTTGGTTGTTCGCAGTCAAGGACCGTTGCTGTCGTGCGCCGTTCAAATTTGCCGTCAGTAGCCCGCGCGGTGAAGCACGAACACAACCAGCGATGCAATCAGGCAATAGATCCCGAAGAGGTACCAGCGGTCGGTTTCCAGCCAGCTGCTCAGCCATTTCAAGCCAACCACTCCAGCAAGAAACGAGCAGAGCATGCCGACCAGACCGGGGAGAAACACGCCAGCAAACGGATGTGACGGCTCTGGCAGCGCGATAGCGCGCTCGTGCTGCACAACCCGAAGTGCCTCTCTTACGATCGCGCCAGGAGTCAGGATCACGGCCAGAGCGAAGCTGAATGTCTCGGCTCGTACCTTGGTCACGCCCGCCAGCATTCCCGTGGAAATGGTCGCCCCTGAACGTGAAAAGCCCCGAAACGGAAGAGAAAGTCCTTGCACTGCGCCAACCCAGACAGCCTGAGGAAGTGACAACTGCTGACCTCCTTCGATTTGAGATTCAGGCCGGAGGTCCTTGGGGCCCCGAACGCCCGCGACGATGATCAACACGCCAGCAGCTGCCAGAGCAGGTGCAATCCATTCGAGATGGCCAAACAGGTCCTCGATCTGAGCATGCGGAAGGTTGCCGAGAATCGTCTTCTCGATGAGCTTCATCACGCCGTAGCCGACGATCCCCGTGAGGGTTGTCGCAGCGAGCAATCGCAATGCAATATGCCTGAAGGCCTCCGCGCTGGAAAAATACGCGGCCTTCCACTGCTTCCAGAAGTAGACGATTACGGCGAACATCGTGCCGGTATGCAACATGACCAGCAGCAATGTCATCGCAGGCGATGAAACATCAAGCCCCATCAGCCTTTCGGCAACGACAACATGAGCAGAACTGGAAACCGGCAGAAGTTCTGCCAAGCCCTGGATGATGGCAAGAACAACGACCTTGAGTAAGGACATGTCCCCATTCTCTCTCATGCGCGGAAAACGGAAGCACACAAAAAACTTCGATGATGTCTGTTCGCTTCGGTCCCGATCGATTGAGATTCCCGGCAAAACTGGCAGAAAATTGCGATGTATGCATTGTCGATTGGTACGATCCCCAGCACCGATCCATCTGAATTCTGCAGGTTTTGGGCAGAAGCTTTTTGCCCATGGCACCACAGCCTCTGTTCATGGGCCTCTGAGCTGACTCTACACAGGGCTCGAGCTCGTATGATGCCATGCCCATTTTGGTTCCGGCTGCGCCGGGTTAGGAGATGGAGATCGACGATCTCCGATTCGGCAATCGCGAGCCAGGCCTTCACCTACCTGATTCGCGCCATCGATCCGCATTCAAGTTCCCCGAACCGAGCCTCGAGATCTGGTCTTGAGCTCAAAATCGCCTTCATGCCATTCCCTTTGAGCTAAAAAACGAGGTCGAAATTCACTTCGGCGCAGAGTTTGCCGCCGTCTGCGCGTTGCGCTCTTCCACCTTCTTGAGAGTTTCGCGCCAGCGTTTCGACTTTTCCGGCCGCAGAGAGTCCTGAACCGCCTTGCGATAGCCGCCAAGATAGATGGAATAGAGAATGGCCAGTGAGCAGCCGATGCCCCACAGGAAGCCGATGCACAAACCGATGATCGCCGCAGGGCCGAAATCCATCGTGGTTGCCCTTTCCGGCTCCCCGAAGTCCCGCGCCCCGAAGTTGAGCCCGTTTGCGCCTAAACCGCGACAGTGAAACTGTCTTCGGTGCGGGTGACGGCGTGGTAGAGCGTGTCGCGCTCGACAGGCACGCGGCCGGCTTCGGTGATGAGCCGACACAGGTCTTTGCGCGTCATGCCCTGCGGCGTCGTTGCGCCGGCGTCGTGGTAAATCTTCTCCTCGATCACGGTGCCGTCCAAATCGTCGGCGCCAAAGCGCAGCGCGATCTGCGCGATCTTGGGCGTGAGCATCTGCCAATAGGCCTTGATGTGTGCAAAGTTGTCCAGCAGCAGGCGGCCAACCGCGATCTGGCGGAGATCGGTAAGGCCGGTGGTCACCGGCAGATGATCGAGCGGCGTGTTCTCGGGATGAAACGCGAGCGGGATGAAGGTCTGGAAGCCGCCGGTCTCGTCCTGCACAGCGCGCAGCTTCAGCAGGTGATCGACGCGATCTTCGTTGTTCTCGATATGGCCGTAAAGCATAGTGGCGTTGGATCGGAATCCCAGCTTGTGCGCCAGTCGCGCCGTCGAGAGCCATTCCTCACCGTCGATTTTGTGGTCGCAGATGATGGAACGGACGCGGGCGGAAAAGATCTCCGCGCCGCCGCCGGGCATCGAATCCACGCCGGCTTCACGCATTTTCAGCAAGGTGTCTTCAATGGAGAGCTTGGCGCGACGAGCCAGGAAGGCCACTTCCACCATGGTGAAAGCCTTGATGTGCACCTTGGGGAAGCGCTGCTTGAGGCCTCGGACAAGATCCAGGAAGTACTCGAACGGCAGATCGGGATGCAAACCTCCGACGATGTGGAACTCGGTGACCGCTTCGGAATACCCCGAGGCGGCTGTCTCCCAGGCTTCTTCAAGCGCCATGGTATAGCCGGCCGGATCGCCTTTTTTGCGGCCAAAGGCGCATAGCTTGCACGCCGCCACGCAGACATTGGTGGGATTGATGTGGCGGTTGACGTTAAAGTAGGTCACATCGCCGTGCATGTGCTCGCGCACATGGTTGGCCAGCCATCCGACGGCCAGAATATCTGAAGAGCCGTACAGCGCCAGGCCGTCATTAAAATCGAGCCGCTGGCCCGCCATGACCTTGGCGGCGATGGGTGCGAGACGAGGATCGTGGCTGCGAAAGCGAGCTTCTGGGCTTGGGCCGGCGGCGGTGCGGGACTCGGCAATCTCGGTCTGCATATCAAGATGATACAGAAATTTGGTCTCGCGGTTCACCTTTGGCTGGTTTCAACCCTGCTGGCCTCTGGTTCAACCAGCACCCCGTCGTAGAGCGAAGCAGCCACCATGCGCTTGCCGGCCATGCGCACCGTGTCGATGCAGTAGCCGGTTTTCCACCAGGTCCAGGTGGAAGTCTTGGGATCGATGGCGTAAATCTCGTCGCTCGAGCGGGAACTGACCAGAATTCTGGCCGAGGCAGCGTCGTAGGACAGATCGTCGACGTCGCGGAAGGGCATCCGCTCGATCCACATCCATTGTTTGCCCCGGTCACGGGTAAAGTAGACGCCTTCGCGCGCGCCCAGCCACAGCGTCCCATCGGGGGAGAATGCCACCCGATGGATGCGGGTGAGCATGGACGGCACGCCCAGGGGCGACCAGGTGGAACCGGCATCGGTCGAGATGACCAGCCCGTCGGACCGCGACGCAGCCATGGTTGCGCCCAGCGCAGCGACCGACAGGTAGTCGCCCGAATCCATCACGAAACCGCCCTGCCAGGTGGCGCCCTGATCCTTGCTGGTCAGCAGGCCGATGCCGGTGGACGCGAGCCAGCGGTCACCACTGAGGTCAAGCGCATTTACGCGGCTCTGGAGTTCGATGACCGGGACTTTGACTTTCTTTTCGACGTTGATCCGTTTGCCGGCATGGGTTTCGATGGCCGGTTTCAGGATGGTGTTGGCAATGGTGTTTTTCGGCTCCCAGCGAGGAGCCAGGCCAGCGGCAGGACTCTGGTTCAGCAGGAAAATGCCGTGGCTGGTTCCGGCTACGACGGTTCCATCCTGCGCCTGGGCCAGGGCGAAGACGTCGCGCCCTTCCAGGCCCTGGCCGATCTGATCCCAGGTGGCGCCACCGTTCAGCGAGACGAACGCGCCTCCATACGTCTTGTCGTTCACCACGCCGGCATAAAGGTGCGCAAGGTCGGCATGATCGACCAGCAGCGCGTCGACCTTACGTTCTGAAAATCCGGCGTTGGAGGTGGCGAAGGTCTGGCCCGCGTCATTCGAAGCAAGAACGCCGCCACGATCGGTCGCCAGAAGGACGCGCTTGGAGTCCGTGGGATCGATGTAGACGTCGTTCACGATCACATCGTCTGCGGTCATGGGCAGGAAGGTTCTGCCGGCATCCGTGGTTTTGTACAGGCCTTCGGTGGTGCCCGCGTAGACCACGTCGTGGTTGGTGGGGTCCTGCATCAGGACGCGAGTGCGGCGCGCATCGGTGGGAATGCCCTTGATCTTGTGGAACAGTTCGCCGGCGTTTTGGCTTTTATAGATTCCGCTGCAGGCGCTGAGGAATACCTGGTGCGGGTTGGCTGGGTCCACAATGATCGAAAAGACGTCAGAGTCTTCGATCACGCCCTGCTTGATGTTCTTCCAGTTCTTGCCCCCGTCCGTGGTTTTCCAGGGCAGATGCCAGGTGCCCGCGTAAATAATGTCGGGATCCGTGGGATCGACAGCCAGCGATTCCACCTCATGGATTTCCTTACTGCCCTGGGGGCTGATTAAAGTCCAGGAACTGCCCGAATCGGTAGAGCGAAAGACACCCTGGAGCGTGCCCGCGAAGAGTATGTGCGGATTCGAGGGCGCCTGGGCAAGGGCAAATATCGATTGTGCGCGCAACCCCTCGACGATCTTCCAGCTTTGGCCGCCGTCGTGGCTGATCCAAAGACCGCCGCCCGGCTGACCGATCTGCCAGGCCGCGGCATATACGGTGTCTGGGGACGATTGGTCGACAACGATGTTGTCGAGGACCAGATCGTCGGAGGCATCCAGCTTGGCCAGCCGATGCCAGTTCGCGCCGCGATCCGTGGATTCATAGATCCAGCTGCCGGTCGTGCCGAGGTAGAGATGATCGGGATGGCCGGGAACCGCCGCAAAGGAACGCGCATCCCCACCGTCGGGCCCTACCGCAGTCCAGGCGGTCTGGGCAGCCAGGCCGATGGCAGAAACAGAGAACACGAGAAAAGGGATCAGGCGCGCGAGACCGACGCGCCGACAGTATGAATTGAGACAAATCCGCATACGGCTCATTAAAACAACAAGCTCCCCCAGAACCAATCCCACTTTCGATAATTTAGTGCCCGCAAAATTGACGAGGCTGACCGGCTTGCCGGTCAGCCTCGAAGGTTTACTCGACGAGCTTCTAAGCCTGACCGCCCCCCGGGCCTTTCCGTGTTTCACGGAAAGGCCCGAGGATCGGATTGACTCCCTGTTCAGGCCCGGCCCCGATTTACTGCGGGGACTGGGCGCCCGAGTTGCCGGCCGCGGGATGACTGTGGCCCGAGTGATGCCGCTCGCCGAGGGGCTTGCGCACCACCGGCTTGACCACCGTCTCATCCACAGGCGTCGTTCCGTTGACGTCTCCGCTGAAGGTGGCTCCGGAAGGTACAAGGTAGTCTTCCACGGTCTGACCATCGGTCGTGCCGGTAGCGACGCTGATGCGCGAGGCATCAATGCCCTTCTCGGTGACCAGGTATTCCTTGGTGTTGACCGCTCGCTCTGCAGCCGGGTCCGGTTCAACCTTCATGTGCTTGTGGCGGGCGGCTGCAGCTTGTTGCTTGGCAACCCGATCCTTTTCCTTGGCGTCGGACTCACCGACGATCACGGCAGTGGCATCGGTCTGGCGCTGCAGGTCAAGGGCAACTTCGTCAAGGCAGGCCTTGGCTTCGTTGTCCACACGGGTCGGGCGCTTGGTGTCCTTGGTGAAGGTGATCGAGCACAGGGCCTGGGTGTGAGGCGCCGGAGGCACATAGGGGGCCGTAATGGTCACGCTCGAGTTGGCCGTTGCCGTTTGCCCCTTGTCGTCCGACACGTTGCAGGTAATCCCGACTGCGCCAGTGGGTGCGCCGGCGGAGTTGAACTCTGCGGTTGTGCCGGTGCCGGTCACCGTACCGGCCGAGGCCGAGTAGCTGTAGGTGAGCGGGCGGTTCTGCGGGCTCATGCCAACAGCGGTGATGGAGCTGGTCTCACCCGGCTTGATGGTGCTGGGGTTGGCCGTGCAGCTGATGGTCGGCGGCTCGAAAGCCTTGACGGTGAAGCTGGCCGAGCAATCGGCCGACTGGCCGGGCTTTAGGCCTTCCTTGCCAGCCTTGCCTTCCTTGACGGTGCCCTTTACCGTATAGCTGCCAGCCGACAGAGGGCCGGTCGCCACGGTGGCCGTGGTGCCGTTGCCGGTCACTCCGGTTCCGCTCCACGAATAAACGACACTGGCCTTCGGATCCAGGGCTCCGGCGGTGGCAGTCACCGTGATCGGGTCACCCGGGAACACCGACGCGGGGCTGGCCGAGCAAGCCAGGGTCACCGGCGGCGGCGGGGTGATGCTGCCAATGTGGTACACAAGACCCGCGCTCAGACGTGCCATGTTGAAATTGCCGCGTCCGGTGTTGGGACCAAAATCCTCGTGGGTGTACTGATAATCCGCCTGGAACACACGAATCGCCAGGTGATGGTGAAAGAACGGTGTTGCGTAGTCCATACCACCGCCGGCAGTGAGCACAACGCCCCAGGTTTCGGGGTAAGCAAACCCACCAACGTCCTCACCGCCTACCAGGGCGTGCACGAAGGGGGTGATGTCGGCGGTCGGAAACCGGAAGATCAGACCGGCCGACCCGCCGCTGAAATCATTTTGCGGCTGCGTCGAGGTCACGACGCCGTTTTCTGGCCCAAGGTAGTGAACATCTCCTTCGCCTTGCACGCCTACATACTTGTTAAAATAGCGGGAAATACTGACAATCGTGCCGTAGTTCACGGCATTAAAGGTATTACCGTTGACCGTTCCGTGCGGGGCAAGGTAACTGTATCCGGCGAAGATGTCCCACTTCGACGGAGAGTCGTCAGGGGCGGTCGTGGCGGCCGGTTTGGGTGCGTCCTGGGCCGCCAGGGCAACGGGCATGGATGCCGCAAATGCCAAAGCGATCACCAGGCTCACAGACTTTGAAACACGAGAAAACATGCGTTTTTCCTCCGCAATGGTTCTGAACGGTCATTAAGTGAAAGCTGTTTCGAGCTCAAATCTTGGCTCAGACTAACTTGAATCCGGATTGCAAAACGGATCAACAGGCGTCCCTACAGCACCTTTTAAAAGTACCATAGCTCAATTCAGCCTGAACATTTTTTTTCAATGAGATGCAGTATCCAGTAGTTCTTTAATCGATACAGGAAAGCGCTAGGTTACTTCAGTAACCACCTATCCCAGACTGCTCTGCGGATGGTGCTTTTCTTACCCCGCATTCAGGGTCTTCATCAAGCTGCGAGGCTCGCGCTGGATCTTCTCCTGTAGAAGCGTAATTGCGTAGAGAAGTTGCTCTGGCCGGGGTGGGCATCCGGGTACGTATACGTCCACGGGCACTACTTGGTTAACCCCCTGCACCAGCGCATAATTGTTAAAAACGCCTCCGGAAGTGGCGCATGCTCCCATGGAGATGACCCATTTGGGCTCCGGCATCTGGTCATACAGGCGGCGAATCACGGGCGCCATTTTATGAGAAACGCGCCCTGCCACCACCATCAGATCCGACTGCCGCGGCGAAGGGCGAAAGACTTCGGCGCCGAAGCGGGCCAGATCGAAGCGCGACGCGCCCATGGACATCATTTCGATGGCGCAGCAGGCCAGGCCGAAGGTCATCGGCCAGACGGAGTTCTTGCGGATCCAGTTCACGGCGAAGTCAAGTGAGGTGAGAAAGACGCCTTCCGGCTCTTCAAAGCCGTAGGTCACTTCATTCAGCTTGTTGCGGTTGTTCGCACTGCTTTCCAGCGCTCCGAAAAGATAGTGGTCCCGCTCTGGTATCGCCGCCATTTCTTTACTATAACGCGATTCCCACGAACTGGAACGGCGAAACTGGATCTTGGGGCGGGTTCTTGAGCCCATCGAACCAGGCAGACAGCGCCCTTCAGAAAAGGTACCGATCGGGCTTGCCACCGGGGCCTCTCGGCGGCTACCGGGCGGGGGCGCGGCCGCTCCTCGATCTCGGCCGAAAAGTCGTTGCCGCAGTCTTCGGAAAGGTGGCCCGGGTCGGTTATCCTCGATGGATCGAGCCAAGCAGATATCGAGCTCCCAGCAGTAGTCCCGCAGTCTTCACCCAGCTTTCGATCAGCGCCAGCCGCGTTAAGACGGTACGCGTCAATACTGTGATTGACCAGCCGACCTGGTGCGACCGATCGTCCCTGCGAGCCGTCACTGGGGAGCATATTCCGGAGTAAAAGCAACCATGCGCACTCGTCGATCTTCCTTGCTGATTCTGGCTACCTATCTGATCTTTTCCGCCCTCAGTTTTGGACAAATGGCGGCCAATGCATCTTCTGCCGCATCGGGCCAGGCGCCGGCCACCGAGGCCCAGATTGCCGCCCTCAATCAAGCCGTTCAAAGCGCGCAGTCGGCAGGCGACAATGCATGGATGCTGGTCTCTGCAGCGCTGGTGCTGCTGATGACGGGGCCGGGACTGGCCTTGTTCTACGGCGGCCTGGTGCGCAAGAAAAATATCCTTGGCACCATGATGCAGAGCTTTGCCATGATGGGGCTGGTCACCGTGTTGTGGGCCGTGCTTGGCTACTCGCTGGCGTTCGCCCATGGGACACGGTTCGTCGGGGGCTTTGAGCATCTGTTTCTGCGCGGCGTGGGTCTTACTCCCAACGCGGACTATGCCCCCACCATCCCGGAACAGACCTACATGATCTACCAGCTGATGTTCGCCATCATTACCCCGGCGTTGATCACCGGCGCGTTTGCCGAGCGCATGAAGTTCAGCGCGATGGCGGTCTTTCTTTCCCTCTGGTCGCTGCTCATCTATTGCCCGATGGCGCATATGGTGTGGGGCGTTGGAGGCTTGCTCAACTCCACCGGCGGCCGCTTTCCTTCGCTGGACTTCGCAGGCGGCACGGTGGTCCACGTCACATCGGGCGTTTCGGCGCTGGTGACCTGCTTGTATCTGGGCAAGCGCCTCGGCTATCCGCACACCAAGATGGCGCCCCACTCCATGGTGCTGAGCTTCCTTGGCGCCTGTCTCCTCTGGGTGGGGTGGTTCGGCTTCAACGCCGGCAGCGCCCTGGGTGCAAGCTCACTGGCCACCAGCGCCTTCGTGAACACGCACTTCGCAGCCGCGACGGCGGCCATCGGATGGTCGATCGCGGAGTGGATGCACAACGGCAAGCCGACGGCCCTCGGCGCCATCTCCGGCGCAGTTGCCGGATTGGTCGCCATTACGCCGGCGAGCGGATTTGTCGAACCCATGTCCGCCCTGGCGATCGGGTTGATCGCGGGCCTTTTCTGCTTCTTCATGGTGTTCATGGTCAAAAGCTTCTTCGGCTATGACGATTCGCTGGACGCCTTCGGCGTGCACGGTGCCGGCGGGACACTGGGTGCGCTGCTTACGGGACTGTTCGCCACCCGGCTGATCAACCCCGCCTTCGGCCGGGATGCAGCCGGCAATGCCCTTGCGACCGGCGCCATGGACGGGCACTGGGGACAGTTGCTGAACCAGTTAGCGGGCGTAGCGATGGCCTGGGGGATTTCGATCGTCGGAACCTTGATTCTTCTTTTCATGGTGGACAAGGCGATGGGCCTGCGCCTGTCCAGCGAAGACGAGACCGAGGGTCTGGACCTTTCCCAGCACAACGAAGAAGGCTACGACCTGAACACATAGTGAGCCTTGTTGACTATCCTTGTTCCTCGCCAGAGCGCCCCGGTTTTTGGTTCCGTGAAAAGATTCGCGGGGATGCACAACCAGCGGCTCCGCCTGTTAGGCTGTCAAGCGAGGCAGTTTGACCATGCTCAAGATTGAAGCCATACTCCAGCCCTCCAAGCTGGACGCTGTGAAGGACGCACTGCTCGAAGTGGGCATCGAAGGAATGACCATTCTCGAGGCCCGCGGCCACGGCCGTCAGAAGGGCCACACGGAGTTCTACCGCGGCCGCGAATACACGGTTGATCTTCTTCCCAAGGTCAAGATCGAACTGGTGGTGGTCGACGACTTGAAGGAAAAGGCGGTGCAGGCGATCATCGGTGCTGCCCGCACGGGGCGCATCGGCGATGGGAAAATCTTCGTCAGCCGTATTGATGAGGCGATCCGTATCCGCAACGACGAGCGCGGAGAAACGGCGCTCTAAGCCGGTAGAAGGGATCGATCCCGGGTCGCTTCCAGATCGCTTCCGGACTGCGCTTGCCGGCGCGGCGCCGGGGCGCTCACGAGCAACCGGTTGATCCCAACTGCTGATCACCGCTGGGGCTTCCCGTGTTGCGTCTGGTCCCCTATGCATGCATGCTGTTGCCACGACCCCGGCAGGATCGATGAACCTGTTCGCTCGTACTGTTGCGCCGAATTCGGCCTTCCCCATACAGGAGGAGGGTCGGCCCCTACTCTCGACGCACACGATGGCGAGGCAAATCTAGGCCTGGCTAATTTGCTCGTCAAGCAGGGAAAGGTGAGAGAGGCACAGGGGTATTACGAGACAGCGGCAAAATCCCCTGATCCTCAGGTGCGAAGCGCTGCTCTTGCTGCTCTGAAGCAGTGAATCGCGAAGCTACCGTGCGCGATGCCCGGAGATAAAACATGTTGATAGCTGGCCAGGCCGTAAATACAAAATGTGCAGCTGTCGACAGAAATGACAAGAGTCGACCATTTTCTCCGCGGCTCATTGAGAACAGAGACTTTTTCAGAAAGGGCTCAATACGTGTCTCATCACTGCGGTTCTATCCTTCGCGGCATAAACAAGTTCAAACAGTTTTCCGCTTTCATCATTGCATTGTTCGGATTGCTTTCTTTGCTTCCGCTGGAAGCACAAAGGCGGCAGCCCGAAACCTGGCTCTCTGGACCAGATCGCTTGGTCTTGTCGCAGTTGTCTGAGCTCTCGGCCATCCCCGCGGGGGGATGGCGGATGCATGAAGGCAACATCCCCCACGGCGAGAATGTTGACCTGGACGACAGCAGTTGGCAGCCGGCGGGGATGACGAGCGGTACGCCGGAAAGCGCCGTATGGTTCCGCAAATGGATTGAAATTCCGAAGGTGCTCAACGGTTATGATCTGACTGGCGCACGCGTCTACCTGAATTTTTTGGTCAACGTAGTTCGCGGCGATGGAGCCGAGTCGCAGGGATTTCTCGCGGCAACGAAGATCATCTATTTTGATGGAAACAGGGTTGCGTTGGGAGAAGATCTCGAACCGATAGTGCTGGTTGATCAAGTGGCGGGAAGCAAGAAAATTCTTGTTGCTGTGAAGGTTCTGACCACGCCGGCATCACAGATTTCCGTGAGACCGTCGTTGCGGGTTGAGTTCGCGCCTGACCGTCCCAATCCACAGGATCTTCACGACGAGATCCAATCGGCGGCAATATTGATACCTTCCCTGTCAAAAGATATGACAGCCGACAAATCTACTGCCGAATCGGCGATCGGCGCGATCGACATTCATGCGCTCAAAGCGGGAGATCAGCAGAAATTTGATGACTCTCTGAAGCAGGCCGAAAAGGTATTGGCCCCTCTCCGGCCCATGATGCAAAATGCCACATTTGTGCTTACCGGACAATCGCACATTGATGCCGCATACCGCTGGCCTTGGACCGAGGCTGTAGACGTTGTTCACCGCACCTTTGGTACGGCTGTGCAGCTGATGGATGAATATCCTAAGTACACCTATACGCAATCGGCAACCCAGTATTACGCGTGGATGGCCGCAAAGTATCCTGCGCTGAACGACGAGATCAAAGACAGAATCAGCCAGGGCCGATGGGAAGTTGTTGGTGGCATGTGGGTCGAGCCCGATTTCAATATTCCTGACGGCGAATCGCAAGTCCGCCAGTTGCTCGTCGGCAAGCGCTGGCTGCAAAAGGAGTATGGCGTCGACGTGCGCGTTGGCTGGAATCCGGATTCCTTTGGCTTCGACTGGCAATTGCCGCAAATCTACAAAAAGTCGGGCGTGGACTTCTTTATGACAACAAAGTTGGCCTGGAGCGATACCAATAAGCTTCCATTTCATCTGTTCTGGTGGCAATCCCCTGATGGCAGCCGCGTACTCACTTACTTCCCTCCTACCTTTGCAAGCTCCGATCTGAGCCCGGTGCGGCTCTCTGAAGGATTTGTACAGCTACGCGGGCAAGCTCCGGGATTGAACGAGATCATGGATGTCTACGGAGTCGGTGACCATGGCGGCGGCGCGACCCGCCCCGTTCTCGATCAGGGAGTCCGCTGGATGCAGCCAGGCAAGGTCGCTCCCGACATGAAGTTCGGAACTGCTTTGAGTTTTTTCACCGATGTCCAAGGCAAAATCAGCGATCGGTCCCCGGTATGGAATTACCGTACTGTCGCGACCGGTGAAACGCAATTGTCCGCCCCTGCTCCAGATAAGATTTCGATTCCTACTTGGGATGACGAACTATACCTTGAATACCATCGCGGCACTTACACGACTCAGGCTGCGCAAAAGGCTAATATTCGCAAGATTGAGGAAAGAATGTTGAATGCGGAAAAGTGTGCTTCGCTGGCTTGGCTCGAAGGCCGTACCTATCCCAGCGATGAGCTCAACGAGGCGTGGAAGAAAATTCTATTCAATGGATTCCACGATCTTGCTGCTGGCTCGGGCGCAGGACCCGTTTATAAGGATGCGGCGAACGATTTTGAACAGCTAGGTTGGGCGACAAACGAAATCACATCGGCGGCGCTTGGCGCGATTGCAAGCGAAATTGATACGCGCGTGGTGAGCGGTGTGCCGGTTCTGGTGTTCAATCCCCTGGCGTGGCCGCGCGATGGAGTGGTTGAGGTGACGGTGCAGTTGCCCGCGGCTGGCTCGGGAATCGCGGTGCTCGATAGCCAGGACAGATCGCTTCCATTTGTCATTCTTTCCAAAGACGAAAGCACCCACAGCTATCATCTTCTCGTTGATGCCAAACAGGTTCCTTCACTAGGCTATCGTGTGCTGCATGTTATTGCGCATGCGCAACCATTCCCGAGTGACCTCAAAGTCCATGGTTTCACGCTGGAAAACGATGTTGTTCGCGTAACGGTGGATCCGAAGACGGGTTGCATCACCAGCCTCTACGACAAGAAAGCGAACTTCGAGACACTGGCGGCCGGCTCCTGCGGGAATCAGTTGCTTGCTTACATCGACACGCCCACGGCGTGGGATGCATGGAACATTAATCCGAATTACGAAAGATCGCCGGTCGATTTGGGGCCCGCGAAGAGTGTCAGGGTCTTGGAATCTGGCCCGATGCGTGCAGTGATTCGCGTAACACATGCCACGCAACACTCTACGTTCTCGCAGGACATCACACTGCATGCCGGTGCCGATTACGTGGATGTGATCAATGATTTCGACTGGCACGAATCGCACGTCATGCTCAAGGCGGCATTTCCGCTTGCGGCATCGAGCGCCTTTGCGACCTATGAGATTCCCTACGGAACGATTGAGCGGCCGACCACTCGGAACAATAGTTGGGAAGATGCGAAATTCGAGGTTCCGGCCATACGCTGGGCGGATCTCGGCAACGGCCATCAGGGATTGAGCCTTATCAACGAGTCCAAGTACGGCTACGATGCCAGGGGCAACGTGCTCAGGCTTACGCTCCTTCGTTCACCCATGGCTCCTGATCCGACTGCGGACCGGGGAGCAAATGTGTTCAGCTACGCGCTCTATCCACACGGCGGCGACTGGAAGCAAGCGCTCACAATGCGACGCGGCTATGAGTATAACTACAAGCTTTCAGCGATGCAGGTTGAGCCGCACGCGGGTGCGCTGCCGCAGGAACACTCTTTCCTTCATGTCGATCCGGATACCGTAGTTCTTACTGCGCTTAAAAAAGCGGAGGATAGCAACGGATTGATCCTTCGCTTTTACGATTGGGCAGGGAAGACCGCTTCAGTGAAGATCGATGTGCCGCCAGGCGCAAGTTCTGCCACTGAAACCAACTTGATGGAGCAACCCGAAGGCAGTGCATTGCCTGTGTCGGCGGGCCGGCAGATTACTTCGACGGTTCATCCCTACGAGATTCAGACGATCAAGGTAAGTTATCCGTCGGATGCCGGACTTCACCCGTAACATAAGCCTGAGTCTGTGCGACGCGGAAGGGGCAGGGATCGCTGACGGACAGGAGCACAGTCAGCGCACGGGTCGAGAGAATTTGCATTTCACTGTAAGGCTTTTTGAATCAAATAGTTACGCTTTCAAATTGCCGCCTCCTGCGTTGTCAATATCGTTCCATAGTGGAATGATATTGACACATCGCCCGGAAACATCAAGGCGAAGAGAGTCAGACCCCAGGCTCGTCTGGGCATTGAGGCCCATCTCTGGGATGCGGCTCTGGAGTCAGAGGCGCGACGAGGAGAGCAGGCGCCGAGTTGATGTCAGCGTCCAGCTCTGTTATCGAATCGGCGCCCTTGACCAGCTGATCGAGATTCTGGTTGAACCAGGCGTGGTCTGTCACAACCTTTGCCGCGGACGAGT
The DNA here is from genome assembly GCA_036519195.1 of Occallatibacter sp. Lineage (GTDB taxonomy): Bacteria > Acidobacteriota > Terriglobia > Terriglobales > Acidobacteriaceae > Telmatobacter. Next base: position 2,824 of record DATDLS010000441.1, on the reverse strand, counting down.
CAAGTTACCAGCTCTGTATTGGCGCGTCGTATGTCGACCTGACATTGACGGTTCAGGGAGAAGGCCGCAGATGCAGCCTTCTGGCCGCAGTTTTTCGGCTGGCTTCGCGTATGAGGAAAGACTCCGCTGAATGATTTTTCCCCGGGCTGCCCGGATAGAAAGAAGTGGCGTAAACACTGGGACGTGTCTGGATTTACCTGCCAACGTCAGCCGCCACCGACATTTCTCCGGCACGGTTTTGCCTTCAGCGCACTGGCCGCGCCCGGATCGCTGCCTGGCATCGCTGCATCTTTGCGGTCCGACCCTGGAGCAGCGGAGTTGCTGATGATTGGCGACTGGGGCTTTGACGACGAAGGCCACACTGGGCAGTCGGGCGTGCCGAACTGATGTGCCATCTGATCTTCGGCATCGTCGCTCTGGCTGCGGACCTGATCCTGCGCTTCGTTGCGACGTCGGCTCCTGCTCCCGCATACGGAAATCCATAGAAATGAATCGCCATCCTCAGTCGCGGCATGCCCGAAAACGCCAAACTTCGTCCCTTCACCCATCCTGGAACAGCGCAACGCTGTTGCGATACGAAAAAAGCCGCTTCGTCGGCGCAAATTTTCCGGTTTTCCGGCTTTTTTCCTCGCTAACGCGAATTTTGCAAGTGCCTCATACAGCCGAAGTGCGGAAATTGTTGAAGAATCCGGTCAATGACGCCACCTTCTTTTGAATGGCCGGAACAATTCCCCTGGATGGGCTCCCCATCCAGGAAAGACAGCCGCGCGCGTTGAACGACCCCGATTGCAATCGGGGAGCTCGGTACCCCCGGGGGCGAATCCCTCACGACGCGAACGATTCCGACTGCGGAAGACCAGATCTCCACAGCGGGGGGAAAATCGCTTATTCTGTTAATAATTCCTTCTTGCCTCGGCAGGCCAAGCGCAAAACGCAAAACTTCATGAATCCAGTCGCTTTAGCGGTTGACGATCTTCGGGAGCAGTATACGCGGGAGATGGTCCTTGTGCGCCAGACCTGCGAACGTACCGGAGACGGCACCGCCGCCATCCGCCGCCGCTCGGCCGTGGTGGACCGTATCCTCATTGAAATGTGGCGCCGGGCGTTTGCCGGGCAGCCGTCGCTCAATGTGTCGCTGCTGGCGCTGGGAGGGTACGGACGCAAGGATTTGTTTCCCTTCTCGGACATCGACGTGCTGTTTGCCTTTGCCGATGAGAAGACCGAGGAGCAGTCCAAGGAAGCGGTCCGCTCGATCATTCAGGGCATGTGGGACATCGGCCTGCGGGCCAGCCCCAGTTCGCGGACGGTGAAGGAAGCCGCCAAATTCGCCCCGGACAATCTCGAATTCACTCTGGCTACGCTCGACCGGCGTTTCCTGGCCGGGCAGTTCCCTCTTTACCAGCAGCTCCACCAGACGGTGCTTCCCGGCCTGGTGTTGAGTGAGTGGAACACCATCACGCAGAAGCTGGGCGAGATTGCCCGCGCCCGGCACGCCAAGTATGGCAACACCATCTTCCATCTCGAACCCAACCTCAAGGATTGTCCCGGCGGGCTCCGCGACTATCACCTGGCGGTCTGGTTTGCCCTGCTGTTTCACCTGAAGGAAACCAAGGACTGGCCGCGGCAACGCGGCGGCGTCTTCCAGAGCGCGCGCGGCGACGCCGAGGCGGCCTTCGATTTTCTGGCCGCGGCGCGATGTTTTCTTCACTTTCGCCATGGGCGGGACGACAATACGCTGGATTGGCAATCGCAGGATGAAGCGGCGGCGAATTCCATTGGTTTGGAGACGCGCGGCACTGCCGACCCCAGTTACTGGATGCGGACCTATTATCGCCACGCGCGCATCATCTATCGCCGCGCGGCACTGTTGATGGAGCACCTTCCGGCCCCGGTGAGCTTCTACAAACAGTTCCGGCGGCGGCGGACTCCGATTGCCGGCACCGACTTTCTCCTGGACCAGGGGCGCATCGACATTATTCCCGGCGCTCAGTTCAACGACACTGCCGCCATCCTGCGCATCTTTTCGCTGATGGCCACGCACGGCTACACGCTGTCGCAGGCCGCCGAAGACCGCATCACCGATGCCCTGCCGGCCCTGGCCATTCACATTCCCGAGGGGCCTTATCTGTGGAACGCGCTCAGAGAAGTGCTGCTGGGTCCGCACGCGGCCCACGCGCTCAGAACCATGCATGCGCTGGGCGTGCTGGAAATGCTCATTCCCGAGTTTCACGGCATTGACGCGCTGGTAATCCGCGACAGCTATCACCGCTACACCGTCGACGAACACACCTTTCTCACCATCGACAACGTGCACACGCTGCGCACCCCGGCGCACGACTACGAACAGCGCCTGGCGCAGTTGCTGCATGAAATCGACCGTATGGATCTGTTTCTGCTGGCCCTGCTGCTGCACGATACCGGCAAGGCGCGGCGCACCGGCGAGCACGCGGGACAGAGTGTGGAATTGGCCGATGCCTTCCTGGCGCGCCTGGACTTCGACGCCGAAGAGCGAGAATCGATTCTCAGACTGATCAGGCTTCACCTGGAAATGTCCAATGCACTGCGCCGGGATATTTTCGATCCGGAAAATGTGCGCGGGTTTGCCGAGAAGATCGGCAATCCTCAGCTGTTGAAGATGCTCACGCTGATGACCTTTGCCGACATCAAGGCCGTGAACCCGGACGCTCTGACGCCGTGGAAGGCCGAGAACCTTTGGCAGTTCTACATGTCGACGGCCAACTTCATGGATCGCTCGGTCGATGAGGTCCGCTACCACGCGGCGATTGATCCAACGCTATTGAATCGCATTCGATCGATGGTTCCG
>DATDLS010000440.1:0-12902 GCA_036519195.1 Occallatibacter sp. | reverse complement strand
CTTCACGGCCACGTCCGTTCGCGAGAGGTACTCTTCGCCTTCCAGTAGTCCACTTACATAGGCGAGGCATTCAGGCTGAGAGAGGGTGCGCTTGATCTGGTTCTGGATGTCCATGTTGCCAAGTGTGAACGAATCGGAAGTGATTGTTCAGCACTAAATTACGGGCATTGGGCAGGGCTAGGCCTTTCATCCGCGCAAGCCGTTGTCTGCCGCAACTGGGAGGCCGGCGATCGTCGCGTCTTTGTTTTTCGGGCTGGGGGCGGATCGCACGGCACTTGTGTTCGCGGACCGTTGATGTCACTTCACCGCGCAGTCGCCGATGAAACAACGTCAAACGTGGCGGCCTGATCCGCCAGCGAACTGCCCCCAATCCACACCGTGTAGCGGGTCGCTTCCATGGTCGGAACGCTGTCAATGTTGTAGAAGGAAAGCTCGTTGAAGCTGAGAGGAAAGCGGACGTGCTTGGATTCTCCGGGGGCTAGCGTCACGCGCTCAAAGCCTTTCAGGCTGCGCACCGGTTGTTCAATGCTCGCCCCCAGATTGCGCACGTAGCATTGCACCACTTCTGTTGCTGCGCGATTGCCTGTGTTGGTCACGGTGGCAGTCGCTTCAAGCAGCGGGGTGGTTCCAGCTCTCAACGCCTGTTTCAGATCAATCCTGTTCCCGGAAACCTTCACGTCGCTATAGGCGAAGTTCGAGTAACTTAGCCCGTAGCCGAATGGAAACAGCGCGCTGTTGGGCACGTCGATGTAGCGGGAGAAGAAGCGCGTGTCGCCTCCCGGAGGCTGCGAAAGATCGATACCGGTTGCCGGCCTGCCGGTAGGAAACTGGTTGTAGTAGAGAGGCTCCTGGCCCACTGCGCGCGGAAAACTCATTGGCAGTTTGCCGCTCGGCGACACATCGCCGTAGAGCACATTGGCAATCGCATGCCCGGCTTCGGTTCCCGGGAACCATGCTTCGATCATCGCGGGAACATGCTTCTGAGCCCAGTCAAGCACCAGAGGCCGGCCCGAGAAAACCAGCAGTAGGACCGGCTTGCCCGTGGCGACAACTGCCTGCAGCAACTGCTGCTGGTTGCCGGGCAGATCAAGAAAGGCGCGCGAGCCGGCTTCGCCGCTCATGGTGCCGGCTTCGCCAAGCGCCACGATCACCACATCCGCATCCCTGGCTCGATCAACCGCTGCGCCGAATCCCGCCTGCGAGGTTCCCTCGATCTCCGTTCCCTTGGCGTAAACCAGTACGCCGCCAAGCTGTTTGGTTCGCTCTTCAAGTGCCTGCCGCACGGTAACTACGTCGTGATCCGCGCCCGCTCCACCCCACGCTCCGGTCATCTCGGTGGCGTCGTCGGCAAGCGGACCTATCAAGGCAATTTTTTTGCGCGCAGCAGAAAGCGGCAGCAGGGGCGCACCGCCGGCCAGGTTTTGGTTCTGCAAAAGGACGAGCGACTCTTCAGCAGCCTTGCGCACCAGAGGCCGGTGGGCTTGCACTGCCGCGGTGACCTCCGGGCCGTCGGCATAGGGCCGTTCGAACAATCCGGTCGCAAATTTGACGCGCAGAACCCCGCGCACGGCTTCGTCCACCACGCTCATCGGCACCTGGCCGGAGCGTATCAGGCCCGGCAACTGCGTGTCGTAGAAGTGCGACATCATGTCCACATCGACGCCCGCCATGATCGCTTTGCGGGTTGCTGTTGCCGGGTCAAGCGCAATGCCGTGATTGATCAGCTCCATGATGGAGGTGTAGTCGCTCACTACGAATCCATTGAAGCCCCAGTCGCCGCGCAGCGTCTTCCTGAGCAAGTAGGGATTGGCGCTTGATGGAACGCCATTAAGCGAGTTGAACGCGCTCATGACGGTTGCTGCGCCGGCTTCGACCGCAGCCTTGTACGGCGGCAGATAGATCTGATTGAGGGTGATCTCGGACATGTCTGTCGTGTTGTACTCGCGCCCTGCTTCGGCTGCGCCGTAGGCTGCGAAATGTTTTATCGAAGCTGCGACGTGGCCCGGTTGGGAGAGATCGTCGCCCTGATAGCCGCGAATGTAGGCCCGCGCCATGGCCACGCCCAGATAGGGATCTTCACCAGCGCCTTCGGTGGTTCGCCCCCAGCGCGGATCTCGGCTAATGTCCACCATGGGGGAGTAGAACCAGCGAACCCCCGCAGTGCTTGCTTCTTCCGCAGACATGCGCGACAGGTCCACCACCAGCTGCGGGTCCCAGCTGGACGCAAGCCCCAGTGGCACCGGATAGATCGTTCGGAAGCCATGAATCACATCTGCGCCAAACAGCAGCGGAATATGGAGCCGGCTCTTGTCAACCGCCAGGTGTTGATACAAATTAGTCCGCTGCGCGCCAATCGTGTTAAGCATCGAGCCCAGACGTCCGGTAGCCGCAAGTTGCTGCGAGTTGATGTGGTTGGCGGTCACAGGATTGATGGCGACAATCACGCCTTGATTGTTCCGATCCCCACTGCCTTCCTCCCCACCTGCGGCCGGACCGTCGCCAGTATCGTTGTACTGCACCAGCTGGCCGATCTTCTCTTCGAGCGTCATCTGGCGCAGCAGCTTGTCGACGCGTTCTTCGATCTTGGGGTCGGCGAGTTGCGCGTTGGAACTGCGCGCGCCTTGGGTCGCCGACCGATGCGCCGCCATCGGCTGGGCAGCCTGCGCCGCGCAAACCGGTGCCCACGCAACAAGCCCGGCACCGAATACCGAACAGGCAAGAGCGGTTCGGACAGAAACGCCGGCTCGAGCTTTTTCCGTCCTGCTGCTTCGAGAAGCCACGCGGCCGAGTGGCCTGTTCCTCGAGCAAAAGCCACTCAGCAAACCGCTGCGATGGCTAGATGGGAGTCGAAAATGCTCCAAGAGACCGCAAAGAAACGTTGTCATCAGGTCAGCAGCATTGCAGGGTTTCACAGTGGAGTTCCTCCGAGGCATGGGCTTGGTCGCGGACGCGAGATGTCGCCAGTGATTAGGATGCGGAAAATAGAACGGCGTCGAGGTCGGGCGGGAGCGCCGATCGCTTTTCCTGAACAGCGCCAGTTTGCTTCACAGCCTCGTGCGCAATCGTTTGCGCTGAAGAATTTTTGTACCACTCGCGATTGCACGCAGTCAACTGCTCGTCGCGGAGTTGTGCGTTTGATCGGCTTGACATCCGATCATCCGGTCGATCAAATTTGCCTATGCACAAACGATTGTGCCACGTGCGCCCCGGGGTCACTGCAGCTGCGGGGGAAAGTGGCAGTCGGTCTCTGCCCGCATGGCTTCGCAATGCGTCAGAAGCCTCGCCGTAACTTGCGCTTTGATCGCGACTGCGGCCCGGGGATGAGCTTGCTTCCTGGCAGGCGGGTTGAGACAGCGGACGCTTTTTTCAAGTTGAAATTCTTGCCGGATGATAAAACCGGATAGGAGAGCTGAAACGATGCGGCGAAGCGGTATGCCGATCATGAACCGGCGCCAGATGATGATTGCCGCAGCAACCGCTGCCGGCTGCACGCTCCTGCCGAATCGGGCGCCCCTTGCCGGCGAAATCTGGAAGGCCACCAATGATGACGACGCGTTTCTCGACGAATTGCAACTCCAGGGATGCATGTTCTTCTGGGAGCAGGGTAGTCCGAACACCGGCCAGATACTCGATCGCGCGCTCAATAATCTCAACGGCGCCCGCGATCCGCGCCGGATGGCCAGCATCGCCTCCACTGGCTTCGGTCTCACCGCCTTGTGCATCGCCGATCATCGCGGCTTTCTGCCGCGCGCGCAAATTGTCGAGCGCGTGCGCACGACGCTCAAGTGGCACCTGAACGGCATGCCCGAAGTGCATGGGTTTTTCTATCATTTCACTGATATTGAGACCGGCGAGCGCTTCCGCGGTTCGGAACTATCGTCGATCGACACGGCGATTCTGCTCTGCGGCATGCTCATGGCGCGCGCCTACTTTGCCGATCCACAAATCCAATCTCTGGCTCAGCAAATTTACGAGCGCGTCGATTGGCCCTGGATGCTGAACGGCGGCAAAGCCTTCTCGATGGGCTGGCAGCCCGAGTCTGGTTTCCTCGCCAATCGCTGGGATCACTACTGCGAGCTGATGATGATTGATCTGCTGGCGATCGGTTCGCCCACCCATCCGGTTGCGCCCGAGTACTGGAACAATTTCACGCGTTCGACCATCCACTATGACGGCTTCGACTACATCAGCGGAGACGACCCACTCTTCACGCATCAGTATTCGCAGGCCTGGTTCGACTTCCGCGACAAGCGTGATGCCTATGCGGATTACTACACGAATTCGGTGATCGCAACGCACGCCCACAAAGCATTCTGCCTGGCGCATCCGCAGTGGTACAACCAGGACTTTTGGGGTGTCACCTCGTCAGACTATGTCGGTGGCTACACCGCATGGGGCGGACCGCCCGCCATCGGACCGCTGGATGGGACCGTCGTTCCTTCCGCCGCCGCAGGCTCGCTCGCCTTTCTTCCCGCCGATTGCATCTCAGTTTTGAGGGCCATGCGCTCCCGGTGGGGCAAGCAGGCCTGGGGGCATTATGGGTTTGTGGACGCATTTCATCCTGCTGCCAACTGGTACGACCCGGATGTTCTGGGAATCGATCAGGGTATTTCAGTACTGATGGCTGAAAATCTACGCTCTGGATTGATATGGAATACATTCATGCGCAACCACGAGAGCGTGATTGCAATGCAACGCGCAGGGTTTCACGGCAAAGGCTTATAGATTCTAGTATGTGCTGCCAAGCTCAGTCCGATACTATTTTTCCCGCCCGATGTGGGATGATACACAAATAAGCGCGCTATGATTGGAGAACAACCAGCGTGACCAAAACTCCGATTAGGCCGATCACTCTGAAAGAGCTCGCTGCCATCCTCGAGCTCTCTCAGTCTACGGTCTCCCGCATCGTCAACGGTGCGGCGGCCGCGCATCGCATTGCCAAGGAGACGCAGGACCGAGTACTCCACGCTGCCGCACTGCATGGCTATTCGGCTAACTCGGTGGCCAAAAGCCTGCGTCAAAAGCGCACCTTCACCATCGGCGTCATTATCCCGGAAATCAGCGAGGGCTACTCCACCGGCGTGCTCAGCGGCGTTGAAGACGAGTTGCTGAAAGATGGCTTCTTCTACTTCGTCGTCAGCCATCGCCATCGCGAGGACCTGCTGCAAGGCTACCCGCGCATGATGCTGTCCCGCTCGGTGGAGGGTATTATAGCCATCGATACGCGCATTGAAGAGGATTTGCCCGTCCCTCTCGTATCCGTCTCTGGACACCAGCACCGCAGCGGCGTTATCAACATCGAGCTCGACCAGGAAAGGGCTGCGCATTTGGCCCTCTCGCATTTGAAAGACCTGGGACACAAGCGCATTGCGTTCATCAAGGGCCAGAACTTCAGCTCAGATACCGGCCCGCGCTGGAAGGCGATCGTCGATGTCGCCAGGGCTCTGGACATCGCGGTTGATCCGCAGCTGGTCGTGCAGTTGCAGGGGCCCGAGCCGGGTACCGGTCCGGGACTCGAAGTGACCCGGCGGCTGTTGCAATCCAAGCGCCCCTTCACTGCCATCTTCGCCTTCAATGACGTGACCGCGATCGGTGCAATTCTAGCTCTGCGCGAAGCAGGCATCCGCGTTCCTCGAGACGTTTCCGTGCTGGGATTCGACGATGTGCTGATCGCTTCCACCAACGATCCACCGCTCACCACCATACATCAACCTTTGCGCGCCATGGGTCGGGCTGCGGCCACCACCATGCTCAGCCTCATTCGCGATGAAATTCCTCATCCTCGCCCCACCGTGATTACCGTTTATCCCAGGCTGGTCGTGCGCAAGTCCACCGCGCACGAGCCCGCGCGGACAGCGGCCCATCTGGCGAGCGCGGACGACTAGACCGTTTCGATAGGTTGGCACTTGGACTTTGCTCACCTCGATACCGAAAGAATCAGTTGGCGCCCGACGCAGAAAGGGTTTGCCATCAACGCTCCCTTGGCCTTTCCGTTGGACGCATGCGCATGAGCGGCCTGCGCACCGAGGTCGCCGTTTTTCGGCGGTGTTCCCGCTCCATGCAAATCCTGTTAATGGCCAATATGGTGTACGCTTTCGTCTTCCCCGTCCTTGAAATCTTCGTCTCGGCTTACGTCATGCGCAATTCGCACGATGAATCCAGGGTCTTCACCTATCAGTTGTCGTTGTATTCGGCTATGCCGGCAGCTTTCTTTGTGAACGGAGTCCTTCTTGGGCGCGTTGCCGCCAAGCACCTCTACGCTGCTGGCATGGTGCTCTCAGGCGTCGCCATGATGATGCTGATGCAGACCGGAGTGCTTACACTGGCAGGAATCGCCGCCGCCGGCTTCGCCATGGGGATGGCCACCGGCCTGTTCTGGGCCAATCGCAGCTTTCTTGCTTTGGCCACAACCGAAGACGGCAATCGCAACTACTACTATGGACTGGAGCTATTTATCGCCATGCTCGCCTCGATCGTGGTGCCGGCCCTCGTAGGCTGGTTCATTGCCGGCGCATCCCTCTACGGCTGGTCTGGCGGAACCGCGAACCGCGCTTATCATGGGGTTGCCATCGGTGTGTTTGCTCTCACGCTGCTCTCAGCCTGGATCGTCGAACGGGGCGCATTTCTCAATCCGGCGCCGGGGCGCTTTCTCTATTTCGGTTTTCACCCCTTGTGGCGGCGCATGCTTGAGCTTTCCGCGCTCAAAGGCCTGGCTCAGAGCTACATGCTCACCGTGTCTCCGATGCTGATCCTGCTGCTGGTGGGCCAGGAGGGGACCTTGGGCGTTACCCAGGCTGCAGGCGGAGTCTTGTCCGCGTTCGTGCTCTATTCTGTTGGCCGAGTCGCTGCGCCGCGGCATCGCCGGCTGGTTTTCGCTTCCGGGCTTCTGCTGTTCCTGTTTGGCTCGTTGAGCAGTTCACTGCTGTTCAACGAAGCAGGCGCACTGATCTTCGTCGCCTGCCTGATGCTCGCCAAGCCGCTTCTTGATCTGTCGTACAATCCCATCGAGTTCGCGGTCGTGAATGCCCTTGCGCGGTTGGAAGGGCGCAGCGAATACGCCTATCTTTTCAACCACGAACTCGCCCTGTTCGCGGGAAGGTTTCTGGGCTGCGCGCTGTTTCTGGTCATCGCTCACTGGGTTTCCGGTGTCGCCGCGCTGAAGTACGCGTTGCCCGTCGTCGCCCTGCTCCAGCTGCTCTCTATCCCGGTTTTGCGTCAGATCTCCGACGCTTTAATTGCAATCGGCGCCACTCCGCAGCCGGGTGCCGCGCCTGTGGTCATCGAATCCTGAGGCCGCCTCAATCGGCAACTCTTTCTTTGCACTCAGCCCCCAAAAAACGGGCCCGGCGAGGCAATTGAATGCCGCGCCGGCTCCCCTTGCAAACAGCGGGAATTTAGTTGGACCGTCTCGTGTTCAGCTTGTTGCCAGCCACGATCATCAATCCAAGAATTCCCGACCCCAGCAGCAGGAAACTGGAAGGCTCGGGAGTGGGGGTGGGCGCAACGGTTGAGCTGAACGTCGCCGAGTCGCTGAAGGTGAAGAAATCGAAGGTGCCGCCGGTGGTGCCGAAGTCTGTGCTTGAGGCGGCGACCTCCGTGCCGCCGGTTACCGAGATGGAGGAATTGAGACCATAGCCGGCAAACGGCATGGTATCGCTAAAAAAGCCGCCGGTGACAGCGGCGATATTGACGTTTTGTGGGGTCAACTGCTCGAAGCCTGCGATGAAGTTGTCCGCTACGAAGGCTTCAATCGTGCCGGTGAAGGTGTTGACTGGGCCTGATCCATCCTGGACGGTAACAGAGGTAAGAAGCAGGGTGAAGGTGTCGGTGGCGCTGGTGAAAACGACATTGTTGGTGTTCCCGGTTCCGGTGATGGTGATGGGTTGGTTGGTGCCGGGGGCGGGACCGAACAAACTGCTTCCGGTGAGGGTCTCGGTGAAGGTGACGGGCTCAGCGTGGGCCGTGAAAGCAAGGGTGGACAGGACGAGGCTACCAAGGGCAAGGTAAATGGATCGCAACGTGACACTCCATGATCGGGATAGATTGTTGGCGTGCTGGTTAGGTTCGAGCTGAGGACGAAAGCGGGTATCAACGACTACCATTCCATCGGGGCGTCACGCCCGTGCAAGGGAAATGAACAGCACAATAGACGAGGCTCTGCGCACGCTTGCTTTGGTCATGGGATTCCTTTGTTCGCAATTTCCGGCAGAGGGGGGAGTGCCAACCAGCATTATCTCTGCGGCGTCCGGAATCCGGTGTGAACAGAATGTAAATACTCGAATCCGCTCGATGGAAGCGGAGCTGTTGCTCGCGCCGGCAATGCGAAGCCTCATCTTGAACGGAGGACAGATGCAGGGACTCCGAGCCCCAGTAGAGGCTTCGAGCATCCGTCCGTAATCCTTCTTCTTTTAGGATGGCGGCCTGATCTCGCACTATGTTCCGCCCGCGGCGGGAAGGGAGCACTTCTGCGTGCAGTCGATCACCATGCGGTCCGCGTTGATGCGCCAACCCAGGGTACGGATGGCCCGCTTCATGGGCTTGATCCATGCGCGCGGCCATCCATCGCGATCGCGTTGATAGAACTGCGGAATCAACTCTTCGCGCAGCACGGGATAAAGATCTTCTCCGTCGCAGCTGTCATGAACATCGAAGTTGGAGTGCGTCCTCCCGCCGCCAATTGCCAAGCCGTTCATGCCCTTATATGGCTCCGCCCATCAGCCTTCGAGCACCGACAGATTCAGTCCGCCGTTGAGCACAACCTTTTGCCCGCTCGTGCCCGAATCTTCGAGAGGACGCCTGGGATTGTTCAACCGCACATCTACGCGTTGCACCGGGTATCGGCCCATATTGATGTCGTATTCCTCTACAAACACAAGCTTGTTGTCGAATCCCGGGTCGCGCATCCTTGGTGCAATCTGCTCGAACGCGCGCTTGCCCGGCTCAAGATGCCGATGCAGCGAAAAGCGAAGAGGCGGCAAACACGTTGCATTTTCCGGTCATTTTCTAAAATTGCCCTTACTTGGTGGCCATGATGGTCGTGCATCCGCCCAGACGTGTGGCCGTTGTCGGATGCTGCAATGCAGTCAAAATTGCAGGCGGCAAACCATCCGTGCCAAAGCGCGCCGCATAAAGGGCAAACTCCGCAAAATCGCCCCCGCCGAACCTGGTCGACTGCGCATCGCTCGTGTACGGCTTCACCAGCCTAGGATCATCCACCGCGCGTCCGAAGAAAACAATCGCATCGCGAAGTCTATGGCCCTGCGCCTCATAGTCGAACAAGGGAATGCCCTGCCGCGTCACAAATTCAGCAATCGTCACCAGCGGCTCCAGCGCAAAGCCCTGGTAGTGAATCGCATTCTCGTGGCGCGCCATCTCCTTGGGAAACGCGCCGTTGCCGTCAATCTCTCTTATCGCATCCTCGTAGGTCTGGATGCCGAAGTGGTAGAGCTTGTCATCGGACGCTGTAATCCCAATCGCCGTTGCCGCCAGTGCCCGCCAATAGTGGTGATTGTTGTTGCTGTCGCCCGGCTTCTCAAACGCAATATCCTTGCGCGCCGCAGCGTCCAACCACGCCGTCACTCGCTTTTGCTCCCCTGGGTCCAGCGTTCGGTCGTTCACCAGCACTGAGTCCGTAATACCGGCCGCGCTCAGCGTCCATTCCACCTGGTACCAGGACTGCGACGATTCGTCGCGGTCGTAATCGAGCAGCGCGCCGCCCCGTGCCCATTCTTCCAGTTGCGCCAGCGCGCAAGCCGACTCGGCGTGGCTCCCCGTTGCCAAATACTGATTCATCCCCGCCGTGATGCGTCCTTCAAAATCTGCATATACGCGCGTTGCCGCCGCCTCGACCGGGTTCACCGGTCCGCTCGAACCTGAAAGATAGTGATGCGGAATATTCATCCTGCCAACGGGAGCAGAAATGATCGCAGTCTCCGTGCACGAGCCTAACCCCTTGATGGCTGCAACAAGCAGCGGATCGTTGCTTGACTTGAGCATTGCCTGACGAGCCGTAACCGGCACAATCGAGGCGTGAGGATCGGCCACGTGCTGGCCCATCGCGGCGCCCGCATATCCTAGCGCGAGCATGAGCACTCCCGTACACCGCATGTCATACGATTTCACAACGCATTTCCGAAAATCGCCAGTTGTGTTCCAAAACGGGATCGCGGTCCTCTTTTCGAGGCAGCACAAATCAGCAACGGAGTTGTGAAGACAGTCTCACGGTTGTGTGGAAGATTCCCGCATGTGGAGCCTCGAGAAACTCGGTTTCGCCCCTCGTTCCATCATTGCCAATAGACCATTGCGATTTCGATTGCCGCCTCCGACTGATTCACAGCAAACTTCGAATCGTTAAAGGTTGGCGGCCCCTGACTGCTGTCGGGATTATTGGAGATTCCGTATCCCTCCAGCGGAGTTCCCTGAGGGTCGAACTCCATCTTGCCCACCATGTTTTCATCGTGAAGCACAGTTGCGGCATAAACTCCCTGCGGCAACTTGTCGAAAACAACCGTCGCGGTCAGGGTCTGCGGGTCAATATCAACTTGCTTTGCGGCAACCGCATTCGATGGATCAAGGGGAAACCCCTTCTCATCACCATAGAGCACAACTGCAATCTTCCCTTTCGCATTGCGGATCCCTTTGATTTTGACCGTGAGGGAGGATGTACTCTGCGCCGGGGCAGCTTGCGGAGCCGCACCTGGCGCTGGCTGTGCCTGCGCCGCAGTGTTTGGTGTTGACAGTGCCAGAGCGGCGATGAAGATGGTTGCCGAAAGTGCAACTCGGAGGGGGCGGGAAGATATGTCCATAAGCGTCAATTCCTTTTTTTTGGGGAAGGTCCAGTTGCTTGGAACAACCCATTGTAAGGCCAAATGCAGAATCGTTCTGTACAGCCTCGGAAGAATCGCTCGGCAGGTGACTCGCGCGGCGCAATTTCTAAATATCGAGGCACGTTGAAGACACCAGGACTCATCGCAGAGTTCGATGGGCGAAGTGGCCAGGGACTGTTCCACATCCCCACCCGCTTCCACTCCCGGAATTGTCTCGTTTTACGTGCTCACCCGGTGATTTGTTCCCTGGTGCCACGTCTGTTCCCTTCTCGGCATCCCCAGAAGCAGCCAGGCGCGACAGGCGGGCAAGTCCAAGCACGGCTTTGCTACGTCTCATCATCCGCAACGGGCTTTCGTGTCGATCCAGGCATGGATGGACTTTCAAAACGCAGCCAGTAAACGTTCACCCTATCGACCCTCGATTCGTTAACTCATTCAGATTGAATTCACTACATCTAAATTGGAGGGCACCGATACACCCCTATGAAGTTGAACAATCGGATACGCGCCAGGATTTTGCACTTCCCCGAAATCGCAAATCTTTATACACTTGGGTAGATGCCCCGTTTGTTGGTGGCCAATCCAACGAGGAGATTCTTTAATGGCAGATACAGTCAAGAAGACCAAAGCACCCGCAAAACCCCGTAAGACCGCAGCCGCCAAAACCACGGCTGAGCCGGCGCCCGTTGGAGTGATGCCTTCGCACCAACAAATTGAGCAGCTTGCCCGCAATTATTGGGCACAGCGCGGTTTCACGGACGGCTACGCCGAGCAGGATTGGCTCCGCGCCGAGCATGAACTGCGCCAGAAGGCCTCCTGATCGAGACCTCCTCAGGGCGCTGACTGGCGGCCGCATGGCTACCTGTTTCTGAAGGTGGTGTCACCACGTGACTTCCGTCCTGCCAGGCCAGAAGCATACGTTTCCCGATGTCTCGGAAGAGGGGTTGTTCTGCCATCCTGTCCCTGACCAAAGGTACAGTCTCAGCAACCGAGTCGCTGATTGCTTCCAGGAGGATAGATTGCTCTCTGTCTGGAATGCCGAATGTGGCCGCGATAAACTTCATGAGATTCTTGCCAGGGGTCCATGTCTTCTTGCCAAGGAATCCAATCCCAGGTGCATCGTGCTGACAGTCCGTGTATACACTCGTCGTGAGGAAATTGGACGCCGGTAGAAAATGGGCATCGGCGCGCAAGGATAGAGCAGAGCTTGAGAAAAAGTTGGGTCCAATCAGAGTCCCGTTTGAGACATCCCTCGACTTGCCGAATTTCGCTTTTAACCGACTCATGTGATGCGGCTTACGATGTCATTGCGTCGCAAATATAGCGCTTAAACCCTCAATGTTCCCCAGCGGATTGCTCGTTACCGTAACTTATCCTAATTGCAGATTTTTGAGCAACCTCATGCCCAAAGCCCGCATTGCCGATGTCAAAACTGCAGTTAAGTTGATGATAAGTATCTTGGTCGGGGAGAGAGGATTTGAACCTCCGAGCCCCTGGTCCCGAACCACGCAACCGATGTACTAAGCTATTGTCCCGTATGGGGTTGTTCTGCATGTTGTACCGTCATTCTGCATAGTTTCGGGAATGAATGGCCCCAAATCGGACCCAAATAGGTGGTTATAGGGCCGGATGCCCATCGGGCTGAGGAACTTACCGCACTCCGGACCTACGGCATCGAAGGAGGTCTCCGAATTCGCTCGGTTCCAGGCGGTGAGTCACAGGAGAGGATACGCTGGCATCTCTTCTGGGCAAATCCCGCGGTCATCCTCCCCGCAACTCCATGGGACGACCTTCGCGGACCTGCCACGAGCACTCCTCCGACCGTTCTAATCACTCCAGCTTCTCTTCTGGATTTGGAGTTTTGTGATGCTGTCAGGAGAGGCGAATCTCTGAGTCTTGAACATCCTCCCCTCCCTAACCCGGCGTAGCCGGAACCAAAGAGGGCATGACATCCAAAAGTTGGGGACTTGTTCAAACTCCACTCAGAGCCCCATGAACAGCGGTGATCGTGCATAGCCCGAAAAATTTTCCGCCAAAAACGCGCAGAATTCAAATCGATAGGTACTAAAGGAAGGG
>DATDLS010000439.1:0-29584 GCA_036519195.1 Occallatibacter sp. | reverse complement strand
CGTATTCAATAGCGTAGCCGGGGCGCAACATCTCGGCCTGGTCGAGGCCTGGGATGGAGTGGACGATCTGCGACTGCACTTCCATGGGCAACGAGGTCGACATGCCGTTGACGTACACTTCATGCGTGTTCAGCCCCTCGGGTTCGAGGAAAAACTGGTGCTGCGTCTTGTCTGGAAACTTAACGATCTTGTCTTCGATGGAAGGACAATAGCGCGGCCCGATGCCTTCAATCTGTCCGGAATACATCGCCGACCGGCCTACATTTTCGCGGATAATCCGCAGCGTCTCCGGCGTGGTGAATGTGATGTAACAGCTGATCTGCGGCTGCACAATTTTTTTCGTACGGAAACTGAAGGGCGTCGGATCGGCATCGCCCGGCTGCTCTTCAAGGGCATCCCACTTGATCGTCCGCCCGTCCAGGCGCGGCGGTGTACCCGTTTTCAGCCTGCATGTCCGCAGGCCCAGCGCGCGCAGCGCCTCGCCCAGCAGTACGCTAGCCGGCTCGCCGCTGCGGCCTGCCGGATAGCGCTCTTCACCGCAGTGGATCAACCCGTTCAAAAATGTGCCGGTCGTGATGATGGTGGCGCCGGCCAGCAGTTGCCGCCCGTCGCGCAGTTTCAATCCCAAAACACGGCGCTTGGCTTGGGTTGGCTGGCCACGGTCCCCACTTCCATCGTTGCCGGTCTCTGAGTCGCTGGTCCCGAGTTCTTCAGCAAGTACCAGCCCCACCACTTCGGCCTGGCGAATATGCAGCCCTGGCTGCGCTTCCAGCACCTCGCGCATCTTCACGCGGTACAACTGCTTGTCGCACTGCGCGCGCGGACTCCACACTGCCGGTCCGCGCGAAGTATTGAGCAGCCGAAACTGAATTCCGACCGCGTCGGCCACCTCGCCCATCACGCCGCCCAGCGCGTCCACCTCGCGCACCAGGTGGCCCTTGGCCACGCCGCCAATGGCTGGGTTGCAGCTCATCTGCGCAATCAGGTCCATATTCATGGTGATCAGCGCCGTCTTCAGGCCCATGCGCGCAGCTGCCATGGCTGCCTCGCATCCTGCATGTCCTGCGCCCACCACCACCACGTCGTATTTTTCAGTAAAAGCCATCCCTTCTTATTCTACGGATTCCTGCAATTCCGCGCCGAAAACCAGACGGATCGCAATCCGTCACTCTTGTAGAACTGGTTGGACCTTCAGCCAAGCAGAGAGGTGCTCAAGCGCAATGAGAGCCTGCGAGTGCGGAAACCCGGTCGACACCGAAGGCGCACTCTGCCCGTGCTGCCGGGCCCTGCGGGTGCTCGAGCTTGACCCCGCAGCCACAGACCCAGAGATCAAGGCCGCGTTTCACATGCTCGTCAAGGTCTGGCACCCGAGGGTCGAGCCGCGCTGCTGGTCGCAGCCCGGCCCATGACTCGCTTGTCAGGCGGCGTTCAGCTCGAGCACAATGGCCGCACCGCGCGGCTCCAGGTTCATCGCTGAAGCGCGCCCGTTGTGGTCGCGCAGGATGGTGGCGCACAGGCTGAGGCCCAGCCCCGCGGTTTCTCCGCGCGCCTGGGTTGGAACAAAGGGATCGAACGCGTGATCGGGATGGAGAAATCCCGGCCCTGAGTGGGCAATCAGAATCTTCACCAAGCTGCCCTCGGCCGTGGCCTCCAAACGCACCGTTTTTACTGCCGCTTCGGACTCGGCGGCCGACTGATTCTCCACCACTTCAATGGCAAACTGCAGGCAATGCAGCACCGCCTGGCGCAGCTGCTGGGCATGACAGAGAACCCTGGGCAGCCCAGGCGCAATACCGAGGCGGAATTCAATCGAACGGCGCAGAAAATCCGAGCGGTGCAACTGCTCCATATCCATGAGCATCTCGGCCACGGACACGGCCGTGAACTGGCCAGTCTGCGGCCGCGCAATGCGGGTCAGGCTTTCCAGCGTGTCGCGCATGCGGCGGGCCTCAAGGAGAATGGCCTCAATCGCTTTGTGTTCCTGGGAGTCGAGGAATGAAGTCTCTTCGAGCAGCGTGGCGTAGCCCAGCACCACCGTCAGAGGGTTATTGAGCTGCTGCGTCACATTGGCCGCCAGCTGCCCCAGCCCGGCAAACTTCTCTGAGTCGATCAGCTTCTCCAGCATCATGGTCTGACTGCGCGTGGCCTGCAGCCGCGCCGTCAGCATTTCGATCGGCAACAGATCGTCGGGGCGCAGCGGCTCCCGGTGGGGATGAAAGAGGCTGTCGTGGTTGCTGGTGAGCGGCTCATCGCGCATGCCCGTCAGCAGCAATACTCCTTCGGTTGCCGCGCGCCCCGTCATCGGCACGGCCAGCACCGAAGTGAAGCGGAGCCGCTTCAAATCGTCGCCGGGACGCAGCCACGGTTCCAGGTCCAGCACCAGCGTGTGGCTTTGCTCCACCGCGGAGGGCGCAGAACCGGGCGCCAGAAACCCCTCCGCCGGTAGCCGCACGGCCAACTCATCGAGCGCGGCCACAATCGCCGCATCCAGCCCTGCGGCCCCGGCAAGGTGATAGCTCCCCGCCGTTTGCAGCAGCAGAGCAGCCTGGGCAAAGCGGCTGTGCGCGGTCACCGTCCGGCAAATCTGCACTCCCTGCCGGTCGAAGTCCTCCACCCGCCGCCGGGAAAGAATCAGGTCGGTATAAGCCTCCAGCTCGCGGCGCCCCCGGCGCTCCCGCTCCTGACCTTTCTGGTTCACGGCCAGCTGGTCTTCCAGGGCCAGCAGAATCAAGCCTATCGCAGCCACTACTTTGCCCATCGCCACAATTTGCATCAGGCGCGCATCCACCAGCGGGTTGTTTGCAACCGAGGGGAAAATGTCGAAGATGAACAGAGACCAGCCAAGAAACCCGAGCGTGCTGAGAAACACGCCGGGAGTAAACCGGCGGAAAACAGAGATCAGCAGCAAGGCCATCATGAAGTGGTTGGCACACTCCACAAAGCCCAGCGACCAGGCACCGCGCATTCCAATGCAGATCCATAGGCCCACCGAGCCGAGCAGCACGCAGAGCGAAGCGCCCAGCCAACTCGGTCGGCAGCCCTGGGCCACTCCCCAGAAGAAGCCGGCAACCAGCGTGATGGCTCCCAGCGCGGGAAAGACCCAGAACAGAGGGCCGCTGGGCGCAACCCTGTGGTATATGCCCTCCAGAAGAATGGAATAGACCACCAGCGGCAGAGTAAAAGGAATGACGTAGAGCACTTTGAACCGGCCCACGCGAAAACCCAGCGGCGACAGCGAAGCCAGGAACAGTGCCGCGCTCACTTGCGTCGCCGTCTGGCTGACGGCTGTCAGCCAGGGATGGCTCCCGTCGGCGATGTGCCAGTGCCCCAGCCGGTAGAAGGTCACCATACGCACAAAGGCAAACGCAAACCCCAGAAACCAGAGCAGAGTCCGCACATCGCGGAAGCGGAAATAGAGATACCCAAACGCGGGCAGCAGCAGCGCGGTGAGGACAAGTGCGGGCGCCTGGTAATTGTCGGGCATGGGAGCGGTCCTTCTCCTTCAATCCTCTACGTGGCTCTGCGAATCAGGTCGCCCCTACCGCCGCTTGCCAGAGAAGTGTCGCGGGAAAGGCGCCGCCGTCCACTTCCACGCCAGCATCCCCAAGCCAGGTGCGCCCAGCCATTAAGCCTGCTCGATTCGCAACAGGACAAGCTGGAACGACGGTCCTCGAGATCAATCATAAGTGCCCCGAGCTTGCCTGAACAGCACGCCCGACGCCGATGCCTTATCCTCTTATTCTGGTGGCCATCCGGCTGCCGGGTCCATGCGTCTAACGTTGTAGGTGGGCAAACGGTCCGGAAAATGTTGCGGCAACATTCCCTCGTGGAGAAGGAGAATATCGAGCGTGCGAATGCAATGGGTTTTGGCGATGGGGCTGGCGGCGGGCTGCGCGGCGGCTGCCGGTGCGCAGAGCAAAGATACGTTTACGCCGATGGCTCTCGATTCCGGCTTCGGCCGCCTGGACTTGACCCCGCCCTCGGTTGCGCCCGAACAGATCATCAAGGAATTCTCCGCCAAGGAGAGCGAGTTTCAGCAGGCACTGAACCACTATACCTATCGCCGCACGGCCAAGGTGGAAACTGTGGACGACGACAACAAGGTCGACGGCCAGTACTACGAAGTGGACGACGTGATCTTTGATCCTTCCGGCGCGCGCACGGAGAAGGTGGTCTTTGCTCCGCAAAACACGCTCACCCGCGTCATGATGTCCCCCTCCGATCTGCAGGACATACAGAGGGGGTATCCGTTCGTGCTGACCGCAGAAGATATCGGCCAGTACGACGTGAAGTATGTGGGCAAGCAGCATGTGGACGAAGTGGACTGCTATGTGTTCGACGTCAGCCCCAAAGTGATCGAGAAGAAAAAGCGTTACCTGCTGGGTCGCATCTGGGTGGATACAACCGACCTCCAGATTGTGGTGACCAACGGCCGCATGGTTCCTGACGATACGCGCAAAGGTAGCGAAGATCTGCATCCGCCCTTCATGACCTGGCGCGCACAGGTCGACGGCCACTACTGGTTCCCGGTCTATACCAAGGGCGAGGGCATTCTCAGCTTTGCCGGTGGGCACGGGTACATGGCGCAGGACGTGCACATCCGGGACACCATCAAGTACTCCGACTACAAACGGTTCGGCTCGACGACCAAGATCACCTACGACGGGCAGGATATTTCCGCACCGCAGACGCAGCCGCAGCCGCAGACGCAGCCCCAGACACAGCCCCAGGCGCCGACGCAGAAGCCGCCGCAAAAGTAAGGGCCGGGGTCCGAGGGCGGCTGGAGCCGTGGGCTCAAAAGCGGAGCGAGAGGCAGCTCAGCCCGCCATCCATCTTCTGGAACTCTGACATATCGAGTGCGAGCGGGTTGAAACCTCGGGCGCGAAGGTCGGCGGTGAGGCCGGGAAAGCCTTCTGCGATCAGAACGCGGTCGTTGACGCGCACGCAGTTGGCGGCGTAGCTCTCTTCAGAGCAGACGCGAATCACGTTGAAGCCGCGGAACGGCTCATGGACTGCCATCTCCTCGATCACCACCAGCGTGTTATCACCGATATACGAGATGCCGCTTTTCAAATGCAGGATCGAGGTCATGGCCCGCACATTCATGCTGGACGACGGGTAGCCGAAGCCCGCCAGGTGCGCCGCCAGCTGCCGCGCACCCTCTTCGTTGGTGCGGTGCGAGATCCCAATGAAGAAGTGGTTTTCCGTCTCGCAGATATCGCCGCCGTCCACGGTTCCCGGCGGCTGGATGGTGAGCGCATTCGGAAAGAAGCCCAGCACCGTTTCGCGAATCGCTTCCACCTCGCCTTCGCGGCTCACCGCGCCGGGGCGCGTAAGCACCGCTCCCTGCGGCGTGAGCACCGCGGTGTCTTCCACAAAGGTCGAGTCGGGAAAACGAAGATCGGCGTCCAGCGCGGTCAGAGCCAGGCCGCACTCCTCAAGCGCCTCGCAATAACTGCGGTGCTGAGCGCGCACCAGGTCGAATACTGGAGCACCGAAGTCTGCCGTGGTCAATCCAGCATCGAAGTTGCTTCCGGGAATGCGGACAATCGCCTTGCTGAACAGGAAACCTCTCCCCTTTTCTGACTTTCTCTGCTGCCGACGCTCACAGCAACGCGGCAAGTGCTTACTGGTCCGATCGGTGCTGGTTACCACTGGGCAGGGAGCAGTGACACATGCTTTTCTCTTGCTCGCCGTGCCGCACCTGGCTCGGCGACGAACTGCTCGGATGGTCGGTTTGCACTCATCCCTCAATTGTGCGCAGCGGGAGAGTGATGGTAGGCAAAGCGAACGAACACCAGCGGGGGGGAAGCGATGGATTTCACGCGAACGCACCGGGCCAGGGATTGAGCTGTTTGCAGAGGATCAGTCTCCGCTCCTAATAAAAGAGATACTTCCTCCAGCGGTCGTCACCGCGGCCGAGCATGCGCATGATCTGGCGGCTGGTATGCAGCGAAAAGGGCCGCGGATCGCGCATCAGCACCATGTCGTCCAGTTCGTGGAGCATGCGGTTGCCCTTGCGCCGGTTACAGCCGTGGCAGCAGGCCACCAGGTTCTCCCAGGTGGAGTTGCCTCCGCGCGAGCGCGGAATCACGTGGTCCAGCGTCAGCTCGCTCGAAGGCAGCACCACGCCGCAATACTGGCAGGAATTGCGGTCGCGCAGCAGAATGTTCTTGCGCGACAGAGCACGGGTCTGGTGGGGGATGCGACGATACTCCAGCAGGCGAATGACGGAAGGCATGGCGATGCGGCTGCGCTGCGCATGAAGCATCAGGCCGTGCTCTTCCTCCGTGCGCGCAATACCCTTGAGCACCAGCACCAGGGCGCGCCGCGCGCCGCAGATGTTGATCGGTTCATAGGATGCGTTAAGCACCAGCACCGGCATTTGCAGCATGTGGACGGGTTGAACCGCGACGCAGTCCCCGGCGCAGGCTGCAGCCTTGGCAATCGACTTTTGCTTACGGGCGTGAATCATAGCTTTTCCCAGCGACATCCTTTATCCCCTCGTCAAAAAGATGGTTGGTGTTGCGATGAACGATCCGATGATTCAATCCTTGGCTTGATCCTTGGCTCAAGTCCGTCCGCGTCCGGCCCGTCGCCACAGTGTCCCCAGCGCGAAGATCGCCCTCTATTTTGCAGATTGGCCTTGTCCCTGCGCTCTTCGTCCCTGCACTCATTGAGGCGCTGCGCCCGCGCAGCCACCCTTGCCGAGGCTGCTCCTGGCTGCAGCAAAGCGCGTAGTGCCTCACGCGCCGTGGGCCGGCGGTCGGAATGTCGTCGAGCAGCGGAATGTGTTTGCTGCGAACCGCCGGTGCGTCAGAAACCGCGAATGCGCCGCGCATGTTCAGCCGGAGTTGCCGCCCCGTAAGCCCCGCCTTGCTCCCGGTCCAACGCTGCCACAGCAGCGTGCTCGCGGCCTGCGCCAGCTCCCATTGCGGGTGCGATTTTTTCAGGATCGAGAGCGCATTCTTCGCCAGTGTGCGCGCCCGGTTGAAGCCCGGCGGCTCATGCTTCTGCTGATGCAGCAGGACCGGAACCACAGGCACCTCCGCCGGCGCCTGATCCGCCCGCTGGGCCATGGCGCGGGCCGGCATACGCCCCAGGCGGCCCGGACGCGGGTAGAGATGCCCATACTTACAGGCGTGGATCGCGTCCTTCCTCCGGCCCCGATCCTGGCCAAAAGCGACTGCACGCACAAAAGCCGTCGCCAAGACACAAGGCCGGGACGTGGACGGGATTGCCGCACGGTAGAGCGATGCCGGCCGACGGAATTGCGCGCGCCACCTGAGCGAATCGCCCGAGTGCAGGCGGGCGTTCGCCGGCGAGCGAGCAAACTCAGTCCAGCATACAGCGCTCATTGGGACAGGTGAAGGCTGCGGCAGAGGGGAGCCGCAGAAGGTACAGGAGGCAGGAATGATGGCGTAACTGAGTGCATCCATGGGACTTCGAAGCACGCGAGCCACAGCGCGCCAACGCGAAATCGGCGATAGCGGAACGTCGAGCGTCAAAGAAACGGAGTCGCTGCGGAAGACGCACCTCACTCCAAGGCGGCACCCTCAACCAAAGCTGCGGACACGCTGCCTTGGCGACAGTATACCCGCAGCCGGCACGGAACGCCATCCTTCCTGACTCGCGCATTAGTTGAATATTCATCCCAGTGGTTCGTTGCCCGCTTGGGTACCTGCCGATTCATGGTTTGCACTGGTAGGCAAACTGATACACCGCACCCGACGACGGCGCTTTGAGAACCGCCGCCTGAAAGAGAACTCCGCTGGCGATGGCCGGGTTCTGATGAATCCCGACTTGTACCGGGTCCGAGTCCAATTCCTCGAGCAGACACACGCGCGCCTCGGGAGCCGCTGCCGCCCACACGCCCTGAAACAGATCTCCCACCGTATTGCCCGAGCGCGCCGTTTTCACCACTACGACTCCAGAAGATGCGCTGCACAGAAACCCTGCCTGGCACGCAACCGAAGCCCCCTGGTATGCGACCCATGCCGGATAAACGGCGCTGTTCAGCACCTTGGAGATGGTTCCCCCTTCTATCACCCAGTCGCTGGCATTGCCCGTGAACTCGATCGCATTTTTGCCGTTCGAAATGGCAATCACATTCACATAGCGATTGCTGTTGCCCGCATCGGTCACGTCCTGCACGGTGTTGGATTCCATGTCCAGGCCGATCACCGTGTTGTCATTGGACCCGGCGGCAATGCACAGACCGGTTCCATTGCCCTCGCTGGTCCCGGAGGTGATCGTTGTCGTGGCCGCCGAAACCAGATCGATGCCGCATCCGCTCACGTTCTCAATCAGGGCATCGACGATGGTGGCCGCGGTGGATTGAATAATTCCCTGCCCCGAGACTTTGTCCCCGGACAGATAAAGCCCGTTGCGGGGCGCGAAGCTGGCCGGCTTGGCATATCCCCATTGCCAGCCCGCATCGGCAATGGAAACCACCGGCTTGATCCAGGTGTTTAAGATGGACGCCGTGCTGGTGAGGCAGTTGGTGAATCCCCAGCAGCCCAAGTGCTTGAGCATGTTGTGGTGGGTTCCGTAGATGGCGAGCCCGTTGGTGGCGTTGTTGTCCCCGAGAATGCTCAGTTCTTCGAGGTTGTCGCCGAATGAGCCACCCGGCTGACCGGTGATGCTGATGAAACTGGGAATGGAAGGTCCGGTGTAGTGAAAACGGGTCTGGCCGATGCCCGCGCCGATCACCGAGACCCCATTCGCTGTCTGGGGCAGCGCCCAGGCCGTGGCAGCGTTCACCGTCACCTGGCCGAAGCGAATTGCCTGGTCGGAGACCAGATTCGCCAGCGGATCAACGCTGCACGCTTGCGCTCCCTCGAAATGCCTGGCATCGATCATTTGCCCGTGAGATGCCGCCTCCGCAGCCTGGATTCGCACGCACATGTCGGCTCCGGGGAATCGGTCGGCCCGGACGGCGGCAGTCTGCTCGCCTGTCTGGCGGTTCGCCTTGTTTGCCGGGGCCGGACTTTCGGCCAGGCAAACCGCCGGCAGCGCAACAAGAAAGAAGAAACACTTCATCCAGATATCCATCGCGCCCTTCTCAGCGCATCTTTTCACATGTGTGCCTAAAGATCGAGCCGGCAACTGGAGCCGCCTTGGCGCCCTCAGCCGCGCGCGGGCCGCGGGAAGGAAACAACTTCAGTGCGATACACTGCAACCCGTGGGGGACTTCCATTGCTGTTGCGCGCTCGTGGAATCTTTTCCGGCATTCTGATCGGCTTTCTTTCCCTTCCCGGCGATTGCTTGGCCCAGGCTGCGCAACCAGAAAGGAGCAACAGCGCTGCGGTTCCCACCTCCTCGGTTCTGCTTGCGACGGCGGTGACGCCGCAAGCGGCGCAGAGCCAGCAGACGGCGCCGCCCCCCTCCGGTCAATCCCCTTCCAGCACGGGCGGCATTGCCGGCGGCGTGGGCGCTGCCCCGGTGTATGACGAGCAGAAGCGCCCCATCACGGCCGGCGGGTTCGTTGACACCGGCACCGTAGTATTTGAAGACGTGACCAAACAGGCCGGCCTTTCCGGCTGGGTCCACAAGATGGGCGTGCCGGACAAGAGATTCATCATAGAAACCAACGGCTCCGGCGTGGGACTGATTGATTACGACAATGATGGCTGGCTGGACATCTACCTGGTGAACGGCTCCACGTTTGACGCACTGGACGGCAAGGAACCAGCGCCGAAGGCCGCCCTGTTCCACAACAACCACGACGGCACGTTTACGGACGTGGCCGAAAGGGCCGGCGTCACCAATGATCGCTGGGGCTATGGCGTCAGCGTGGCCGACTACGACAACGATGGCTGGCCTGATATTTACGTGGGTAACTACGGCAAGAATCGCCTGTACCACAACAACCGCGACGGTACCTTTACGGATGTGGCCGAGCGGGCCGGCGTAGCCCTGGGCAACTGGTCGCCCGGCTCCTCGTGGGGGGACTACGACGGCGACGGCCGGCTGGATCTTTACGTCACCGGCTACGTGCATTTTGACCGCGACAACCTGCCCGTGGCCGGCTCCAAGGCTGTAGGCTATGCGCAATGCCAGTATCGCGGCGCCAACGTGAATTGCGGGCCGCGCGGGCTGAAAGGCGAACGCGACCACCTGTTTCACAACAACGGCGACGGCACCTTCACGGATGTAACCCAAAAGGCGGGCGTCGAAGACAAAGATAACTACTATGGCTTTACCGCGATTTTTGCTTCGCTTAGCGGCAATGGCAGGCCGGATCTGCTGGTGGGCAACGACTCCGAACCCAACTATCTTTACATCAACAAGGGTGACGGCACCTTCGACGACCAGAGCTATGTTTCCGGCTTCGCGCTCAACAAAGACGGCCGGGAGATCGCCTCGATGGGCATTGCTGCCGGCGATTACGAGAACAACGGCCAGCTCGATTTCTTCGTCACCGACTTCGGCGACGACTACAAGGTGCTCTACCACAATGACGGCGACGGCAGCTTTACGGACATCAGCTACAAGGCAGGCATTGCGCAGATCACCATTCCCTTTGTCGGCTGGGGCGACGGCTTTCTCGACTTCGACAACGACGGCTGGCTCGACCTGTTCATGGTCAACGGCCATGTTTACCCGCAAGTGGACCAGCACGACTGGGGAACCACGTTCGCCGAGCGGCCGCTGCTGTTTCACAACATTCCGGACGCGCCGGGTACGGGACGGAAATTCGAATACGTGCCTGCCGTGAAAGGCAGCGGGCTGGCGGTGGTGATTGCCGCGCGCGGCGCCGCCTTCGGCGACCTGTTCAACGACGGCAAGATCGACGTCATCATCAATCCCATCGATGGACCTCCGGTGCTGCTGAAGAATGTGAATCCGGATCATCATCACTGGGTAGAACTGGCGCTGGTGGGCGGCAAGGCGGCGAATGGAAAGTCCAGCCCGCGCGATGCCACATGCGCCACGGTGTATCTGGCCGCCAACGGCATGCGCCAGCGGCGGGACGTGCTATCCAGCGGCAGCTACATCTCGTCGAACGATCGCCGCCTGCATTTCGGGCTGGGCGATGCGAAAGAGGCCGGAACCGCGGAGATCCACTGGCCCTCGGGCGGCAAAGAGACCGTGAAGCTTCCCGCAGAGGATCGCCTCTTTACCATCACGGAGGGCCACGGAATCACCGCTTCGTCGTGCGCCGCCAAGCCCTGCGAGAGTGAAAAATAAAGAGCGAAGCCAGCGTCGGGAGTCATTCACCGAACCCTTCGCCGCGCGCAACGTCTCGCATGCCGGGGGCGAGGCGAACAGACGCGGACGCCGACCTCAATGCCAGCGGCATCGGCACGCGCGAAGACGTGATAAGAGGCGGCAGTTGGATCTGATCGGACGATCAGGGTCCGCACTTCGGCCTGCGGGGTACGACGATGGCGGGGTACCAATATACTTCGCTAACCAACGGAAGGCCTTGAGTGGCCTAAGCTGACGGGATGGCCGACAGCGTCGATGTCTGGAGCATTGTGGGCCTGCCTGTTCTCTCCGGAATTTGCCACATAGCCATGCCTGGGCTTACAGAACGCTTGATGAGTGCTGTTGCTATGGTTCGAGCGGTCGGTGTCCTGCTACTGATATCGGCGATTCCTTGTCTCCTATGGCGTGGACAGTATTTCTGGACGCTTTTTGTACGTCTGGCGTGCTCCGGATTTTGGAGGCTTTGCTTCCCGCAAAGCTCGATTCGTGCACAGCAGCGGATCTATCCGCGTTGGGTGCACGGATGTCTCCTCCTCGGAGGAGCGGCCTTGGCATGGACGCTACGACCATAAGCCGCTTTTTCGCTGGAACTTACGACAATCGGTGGGGTTATCCAAGTATGTTGTTAGCGATGGCGGCACGGTGGGGATTCGATGCCCTTCCGGGCGGACTCAGAAAGCCGCAGCTGCTTGCCGAAGACCGCATCTTCACCGGGACCAAAGGCCGGCGCATCCCTGGCGTTCTCTCGGCCACGAAGCCCTGTCTGGAGCCCCGCGCCGCTCATCCTGTCCACAAGTACAAAGGCGCCACGCTCAACAGACCCGCCTGCCCTAGCTGGTGGGCTGGAGCGCGTTGCGTGCCATGGCTTTGTCGACTTCAATCTTGTGGGCGTGGTCTTCAAGCGCCTGCGCCTCGGGCAGGAACGTCAGAGCCTTCTGAATCTCCGGGTCCCAGTCGGCAATCGTACGCAGGCCCTGCGACTGGCCGAATTCGATGGTCACGATCTTGTCCTTGATGGCCGCCTTCAGCCAATCGCCGGAGGCGCTCAGGTCGGCCTCGGTCCAGGGAATATTCTGGCTGCTGAGGTACTGCTTAAAATCCGCCAGTACCGCATCGTTCACCTTGAAGTTCTTATCTACCGCGTGGCTGGCCACATACACCGGCGCAAAGTGGAAGAAAACATTGCGTGCCAGCAAATCGTCCTGGAAGTGGTTGCCCTTG
The DNA here is from genome assembly GCA_036519195.1 of Occallatibacter sp. Classification (GTDB taxonomy): domain Bacteria; phylum Acidobacteriota; class Terriglobia; order Terriglobales; family Acidobacteriaceae; genus Telmatobacter. The sequence continues at coordinate 17,149 of DATDLS010000439.1, read as the reverse complement.
ACCGGCTCAACCTTTTCGTCCGGCGTGATGCCGCCGCCGCCATAGACGGTGCGCCCGGAATCGGTCAGCTTGACTTCCTGGTTGCTGGCATTGGGCGGCGAGGCGCCGCCGCGGTCGTAAAAGTATTCGTAGTCGGAGACGCCGGTGTAGTTGCGCTGAATCAGCCGGCCCGACGGCGTGTAGTAGTGATACGTGGTCAGCAGCAGTCCCGTGCCGTCGCTCAGGTTGTAGATGGACTGCACCAGCCCCTTGCCAAAGGTCGTTTGGCCCACAATCAAGGCGCGGTCGTGATCCTGCAGGGCGCCGGACACAATTTCCGCGGCCGAAGCGGTGCCGTGATTCACCAGGACCACCAGCGGAAACGTCTTGCCGCCGTTGCCCTGCATGGCCTTGTACACCTCGTCGGGAAAGGCACGCCCGCGCTGCGATACGATGGGCTGCCCTTTGGCCAGCAGATGGTCGCAGACTTCCACCGCCTGGTTCACCAAGCCGCCAGGATTGCCGCGCAGATCCAGCACCAGCCCGTGCAGATTGGGGAAACTGTCGATAGCCTCAATCACTTCCCGCGCGGTGGTTTCCTCAAACACCTTTAGTCGGATATAACCGACGCCGGGACGAATCTCGTACTCCAGATCGACGCTGGGGTTGGGAATCTCGTCGCGCACCAGGTCAAACATGAGCGGCTTGTCCTGCCCTTCGCGCGTGGTGCTCACCTGAACATGCGTGCCCTTAGGCCCTCGGAGCGCCTTGGAAACCTGGTCCGTCGACCAGCCGCTGGTGCTGGAGCCATTCACCTTGGCAATCACGTCGCCGGGGTGAATGCCGGCGCGGAACGAAGGCGTGTTCTCGAACGGCTGAGCTACGTAAATCTTGTTGTCCTCTTCAATGATGCCCATACCCACGCCGTAGTAGCGGCCATGCTGGTCTTCGCGCATCTTGGCATAGTCTTTGGGATCGTGAAAAGAGGAATGCGGATCCAGCTTGCGCAGCATTCCGGGAATTGCGCCGTTATAAATAGCGTCGTCGGCCTTGTCTCCCTGGAGTGGATCGGCGTAGTTCTGTTCCACCAGCGCGTAGACCGAGGTGAAAGCCTTCAGGCTGTCGCGTAGCTGCCCTTCATTGCTTGAGGACTGGGCGCCAACGCGATTCTGCAGCAGGTTGCCCGCAACAGCACAGACCGTGAAGAACAGGGCGACGGTAAACAGGGCGCGACGCGCGCGAGAACTCATAGGCTCAGCAACCTCCGTGCGACATCTACCCCGGCACCCTGCTAGCCTTCCAATCTCCCCGCGTCGCCCCGGAAAGGGGCGTATCCCTTTCAGCCGCGGGCAAAGAAATTGAAGAGCCGACCGAAAGCCTTGGCAGAGCCCTCCTGCAAAGAAGAATACCACTCCCCTGTTTGACTCTCACCGCTGGGTTTCCGTTACTACCGGGGTGGTTTCCCTTTCCGCGACGCGTCACTCAAAGGCTTCAGGCACTTCGGCGACCGCTCCAATCGGCGACCGCTTCAGGCTCCAGGAAGTTGAGCAGCGAGACGCCTCGCAAACCAGGGTGAACTAAAATGGTCTGGGGATAAAGGATGAGGACGGCAATCATCGGTGGAGGCATCGCGGGCCTGGCGGCTGCCTATGAGCTGGAGAAAGCGCGCACCGCCGGAGCCGCTGTCGACTACACCGTCTTTGAAGCCCGCGGGCAACTGGGCGGCGTGGTGGCCTCAGAAGTCGTCAACGGCGCAGTGCTGGAACGCGGCCCCGACTCCTTCCTGACCGAAAAGCCCGCTGCCGCGGAGCTGTGCCGTGAGCTGGGCCTTTCGGCCAGCCTCATGGCTTCGAACGATGCGGCGCGTAAGACCTACATCTTGGTCAAAAACAAGCTCATCCCGCTACCCGATGGACTGATGTTCCTGGTGCCTACGAAGCTGATTCCCACGGCACTTACACCGCTGTTCTCGCTGCGCACCAAGATGCGCATGGGACTGGAACTGCTGCATTCGCCTCGCCCTTCGGGCGGGGAAGATGAAGCCGTGGCAACGCTGATCGAGCGGCACTTTGGTCCAGAGGCGGTCGATCGGCTGGCCGATCCGCTGCTCAGAGGCATCTACGGTGGAGACGCCACCCAGTTGAGCGCCCGCACCGTGCTGCCGCGCCTGGTGGAGATGGAGAGCGCCTACGGATCGCTCACACGCGGCATGCTGGCTGCGCATCGCAAGATGCGGGCCGCGGCCAAGAAAAACGGCGGGGCCGGCCCAAACCGAAGCAATGGACCGCGCCCCGCCTTCACCACGCTGCGCGGCGGGTTGCAGCAGTTGATTGATGCACTGCAGGCGGCGCTCAAGCCAGCTGCGGTGCGGCTGTCGACGACCGTCAGCGGGCTCAGCAAAGTGCCCAGTGGCTGGCGCATCGAAACCAACGGGATTGGCGAGACATACGATTCACTGATTGTCTGTTCTCCGGCATGGGCAGCCGGCGTTCTGTTGAGCCCGGTCGATGCTGCGCTGGGCGAAGAGTTGAGTGCCATTCCGTACTCGTCTTCGATTACCGTCAACCTGCTTTATAACGAAGCCGCGCTTGGTCCGCTGCCCGATGGATTCGGCTTCCTGGTCCCCGTCTGCGAAGGCCGGCGGATGCTGGCTTGCACCTTTGTCCATCGGAAGTTTCTGGGCCGTACGCCGCAAGGTAAGGCGATCCTGCGCGCGTTTCTTGGCGGCGTGAAGAACGAAGCACTGCTGGCGGAAACCGATGACGTGCTGGTAGCGATGGTGCGCCATGAACTCAAGGAAATTCTCAGCATCGACGCCGAGCCCGAGTACACCCAGGTTTCCCGCTGGCGCCGGGCGATGGCCCAATACGCCGTAGGCCACCAGGCCCGCGCCAAACGCGTGGCGGAGCTTGTCGCGGCGCTGCCTGGACTGAAGCTGGCCGGCAATGCGTACGCGGGGATTGGGATCTCCGATTGCGTCCGTGGTGGCCGCACGGCGGCGCAGCAGCTGCTGCTGGCAGCGCAACAGGTGGCTGAGCCGGTCGGTTCGACGGGGCGATAGGGGATTGCAGGCGTTCGATTGAGGGACATGTCTTTCCGGTCTGACCAGTCGGGCGACATGAACTGTCCCGTTGCCGTGATCTAGCGGGAGTTTACTGGGAGGCGAATAAGCACACTGGCTAAAGGATGTCATTTGAAGAAGTTAGTGGGGCGAAGTTGTCTTACCCACGTGAGGTTGGGTAATACACAATTCCGCGCAACAAGCGCGCGGAATTCGCTCAAAGATAAGTACTTGGTTGGGTCGTTTTCCGATTCACGATACACGCTCCAGTAAACTCCCGCTCGTCCGTTACCCCGCGATGCTCATTTCCTGATTCCGGATCCCGTCCTTTGTCGGTAGTAGAGGCAGTTCCTGGCAGCTAAATCCATGCGCGATGGAGCGGGAATCTACTGCTCTGGCACTACGGGCAGAATCAGCGCGCTGGGATGCGCGGCATCATGCAGCACCGTGTTGGTGGCTGTGACCATCGCCGCACTGGTGCCTCCGTCCTTGCCGGTATTCAGATTGCGGTCGAAGCGAGGGAAGTTCGAGCTGCTCACTTCAAGGCGAATGCGATGGCCTTTCAGAAACACATTGCTGGTGGACCAGAGATCGATCTTGAATTCGTACACCTGGCCGGGTGTCATGAGTTTGGGAGCGCCGGTGGTGGACTCGCGAAACCTGGCGCGCAAAATGCCTTCGGTCAAATTGCGCGCGAAGCCATCGGGGCCTACATCGACCAGCTTGGCCGTAAAATCCGTATCCACGGCGGATGAGATCGCAAACAGGTCAAGCGTCACCGGCCCGGTGACCTCGAGATCCCTAGCCAGCGCCGGGGTGGAGTAGACCAGCACATCCTGGCGCGCCTCCACCTCCTGCTGGTCGCGCGGACCCGCAGCCAGGTGCTGGTTATCGCAGCACAGCGGGCCGCCGACGGTGGGACCGGGGTTGGCGGGATCGTACACAAAGCTATCTGACCTGCTGCTCGGCGACGTTCGGGCGGCCAGCACGCCGTCGCCGGCCGCACTGTTGGCCTTGCCGCCGGACTCAAGCAGATACGGCAACTGTCTGGCGCGCTTCAGAGGCCAGCTCTGTTCATCACGCCACTGGTTCTTGCCCATCACAAAGATCTTTACGGGCTTGTTGCTCGAGAATTGGTTCTGCTTGCCCATGAACAGATAGTCGTACCAATCCAGTGTCACGTTGTCCAGGTCGAACTCCTCGGCGGCCGGCCCGAAATCGACCGCGCCGATCTGGCGTCCGCTGCCGGCGTGGCCGCCGATGATAACCACCAACCGCTGGCCCTTGCGCGCCGCCTCAGTACCTGCATTGTCCCTCAAGCCGACGTAGTTGCGCAGGGAACCACCCTGAAAAATGTCGTACCAGGCGGCGACGGTGAGCGCCGGCACCTGGATGTTCTGGTAGTTCTCCTCAATGGACCACTGCTTCCAGTAGCCGTCGTAGGTGGGGTGGGCCAGCCAATCGAGAAAGTAGGGCGCCAGCGTGACCGTCAACGCGGCGGCACTTTCGGGCGGAGGCAGATTGAACACCGGATACCTGTTGAGCGGCAACACGGTGGCGCTCAGGCGGGCGTTGGTATGATCGCGGATCAAGTGATCGAGCGTGTCCTGCGCCAGGCCTGAGGTCCACGACTCGTTGAACCACTGCTCGAGTGCGCCTCCCTGGTAGACCCAGTTCTCGTAGTAGTTGCTGGCGGTTACGATCGGGCAAATGCCGGCCAGGTGCGGCGGATGGGCGATGGCCGCCAGCATCTGCGTAGCGCCGACATACGATCCCCCGAACATGCCGACTTTGCCGTTGGAATGGGGCAGCGCGGCGGCCCACTCCACGGTGTCATAGCCGTCTTCGGCCTCGTGTTTGAAGGTGTACCACTCGCCTTCCGACTTGTAGCGGCCACGCACATCTTGCACCACAACCAGATAGCCGCGCGCTGCCGCGGTGCGCCCAAAGTCCGCTGCATTGTCTTTGCTGTAGGGAGTGCGCTGCAACAGCGTGGGATACTTCCCCTCAGCCGCTGGCCGGTAAACATCGGCCTGGAGCGCGACTCCGTCGCGCGTCTTCATCGTCAGGCCGTGCTCTTCAATAATCTGCGCCGGGGCCCGAGCAACGCTGGACTGGGCCAACGCAGGCAGCGCAGCGATCGCAAAGGCAAGTAGAAATGCATACTTCCTGAGCATGATTCGAACCTCAATTGGGCAGTGAGACCATTCTAATCGCACAACCAGAACGGGCTCTGTGGCGAGAGCAGTCTCCGAAGTCAGATGGGAGACCGGAGATGGGGTGCCAATGCCATGGAAGGCGAAGCAACCTCGGTGGAGGCTACGGTAAGTTCCAAGGGGCAGGTGACGCTTCCCACGGCACTGCGAAGCCACCCTGGCATCGATACCGGCACCCGTATACGGTTCAGTCTGCATAGCGATGGCCGATTCGAAGCCGAGCGTGTTCTCTATGAACTCAAAGACCTACGGGAGCGCGAGCGGGTACTCGCCGCGCTGGAGACCCTGCTTCAGACGCGCGGCGTAGCCGAGCAAGCTCCTGGGCCGGTGCGCAAAGCGCTCGAAGCAATGCGCCCAGGCGAAGGCGGCTTCGCCGACGATCGTATTGCACAGGTGGGATTTGCGAATGGCGCCCGCGAGGTGATCACCTTCGACGCCGATTTTGCCACTGCCGCCAATGTGCGCCGATTGAAGTAGCGGTCGCGGTGCTACCCACTTTATGAGCCGCCTTTGCACCTCGGTTGTGCAGCCGAGATTACACGCCGCCCTTGCCCAGCAGAATGCCGATGCCGTAGGTGACTGCGCCTTCAACCGCGCCTACTACCGTCATTTCAAAGCCGGACGACCACCATGAGCGGACGGTGATGAGGCTCTTGGCCGCGCCCACGGCGAAGTGCGCGGCCAGCGAGACAATGGCTGCCGCGAGGACTGCGTCAAGGCCGCTGAGGAAGAAAAACGGCATGATTGGAATCGCGGCGCCGACCGCGGTGGACAGGGCGCCCGAGCTGGCCGAAACCAGTGGGTTGCTCAGCGCTTCTTCGGAGTGCCCCAGACGCTCGCCGGCCAGGGCGCGAAGCAATTGCTCGGGATCGCTGGCAATGTGGTTCACCATGTGCTGGGCGTCAACTTCCGGCAGGCCCTTCACCTGGTAGTAGAGCGAAAGCAGTTCCCGGGCCTCGGGCGAGTTCATGCGGATGGCATCGCGCTCCCGGGCTACTTCGGCCTGGTAGATTTCGCGCTCGCTCTTGGCGGCCAGGTAGGCGCCCGAACCCATACTCAGCGCGGAGGCGATCATGCCGGAAAGGCCGGCCAGCAGCACGTACTTGCTGTCGCCTGCAGTGGCTCCGGAGACGCCGGAGACGATGCCGAAGATGGCGCCCAGACCGTCATTGACGCCGTAGATGGCATCGCCGATCCACGCGCCCGGCTGCTTGCGCCCCTGGTTGCGCTTTGCCAGCATCTCTTCCAAGACAGCCTTGGGATCGATTTTGGGCGTGCCGGCCGAAGGTGCGTAGTGGCCGCGCAGCAGCGAGCCAAGCTCGCGATAGTGATCCTTCTCGTCTTCAATGACGTGATCGAGAATGGCGATGGAGCCTTCATCCCCCAGCGCTTTGAGCTGTTCGCCATAGGTGGCGATGTGGCGGCTTTCTTCGATTTCGAGACGCCGCAGGGCCATGCGCACGCCACCGGCGCGGTTGGCCAGCTTATCGGCTTCACCGCCGGGCTTGCCCTTGTAGACAGGCTTGGCGCCGCCCAGATCGGCGATGCGGCCGGCCCATAATTCGGCGTGCTCCAGTTCAGCGGTGGCCAGGTGGCGCAGCACCTGCGCGCGCACAGCGTCCGTATCCCGCTCGGCAAGAGTCAGATAGGTGTAGTAGGCCTCCAATTCGGCATGCCAGTTTTCTTCAAGAGCCGCCAGAACCTTCTTTAACCGGGCGCCGCTCAACGCTGCAGTGGCCAATGCTTGCTCCTCGCTTTCACGTCAAGAATAGCGGAGTTCCAGATGCCGCGGGTAGCGGAAAACCGGCCGCAAATGTGGTCGCGGGGGAAGGCAGGCACACGCCGCGGCCCTTCCCCCGCATGGGGTTTTCCGTATAGTGTTGTGTGCAGCCAAAAGATGGTTCTTTCGGGCAACGGGGGACCGGGCGCGGAAACAGCCGCCGAAACAACCGTACGATGATCCCGGACCAATGGGAGCCGGGGATCGAGACAGGGGCCCAGACCGGGCACAACTTCTTTGAGGGAGCGGGGATCAAATCACCATGGCAACGCAAACCAAACAATCGGCGGCGCTCACCTCGCCTGGGTATCTTGTACCGTTTATGACGGTAACCGCCCTGTTCTTCATCTTCGGCTTCATCACCAACCTGAACATGGCGCTGGTGCCGCACCTCAAGAAGATCTTCACGTTGCCCTACGCCTGGGCCATGCTGGCCGAGTCGGCCTTCTTCCTGGCGTACTTCGTATTTTCGGCGCCTACCTCCAAGCTGATTGAGACCATCGGCTACAAAAGGACCATGGTCGTCTCGCTGTTCATCCAGGTGGTCGGCTGCCTGCTGTTCATCCCGGCGGCCAAAATGGTGAGCTTTCCGCTCTTCCTCACCGCGGTCTTTATCGTGGGCGCAGGTGTCACGGCACTGCAGACCTCGGCCAATCCTTATGTTTCCATCCTGGGGCCCGACTCGAGTTCGTCGATCCGCCTCAATCTCGCCCAGGCCTTCAACTCCATCGGCGGCACCATCGCGCCCATCGTCGCCGGCGCCTACATCCTCAATGATCTTGGCCCCGAAGCGACCCAGGTTCAGGTCGCGAATACGGTTCGCCTCCCCTACATGCTGATCGCCGGCGGCCTGCTGCTGCTGGGCTTGGCGGTGGCTTTCATGCACCTGCCGCACGTCGAGCAGACGCAATCGTTCCGGCCGGCAAAGGACGGCGATCCCATTCTCAGCCGCAGCATCTGGGCCTACAGGCACACGGTGCTCGGTGCGCTGGGTATTTTCTTTTATGTAGGCGTTGAGGTGGGCCTGGCGTCGATCGCCGTGAACTACTTCAACCTCCAGGGCATGAGCACCGCCAAAACGGCGTCGTTCCTGGTTTCGCTCTACTGGTTTGGAGCGCTGATTGGCCGTTTGCTCGGCGCGGGCATCATGACCAGGGTTAAGGCCGGCATACTGCTGGGCATCTTCGGCATCACGGCTGCGATCCTGATCACCATTTCGATGTTTACCAGCGGCAGCGTGGCCATTGGCACGCTGGTGCTGTGCGGATTCTTCAACTCCGTGATGTTCCCGAATATCTTCACGCTGGGCATCGCCGGCCTGGGGCCGATGACCAGCAAGGGCTCGGGACTGATTATGACTGCCGTAGTGGGCGGCGCGGTGATTCCGCTGGCGATTGGGGCGCTGGCAGACAAAGTGGGCATTCAGCACTCGTTCGTGATCCCGATTATCTGCTATCTCTACATTGCGTATTACGGGCTGTCGGGATCGAAGCCGACGCGGACGATTACGGCGTAGGCCGTCGGATCAGCGAGGAGCGAATACGAGCCTGGATCAGCAAGGATAAGTCAATCCAATCGATTGATCCGGGCTCGTCTTTTGGGGCTCGTCTTTTGGGGGCCCGTTTTTCCTGGTTTTTTCCGAGCTATTGTTTGCCCAGGCCCAGACGCCAGGCTTTGACGAATTTCCAATGGATATAGACCGAATGGTTGATGTGCAGAATCAATCCCTCACGACCATCCAAGAAGCCTAGCCGGAAAAAGTAGTTATAGACGAAGGTCGCGGCCGGATTGGCCACGGCATTCAAGAGAAATGCGGCCAGCGAAGTGCTGGTTCGTCCGCGGGCGGCCAGCAACTGGGCAATCTCATTGCTGTAGCGGTTCATGTGCTCCAGGTAAATGCCCATGGTGGGATAGGCGTAATGCAACATGTCGCCCTTGAGCTTGCCCCTGGGGCCGGCAAACTGCGGCGTGGAGTGCGGGCCGACCCCTTCGCTGAGCCGCGCCGCGCCGCGCCGGAACAGGCGCAGCTTGTGGTCGGGATAGAAGCCCCCATGGCGGATCCAGCGGCCGAAGTAGAGATTGAGGCGGGGAATCCAATAGGCGCCGAACTCCGGTTCGCGCCCCCCCTCGCAGGCCAGCAGCTGCTTGAGTTGCTGCTGCAGCTCGGGGGTCAGCACTTCGTCTGCATCGAGCAGAAAAATCCAGTCGGATGTACACAGATCGAGTGCCACATTCTTCTGCTCGCCGTGGCCCCCGAATGCGTGGTAGCTGGTCTTGGCGCCGAACGACTGCGCGATCTCCACGGTCCGGTCCCTGGAGCCGGAATCGACGACAATAATCTCGTCGGCCCAGCGCACGGACTCCAGCGTGCGAGCAAGGTTGGCCTCCTCGTTGAGGGAAATCATGGCTATCGAAAGCGTCTGCCGCATCGAAGGAAGAATAACCCAGCAGGGCTGCACGGCGAAGCGCGCCGGAGCTCAACCCGCGGGAAGCTCAATCACAGACTTTATGCTGGAGAAAGGGGCGATCCGATCGAATCAACCAGCCAGCTGAGGGCAAGCAGCCGGCAGCGAACGCTCTTGTTTACGGAGCCACGGGCATGGTGGGGCCGGGCGTGCTGCTGGTATGCCTGGGTGACCCGACCGTCAGCAGCGTCAGCACAGTTGGCCGCACAGCCAGCCGAATCGACGACGCGAAGCTGCGCCAACTCCGCCTGATCGATATCGAAGGCTATGCTGGGTTGGACTCGAGTCTTAGCGGCTGCCCAGGCATGCTTTTTCTGCCTCGGCGTCACCACCAGCGGAAGGAAGGAAGCCGACTACGCCCACAGCACCTACGGCTTCACGCTGGCCGCTGCGGAACTGCTCAGCCGCTTCGATCCGGGCATGACCTTCATTGATGCCTCCGGCACAGGAACCGACAGTTCCGAGAAAGGCCGCTCCGTGCGGGCAGGGGTGAAAGGCCGCACCGAGAATGCCTTGCCCCGCCTGCCGCTCAGCGCATACCTGTTCCGCCCCGGCTTCATCCGGCCGCTGGACGGCATCGAGTCGAAAACTCCCTCCTATCGCATCTTTTATCGAGTGCTGGCGCCGTTCATGCCGCTGCTCGGCCGCGCGCTGCCCAACCAGGTGCTGACGACGCGGGAAATCGGACGGGCGATGCTTTCCCTGGCGCGGCAAGGCTACGGCAAACGGGTTCCGGAAACCCGCGACATCCGCGCCGTTAGGAGCCGCGAACAAAACCAGCGCGCCGCTTCCTGATATCACCCTTGTCGGGGAGCGCTCTGGGACTAGCCCGCGATGCGGCTGGCGGTGCGGCAGAGAACGCCGCCATGGTAGAGTGGGATTCCACGGAGGAGAAGGCAGAATGGCGACTGGGATCCAAATCCCGGGCAACGACGAAACCATCGATCTGCAGCAGCAGGTCGCACGTTTGCAGGCGCTGCTTGAGGCATCGCGACAGGTTCACTCCACCATTCGCGAAGAGGATGTACTTGAACAGGTACTGCGCATCGTGGTGCGCGAACTGGAAATGGCCGGCGCGGCGTTTGCCGGCACAGGCTTGGCCTACGGCGACGAGCCGGGCGACGACTCCGACAATGTACTGCGCTTCGCCCTGAACGATCGCAACGGGAAGCCGATGACTGAGCTGATTGTGGCCACGCCCGACAATCGCGGGCTCACCCTTTATGAGTCCGACTTCCTCGAAGGCCTTGCGCTGCAAGCCGCCGTGGCTCTCGAAAACGCCCGCAACCACAAGCGCAATATCGCCTTCGCCCGCGTGCAGCAGGATATGGATGCGGCGCGGCAGATTCAGCGCTCGCTGCTGCCCCAGCGGCTGCCGGATATCTCCGGCTATTCACTCGGCTTTCGCAGCGTCACTTGTTACGAAGTAGGCGGCGATTATCTTGACATCGTTGAGCAGCCCGACGGCAGCCTGCTGATCGCCGTAGCCGACGTGGCCGGCAAAGGACTGGCTTCCGCCATTATGGCCAGCAGTTTCCGCTCCGCATTTCGCGCCATGGCCGTAACCGGCATGCCGCTTGATGAACTGGCTACCCGCATGAACCAGCACCATTGGACCGAAGGCGAAGAAGCACGCCGCCGTTACGTTACGGCCATTTTTCTCCGCCTTCATCCCGAAGCAGGGGACGTGGAGGTAGTGAACGCCGGCCACAATCCCGGCTTCCTGGTTGAGCCCGGCGGCGCCCAGTACCAGTTCAACGCTGCGGGCACCCCGCTGGGCCTGTTGCCGGGCATGCGCTACAGTTCGGAGAAACACGCCTTCGTTCCCGGCACGCGACTGCTTTTCTACACCGACGGCCTGACTGAAGTCTTCCGGGGGGATGAGGAGTTTGGGCCAGAACGTCTTCTCGATGAATTTTCTAAGTGCCCTGCCCAGAAAGCGGATGGTATTCTCGATGCATTATGGACAACCCTGGCGGACTTCTCCGCAGGCGGCCCACAGGGGGACGATATGACCGCACTGGCCTTGTGCCGGTGGAGGAGTGACCCGGAGATGCCGGCATGAGTGAAAGAAAAACCACGAATGTGGAGGTCCGGCTGCCTTCGCGGATGGGCTTTGAAAAAGTGGCCATGAGCGCGGCCGCTGCAGTGGCCAAGCTGACCGGTTTCGCTGAAGATCGGATAGAAGACCTGAAGACGGCCGTGGCTGAAGCATGTATCAACGCCATTGAACATGGCAACCGCCTCAATGAGAACCTATCGGTAGTCGTGGTGCTTTCAGCCGGCGAAGATTCGCTGGAAGTGAAGGTCATCGACGACGGTACGGGCATGAAGAAGCAGCACGCCAAGCCGGACATCGATCGCAAGATGCATGGCGAAGAAGACGCCCGCGGCATGGGCATGTTTTTGATTCAAGCGCTGGTTGACGAGGCCGAATGGGTGGCCGGGTCTGACGGCAAAAGCAGTTACGTTCGCCTCGTCATCCGGCTGGACAAAGACCAAAGCTAGCAAACAATAAAGATACGGAGATCATCGATCGTGCAGAGCGAAACCAAGTCGCATGTTGACCAGCTCACTTCTCCCGCCGGGCATCCGGTGACCGTGCTCCGTTTTGAGGGCGACATTGCCAGCACTTCCAAGGACGCCGTCCTGGGCGCCTACCAGGCGTTGCCCAAGAGCACGGTCAAACTCATCCTGCTCGACTTCTCCAAGGTGGATTACATCAACTCGAGCGGAATTGCGCTGGTCATCCAACTGCTCATCGAAGCCTCCAACACCGGCCAAAAGGTGTACGCGTATGGCCTTTCACCGCACTTTGTCAAAGTGTTCACGATGGTTGGCATCACCAAGTACGCCGGCCTGTTCCCCAGCCAGGCAGAAGCGATGGCTGCGCTTTAGAGCGTTTCTCAAAGTCCAACCAGGGGGAAGCGCAATGGACGAGGTCCGCAAGACGGCGGGACAGGCCGCCCATGCGCTTGGCCTGTCACAAGGCTCCCGCTCTGAAGTCGAAACCCAAGGATCGAGCGATCGATTCTTGCTGACATTCTGCTGCAGGCGGACGGTCGGCTGAGCGGGGATCAAATCGTAGACCAGGCGCAAAAGGCAGGTTACGAGGAGACCTTCAGGCATGGAGAGCAGATCGTTTCGATGAAGGAATCCGTTCAGTGGCATCCCGGCAGGACGGTAGACGGCCGACAGGTCCTTCGGGACTCGGTGGAATTCGTTTTCAAAGGCCACCATCACTTTTCCAGCCTTCTGTCCTTGCCCTTCCACGCGATAGAATGGCCCCTATGAACTTAGAAGCGATCCAGGCCGCCATTCGCGACGCCGGCTTCGACGGCTGGCTCTTTTACGACCATCATCATCGCGACCCGCTGGCCGCGCAGATCCTGGGGCTCGACCCCAAGGCGCACATCACCCGGCGCTGGTACTACTACATCCCGGCCGAGGGCGAGCCGCGCAAGCTGGTCCATCGCATTGAGCAGGGCCGGCTGGACACTCTCCCTGGCGCCAAGGGCCAATACTCCAGCTGGCAGGAGTTGGCCTCGGGCATTGAAGCCATGCTCTTCGACGCCCGCCGCATTGCCATGCAGTACTCGCCCAACAACGCCATCATGTATATCTCCATGGTGGACGCAGGCACCATCGAATTCCTGCGCAGTCTGGGCAAGCAGATCGTGAGTTCCGCTGACCTGGTGAGTCAATTTGAAGCAGTGCTGAACCAGGAGCAGATCGCCTCGCACGGGGTGGCGCAGGGGGCCATCGACGGCATTCTGGCCGAGGCCTGGCGGGAGCTGGGCCGGCGCCTGAGACCGCACCGGGGAGGCAAGGGAACGCTCACCGAGTTCGAACTGGTCGAGTGGCTGAGCGAAGCCATGCGCCGCGAAAACCTGGTTTGGGAAAACGGGCCCAACGTCAGCGCCAATGCCAACAGCTCCGACTCCCACTACGCGCCGACGGCCGACAAGGCAGCCAGCATCCACGAAGGCGACTTCATCCTTATCGACATCTGGGGCCGGCTCGACCAGCCCACCAGCATCTACTATGACATCACCTGGACTGGCGTGGTGGGCCGCGAGCCTTCCGACTACGAACAGGTGGTGTTTGAAACCGTGCGCAATGCACGCGATGCGGCCATTGCCAAGGTGGAGCAGGCCTTCGCGGCCGGCCGGCCGATTTACGGCTACGAAGGCGACGATGCCGCCCGTGCCGTGATCCAGGCGGCGGGGTTCGCAAAGTACTTTACCCACCGCACCGGCCATAACATTGCTCATGAGATTCACGGGCCCGGCGCGCATCTGGACAACCTGGAAACCCACGACGAGCGATTGATTCTGCCCAACACCTGCTTCTCGGTAGAGCCCGGCGTCTACCTCCCCGAGTTCGGCATCCGCAGCGAGATCGACATGCTCACCGCACCGGGCAAAGCGTGGGTGACCGGGCGGATGCAGACGGAGTTGGTAAGAATTTAGGCGTAGGGACCCCAAACTATGGGACGGGGCGACTAGGGATTCAGCGACCTTTTCAAAGGGCACGTCTTCAGTCGCGCGGTGCGTCCTGCCTTCCCCCAACCCCCGGCTCCGGTGCGATATAGTCTAAAAAGCATGGCAAATCCCCAAGACAAGAAGGCCGAGGCGGCAAGCGGCTTTGTTTACCTCCCGCTGATCGCCGGCTGGCTAGTGCCCGGCGCTGGTCATTTTCTGCTGCGCAAATGGGGTCGCGGCGCGCTGTTGGCGCTGTCGGTCCTGGGTATGTTCACCATCGGCATCGCCATGCAGGGCAAGCTCTATGCCGGCGCCCACGACATTCTGGAAATGCTCGGGCTGGCCGGCGATCTGGGCAACGGCCTGCTCTATGTTGTGAGCCGCGCAGCCGGCTGGGGCGCCGACCAGATCACCGTCACCACCGGCGATTACGGCACCCGCTTCCTCGTGGTTGCCGGCCTCCTGAACGTCATTGCGGCCGTGGACGCGCACAACCTCCGCACGGGGAGGAAAACGTAGTGCTCCACCCTTCTCATTTCACAGCCGTTTTGCTGTTTGCGCTGTTCGCTTCGATCGTGTTCGGAATCACCCAGCGCGAAACCCCGCGCCGGATGGTTCGCTACGGGCTTTATTGCTTCGTCCTTTTTGTGGGTGCGGCGATCGTGCTGAGCTGGTTGATGTTCCTCATCGCGCGCTGAACGCCGAGCCCGTTTCACCATCTACCGGTCGCAGAAGGTTTCCTTCCTTCAGGGCAGATCAAAGCCCGAGGTCGTTTTTCGAAGAACGGCGGAGTAATCGGTCCGCAGCAGGAACCCAGCCAAGCGGCCGCAATGAAACCAGTGCAGGAATCTCCTCCCTATCCGGAGGGGAGGATGTCGAAGACCCATTCGAGACCATTTCAGGTCAGCCAAAGGCTTGGACCCCGGCCCCATCTAGCTAGGCCGCCCCGCCTGGCCCCGCCTCAACTACGCGAAGCGTGCCCGCTGCCAAACCGCCGCATCGAAGGTATGGGCGTACGCATAGCCTTCAGAGAGATAGAGATCGATGGCCTTCACATTCGACTCTGTCACGGTGAGCGAGATCTCCGTCGCGCCGTGCCGCATGAAGTGGAAGGCGGCCACGGAAAGCATCATCCGTGCCAGGCCGTGGCGACGGTAACTTGGATGCACGCAGAGCTGCGTGATGTGCCCGCTTTGCGCGCTTACCCTCGAGCCCAGCACCAGCGCCGCCAGCGCCCGCGTATGCCGGTTGACTACCACGTGGGACACCTGCGGGGCAAACGTTCCGCATCCTGAGTAGCGCACGATGTTATGCAGAAAACGCTGCGACCCGTGGACCGAGCGGTACTGGTCGTTGATCACGCTGTCCGGGTGGTCCCGATAGGCTTCGGAAATCAGCTGCCCCGCTGCGGGAAGGTCATCGTCGCGCCAAGCACGCAGCTCGAGGCCGATGGGCAGTTCCACCCGCGGCTGACCCGAAGTGTGGCTGAGCGGCTGCACCATGAACAGGCGGCGAAACACCTGAAAGCCCGCCTCGCGGAAGCCGCCCGCATGCACACCGGAAGGATGCAAAAGCAGCTGCGATTCAATGCGGTCGACATGGGGCGAATTGGTGAGCGTCTCAAACAGGTGCCGGAGCAGCGTCTGCTCAATCTCATGCGCGGATGCCGGCGTCTGATCCCCCTGACTCGAACCGGCGCCTGAGGAACTATTCGCCGCCTGGCAGCCCAGCGCAAACACGTCGCCGATGACCGCCTTGGTTTCTTCGTACACGCAGAACGCGAAGCCCGTTACCTGGCCGTTTTCAAGCGCCGCATAGCCGGGTAGCATGTGGCTATCCAGGTACTGCATCAGCAGCTTGGAGGAAGTCCTGTAGTCCCAGTGCAGCCGCTGCTTCCAGATCTCGCCTTCGGCATCCAGCACCGGACGAAGCATCGGCGCCGCAAAGTGGCGCAGGTCGAGAATCTCTATGGATACGCCCGTGGCCATGCCTCTCCCTGTACGTTGTACTGACTGGAGCCAAGTCGGAAACGTACCAATCCCGTCACGCCCAGGGGCGTCGAGACTGGCAGACCCGGCACAAAATCTCGGCCGCTCTCGGCTTCCGGGCGGCCGGATGCAGCTTGAAGGAAAGCTTATCAGTCTTGACGGCTGCCGACCATATAGACCACCAGCCCCTGTTCCGGCCATGTAAACAGCTGCTCGTAGTGGCGGCCCTCCAGGTACTCCTCAAGCGCTGCCGGCGTATGCAGGTCCACGCCCTTGCGCCCGGTGACGCGCACTACCAGCAAATGCTGGCCTTCCGGCACGCCGTCCTGCTCATAATTTATGGCTTCCCGATTGCGGTAAAACGAAAGGCCATACTCGATATCCCGCCGCACCCGGAACACAGCGACCGTCTCATCTGCGGGCGCCACGGTCAACAGCTTGTCGGCCAGCGGGCGGGCGGAGTAGGCATGATCAAGCAGGCGAATCACCCGCTTGGTGGCGCTCACGGCGGGAATACCGAAGAACGGGCCAACGCCGTAAAGGAACAACACCAGCACCACCAGCACAGCGGTGGTGACCAGCCGCAGCCGGGCTACTCCAAACGCTTTGACCACGATAAAAATCAGCAGAGCGGCACCAATTGCGGAGAGCGCCGCAATGCCCATCGCGGTGCCCGGAGGCACGGCTCCGGGATGGGTGACGAACCACGGCAGCAGCAGCGCAAACACGGTCATGATTCCGCACAGCACAGCGTGTCCCAACAGCACCCACCGGTTTAACCCCGGGCCGCGGCGGCGAAACAGGTAATCGCCGGTAAGGATGGCCAGCGGCGGAACGGAGGGCAGAATATAGCCGGGTAATTTCGACTGCGAAAAGGTGAAAAAGACGATTGGAATCAATGCCCACAGGACCAGAAATTCCGGAAACGCATCGCCCGGCCGGTTGGGCGCGCGGCGGCGGGGATTGAGACGGCGCAGCCGCCACTCCGCCACGGAGGTGAGAATGCCATCCACCACGGCGCGGCCGGCAATCACTGTCCACGGCATCATGGCCAGGATGATGACCACCAGGTAATACCAGAAAGGCTGCACGTGTTGATAGCGGTCGGTGGCAAACCGCTCCAGATTATGCTCCAGGAAAAACTCGCGGAAGAAGGTCGGGTTCTGGTGCTGCACG
>DATDLS010000438.1:0-52952 GCA_036519195.1 Occallatibacter sp. | reverse complement strand
GACGGTTCAACTTCCGTCGTTGTTGGCTGAGAGGTTGGGGTTGGGCAGGCTTGACAGCGGGAGAAACAATCGACGTAGACGTACCCATAAAGGATGTGTTCGACCTCCACATCCTTACTTACCTGAAATCGCGGAAAATGTCCAGCCGGATCTTGAGTTGAGTCCACGATCCTGCCGCCTTGCGCAACCCTGGACGGGATCTACACTTTATGTATAGTGGCCAACACTACATAAAGATTTGGGCATGGTCGACACACGGGGGAATTTACCCCCTCGCTGTTCATCCCCATCTTCGGCATCTAAGGGGCTTACAGAACTGAAGCGGAGCCTCTGATCGGCGCCGGATATTCCCGATACGGCTCATAGAACTGGTCGTAGTAGTAAGTGGCCTCTCCGAAGTAATAGACGACATCGCCAAGGTGAAAATAGAAACTCGGGACGTCCGCCGGATTCGACTCGTTGAAGTCGGTCACCATCTTGTCCGCGACTAGAGATTGGGTCGTCGGTCCGGTCACGCTGCCCGTATCGCCAACAGAGTGGAATACGATTTGACCAGCTTTGAGGATGGCCGCCTCCTTCGCCGCACCGGCTTTGCCGTACACCTGCGCAAGCGTAAGAACCGGCTCGACGGGGCCACCCGGAGCGTTCACCGGGAGAGCTATCAGTTGGGTAAGCTCGGTGAGGCTTTGGTCGGTCACCGGGTGAGTGAACGTTGTGGGGTCAGGCGACTGGGTGGGCTCGCCGAAGATGGGTTGCCCAGCGGGGGCCGCTGGAACTGGCTTCGGTTTTCCCCCTCCGAGGGGCCGTTTGCCAGGGCCCTTCTGTTTATGCGCTGCCTCAATGGATTCTGTGTGTTTGGGGTGCTCGTCGCGATTGATGTCTTTTGCCATGGCCAGTTCTCCTGCTCTGCTGTCGAATCCAACCAAGAAAGAATACCGCCTAACTCAACTGCAAAGATGAATATTTCGTGATCCTGGGCGGCTGGCCTCATGTTGTTGTCCCAATGCGGGCGCGCATGCACCAGGTTCACCAGCCATCCTCACCGCCGCACGGTGTATAGTTCGATACATCCTGGCGCTTGACCAGGAAATCAGCCAGCGGGATGATGCCTTTTTCCTTGTCCTTAGGTACAAAGCCCAGCTGCCGATGCTCGGTCACGGTGTACACGGGACGAGTTGACCCGTAGCAGAGGGTAGAATGATTTCGAAGGGCTCGACGCCAATCTGAGAGGCTACTGCTTATCAGTCCCCGCCAGGATCGCTTCCAACCGTTCGACTTCGAGCCGCCTGAGTTTTGCTGTGTTGGCCCACTACTCCATCGTTTCACTGTCGGTCGCATGCACGGCATGCATCTCGAGCCAACGGCCTTCGTTCTCGCGGGCTGCCCGGAGTGCGGAATGAAGCGCGGGACCGCGTTGCTTTTTCGAAGTCGTCATTAAAGCCAAGTACGCTTCGTCGGCCCCTGCCTCGCTCGGGGGTATTTTTCTTCGCGCAGAAAATATCTAGCTTATAATCAATGAATTACGTCGATATGTGAGTCCCTGACCGCCTTAAATCTGATCGCAGTTCCGCGCTCTTCATAACAGGTGCGTCAACTTTCGGAATACGTGCCGCTCTCAATATCGTGCGCGGCTTGCAACAGATGTTCAGGCCGCCCTAAATCGCGCCAATAACATCCGTTCGCCCGATAAGCGGCAATCCGTTCTCCCCGCTCCGCAAGGCGCAGATACGCGTCAATGATCGAAAACGGACCCTCCTCCGTCATCTTTCCAAAGATTTTAGGCGAAATGACGTGAATACCTGTGAAAGCCAGCGCCAACGTCTCTGCTGCCCTCCGCGCCATCTGTGCCTCACCATCGAGCCCCGCTCGACGTCCGCACAGAAGGCCATTCTCGTCGAACAGCAGATATCGCGAAGTCTCCCGCTCCTGCACCGCCAGTGTCGCCAGCGCATCCTGCTCCCGATGAAATCGCGTCAGGTCCCCCAGGTCGATCGAACTCATCGCATCCACGTTGTGCAGAAGGAACGGCTCTTGCGCGTCCGCTCCAGGCTCAAGAAAGAACCAGGCTGCCTTCTTCAACCCGCCGCCCGTTTCCAGCAGCACCTTCTCCTCGGAGATTTCGACCCGCATCCCGAAGTTGCCATTGGCTCGCAGATACTCGTGAATCATCTCCGCAAAGTGATGCGTATTCACAATCACTTCGCTTACGCCAAACCCGCGCAATCGTTCCATCGCAATCTGCAGCAGCGTGCGCGCGCCAACTTCCACCAGCGCCTTGGGCCGGTCATCCGTCAAGGGCCGAAGCCGCGTGCCCAGCCCGGCCGCCAGTATCATCGCTTTCACTTGCCCATCTTCCCCAGTTCAATGTGCCGCACCACTACGTCCACCCCGCTGCTTCCACGCAAATGATCCGCCAGTTGCTCAGCCAGATATACCGAGCGGTGCTGTCCGCCCGTGCAGCCGAACGACACCATCAGGCTCTTGAAACCGCGCTCCTGGTACGCCCTTACGCTGCCGTCCACTAGTGACAGCACGCCTGCCAGAAACTGGTGCACGCTGTTCTGCCGGTTCAGGTAGTCGATCACTGGCGCGTCCCTGCCCGTCAAGGCGCGAAACTGTTCTTCGCGCCCTGGGTTCGGCAGGCAGCGCCCATCGAAAACAAATCCGCCGCCATTCCCTGAGTTGTCCACAGGCGCTTCGCTGTGAAAGCTGAAACTGAAAATCCGCACTGTCAGCGCTTGTGCCGACGATGCCAGCCCTTGCAGCTTCTCCGACGCCAGCAGGCTGTGAAAGGCTTCTAGCAGCTCCGGCAGGGCGATGGGCAGCTTCACCTGGTGCGCCAGCCAGCGCAGGTTCTTCAGCGCGTATGGCACGCTTCGCAGAAAGTGTGGCTTGCGCTCATAAAAGCCTCTGAACCCGTACGCGCCCAGCGCCTGCATAATCCGCACATACACGTACGCGTAATAGTGCTCCATGAACGCGCCGCGGTCCAGCTTGATATGGCCGCTCAGGCAGTCGAGATAGTAATCGAGCAGCTCCTGCCGCAGCTCAGGCGGTAAATCCGCCTTCCCGTCGTAGAGCAGCGACGCAATATCATACTGCAGCGCACCTTTGCGTCCACCTTGGTAGTCCAGAAAGAACGGCTGCCCGTCGCGCAGCATTACATTGCGTGATTGAAAATCCCGGTAAAGAAAATAATCGTGGTTTGCGCCCAGCAGAAACTTCGTCAACCGGGAGAAGTCCTGCTCGAGGGCCTGCTCGTTGAACAGCACGCCCGCCAAGCGCAGAAAATAGTACTTGAAGTAGTTCAGGTCCCACGAAATCGACTGCCGGTCGAAGCTGGCCCGCGGATAGCAGACCTTGTAGTTCAGGTCGCGCCCTGCCTCTACCTGAAACCGCGGCAACATAGCGACCACCTTGCGATATGCCTCAATCGCCCCCGGCGCAATCGACCCGTCGGTGCGGTTGCTGCCCAGGTAGTCGAACAGTGTCGTATCGCCCAGGTCTTCTTCCAGGTAGGCGCCCTGGTTCAAATCCTCCGTATAAATCTCCGGCACCGGTAATCCGTGCCGGTAAAAGTGCTTTGAGAATTCAAGGAATGCAATATTCTCCTCGCGAACCGGATACATCACGCCGATGGCACTGATTCCTTCGCCGGCGAGCCGCACAATGGCGCGCCCGGAGCCGCCAAGTTGCCCCTGAAGAGGTTGCAAATCTTGGGCCGGAAAACCATAATGCACTTCAAATAACCGCTTTAGAACGTCCATTCATCTCTTTTCGTAAAGTACGCAACCCGCTTCACAAAGATACCCACTGCGGCGGATCCAGCGCAAGAAGCGATGCTGTGCCGCTCATGTTTCATCGCATATCCAATCGGTGTTACCTCTCGGTCTTGCTCCGATCACTGGCCCGAAATTAGCTCCTCGCGCTCCCGAATCTGACCCGACAACAGAAAACTACCTAACCAGCGCTCAATCCCAGAAGAGAGGAGAACCGCCATGCAAGCCGGGCTTAGGAAAGATGTCCGCCTACAAGATAATCAACTGGCGGGACCGTGCCCCCAGCTCCGTCGAGCAAACCGTCGTTTCATTTCTGGAAATCGGCGAGGCCATTGCCACCCGCTGGACCCAGACAGCCAAAGGTGTCCTGCTCCTGCAGATGGTGCCGGACAACGTCGCATCGGGAGCAATTTAGGTCTTCGATCGACAGCGCGAGCAGTGGTACATGCTGTCGTTCGAAGGCTGTGAGGATCAATTCACCTCGGAGAGGTTTGACCGCGCGTTCTCCGAGTGCGACCTGTTCGGCCTGGTCGCGAAGCCGAGCCCACTCCGGAAGTGCAGCTTGCCTATCTCGACGGGCTGAAGAAGCTTACCGAGGCAGAACTCAGGACATTCATTGAGGGGATGAGTCTGACCGAAGTCTACCGGCCGGCCGGCGCGGCACCGTACACTCCGCCAGCTTCTTCCCCGCAATACTCGGAGTTCCGAATCCTGGACTACGTGCGGACCACGCGGGGTTCAGGACGAGATGAGCCGGTCGGCGGAGCGGATACGGTCGATGAGCTCGCCGACCTGTACAAGTCGCTGAATGAACAAATCGAGGCGGCTCGTCGCGAAAACGGTGATCCACGAGCGTAACCGGCATCGCTCGATACCGGGAGGATCTATGTGCAATGTTCGGATGATTCGAACGGAGCCCGGCCTTGTATCGATTCCCCTGGAGAAGGCCGTCTATTGCGAGAACTGCACGATGGTCTCCTCTTCGGCCGGGCACCGCTGCGGGTTATGCGGGTCAGAGCAGATCGCCCGATTGGCTCCTCTGATCCCAGAGCCGTGGGACCCAGGTCCTATGCCAGCTCTTGAATTGGCCGCGTAGCGCATAAACCGCTGCGAGCCTCGTTTTTGTAGTCGGCGATTTGCCGTGAATGGAGTGCAGTGCCTCAAGGGGATTGCTATTCGAGCTTCGCGGTAATCCAGCCCCCAGAACTGAGATCTGGAGCACCCGGCCAATGTCGGGTTATTCAGTTACGGACCATGCGCGAGGAAACTTGGTCTTCAAAGCCGCAAAAGGCTCGCATATCGGGCTGATATTGGAAATGCGAGCCCTTAGCGGGGAGAAGGGGATTCGAACCCCTGATAGAGCTTTTGGCCCTATAACGGTTTATCAGACCGCCACTATCGACCGCTCAGCCATCGCTGGAGAGCTGCGATGGACGGGCAGCTCTCCAGAGACGGTAGTAAACAGGGTACCAAAGTCCAGGCCTCTACTAAAAGTCATCCGATCCCCAATTCAAAAGTTAGCGAATTGAGGATCGGTGTCTAGGCGTGCGGTCACTTTGAGGCCGGTCGTGGTTGTGGTGGTGCTGTGCTACAGGCTCAAGTGGGCGTTTGCATTTCTTCTTCTGTCCAACAGAGGGCTACCCAAGACGCCAATTGGGGTACCGTCTTGTTCTCGGGGCCCGACTTGCAGTTGGCAATGCTGTCGCCGCCCAATGGCGGCCCTGCCTCGCTCGGGGGTATTTTTCTTCGCGCAGAAAATATCTAACCCGAGTTCTCCACGTTCACGGTATTGCAGCGGCGGTCTACGAAGCGGAAGCCTCGCCGAACGCGCGAGCGCAGGGGGCATGCTCGATATCCACGAGTACAACGGGCAGCTCGCACTCAAGGCAGCGGGGATCTTCGATAAGTTCCGCGAAATCATCCACACTGGCGGCCAGGCAACACGTGTAGTTGGCAAGGACGGCATGGTGCTAATTGATAAACCCGACGACGGCACAGGTGGTCGACCTGAGGTACACCGAGGAGACCTTCGCAGGATTTTACTTAACTCACTTCCTGCCGACACGATTCGCTGGGGACACACGGTCACTGCAGTGTCTCCGCTCGACAGCGGGCGGCACCTGTTAACGTTTGCTGACGGCTCAACGGTGACTACCGAACTCTCCGTTGGGGGCCGACGGCGCCTGGTCGAAAGGCCGTCCACTTCTTTCCGAGGCTAAACCGGCCTATGCCGGCACCTCATTCATCGAGACGTAACTACTCGATGGCGACACTCGTCACGAGGCAAGCGCGGAACTGGTTGGTGGTGGCTCGCTGTTTGCGCTGGCGCCGGGAAAAGGTATCCTTGCGCATCGCGAGATCAATGGTGCACTGCACACAGATGTGGCGTTGAACAAGCTGGAGGACCGGATCCACCGCATCGACTTGTCCGATCCGGCGACTGCTCTGGCCCATGTTGCCGAAGAGTTCGACGGCTGGGCTCCAGAGCCTGACAGCGTTTATCACTGACGGTGAAACTGCCCCTGTGCCTCGTACCATCCATGCGCTTCCGGTTGAGCACAGATGGGATCGTGCACGTGGGGTAACGGTGATCGGCGACGCGGCGCACCTTATGTCGCCGTTCGCAGGCGAAGAAGCCAATCTCGCCATGTATGACGGCGCTGAACTGGGGGAGGCCATCGCCACCAATCCCGGTGACATCGAAGCCGCGCTCCTCGCGTATGAAAAGGAGCTGTTTTTTCGCAGCGCGTCCGCTGCTGCAGCGGCGGACCGGAACCTAAAGCTCTGCTTCGACGACAATGCGCCTCAGAGTTTGCTCGACCTGTTCACAGTTATCGGCCCCGGGAAGTAATTGTCCTGCAAGGAGCGCAAGAAGACCTGCTGGTAGGAGCACTCGACGAGCGCAAAATGGTAGCCCAATTAGGACGGTTGGTGTTTCTGCCCGTACTTGCTGATCCCAAAGTGTTTGATTTTCGATTCGAGAGTCGTCCGTGGAATCCCGAGTCTGGCAGCCGCGCCTGAAGGTCCGGAAATGCGGCCATGGCACTCGGCCAGAGCAGCTTCGATTGTCTCCACTTCACGAGTTGACAGCGTCGAGATCCTTTCGCGCGGCTCCCGAGACTCTGCCGATTCGAGTTTCAGCCAGCTCTCATCAACGAAGAAGGTGTCCGTTTCACTGAGAATGACTGCCCGTTCCAAGACGTTCTGCGTCTCGGCTCCGTGCCGGGATGTGTACACCATGGTCGGTGCGCCATACATCTCAGAATCCGTCCAGAACCGCTGCAAGGAACTCGGGATCGGCTATGTCGACATCACGAACCAATTGCCGGCCACGCGGGAGAGGACCGTGCTCCTGGAGTTGTTGCGAGTCATGCGCAGCCTGCAGAACGACGGGATTGAGGTGGTGATCTGTGGGTAGTTGCAAGGGACGCTGCAACACCGAATCGCTATGTCCATCGCGGACAGTTGTACTACATGTCCCGACCAGCAAGTTGGAAGTTTCCCACGCGCCGAGAATCACTCAAACTAGACGCGAAGGGCTTGTCAGGGTGCCGCATTTGGGGAAACGAACCACGGATATTGTTGGGAATAAAACGGGACTCTTATAGTTTAAGTCTGTGAGCTCGAGGGGATTTCCGCTTTCAAAGCATGATAATCAGCAGGGCAGTCTGGCCCGATGGTCCACCAATATTTCAATGCATGCGGGGCCGAATATGTCATGTGAGGCAATTGTTAATCGCACTTTGAAGCGCTTGGATCGCGCGGCCTGCGATCATGGCCGTTTTGCAGAGGAGTATGTGAAGACCGCACATTGTATATTCGATTGGCCCCTGGTTCGTGAAGCGCAAGACGGAAACCAAGCCGCCTTTGCACAATTGGTGCGCGCGCACGATGAAGCCGTCTTAAGGCTGGCTTTCCGAATCACCGGTTCGCAGAGCGATGCACAGGACATTTCTCAAGAGGTGTTTCTGAAAGTTTATAGGAATCTGGACCACTTTCGATTCGAGTGCTCGTTCTCAACATGGATCACTCGAATCGTAACCAATACCTGTCTGGATCATCTGCGCAAGAATCGAAATCGCAAAGAGAATGACACGATAAAAATGAACATCGAGGGCGAGGAATATGATCTCTTGAACCAAGTCATGGACGACAGACCCACCCACAACCCTGAGAAAGAACTCTTGCGCGGCGAACTCGGCGCAAACATTTTGTGTGCTCTACGGCGGCTGACACCGCGCGAGCGAATGGTATTTGACCTAAAGCACCTTCAAGGAATGAAACTGAGAGCCGTAGGTGAGAAACTGAACACTTCCGAGGGATCGGTCAAGACCAGTTTGCTTCGAGCGACGCGCAAGTTGCGTTCGCATTTGGCGAAGTACACAACACTACAGACGGAGGTTCCGCGGTGATGCATGCGCCACGCCGCAGCCCGGCTAGGTCCTCGCGCCGGCGTCTTTGGGTTGCGCTATGTGCCTTCGCTCTCGCCTTGGTTTTGATTCCTTTCTCATATAAGGTAGGCGGCAGGTTGGAGACCGCATTCCATATTAAAGGGGGGGAGGCGGAAGGCGTCGAACGCGAACTTGCGCTGCGCTTCCAGTCGCCGTACGCGCGCCGTCTGATAGTCGTAATCAAGGGGCTCACCGATCCGGACTCGGTTGATGGAAGCAATGCACTGGGCTTAATAGTGAACCGCTTCCGCGCTCAGCCGAGAGTCTCCGGCGTGCTCTCAGGCCTTGATTCGCCGGATCCTCTGTTCCAGGGTAGGGGTGGCGGAGCGCTGGTAATCATTGGACTCGGCCCAGGGCCTGGCACAGAAGAATCACTGATTCCCCCATTGAGAACCCAGGCCATCGAGTTGCAGAGTCAACTTCGACCGCAGTTTCCCGGGATCGACATACAACTGACGGGCGAAACGCCGCTGAACTTCGATTTTCGCAAAGTGAGCGCCGACGACGTTAACCGCGCAGAGGCTCGTGTACTTCCCGTCACGCTTATCCTGCTTTTCCTGGCATTCGGCAGCGTGGTGGCTGCTATGCTGCCGTTGGGCGTGGGCCTGCTGGCGATCTCCATGACCATGGGGGCAGCTGCGTTGCTCGCCGAACAGCTGCACCTTTCGATTCTGGTGGAGAATCTGGCAACGATGCTTGGCCTCGGGCTTGGTGTCGACTATGCGCTGCTCATGGTGAGCCGGTTTCGCGAGGCACTGGCAGATGGGCAAGACGGGAACGAAGCTGCCGATATTGCGGCACGCCAGGCAGGCAGAACGCTGATCATTTCGGCTGCAACTGTGGCAATTGGATTTGCGGCGCTGCTGACCGTGCCTATCAGCGAACTGAGCTCGATCGGAGTCGCCGGCCTGCTGGTGGCTTCGATGAGCGTTCTGATCTGCACGTGCATTCTGCCTTGGGTGCTTGGACTGTTGGGCGCTCGCGTCAATTCCTGGCGGTTGCACCTTCCTGAGCGTTGGCAGTCCAGTCGCGGCGGCATATTGGCCAGCCCCAGGGCGCGATGGCGTCGCTGGGGTCACGCCGTGACCGGCCGTCCATGGACTGCGTTGCTGGCGGCCGGACTGCCCTTGATGGCCCTCGCGTTTCAGGCCCGCCGAATCGCCCCAGGTCTGCCGCCCGGCAACTGGCTCCCCGCCGGTTCGGAGTCGGTGCAGGCGCTCCACTCATTGGAAGGCATGGAGCGATCCGGCATTGTCCAGTCGCTCCGCGTCATTCTGGAATTGCCAAAGACCGCGTCTCCCAACACGTCGGCCGGATGGATGGCGGTAAGCCGATTCACGGATTACGTGGCGAAGGATTCACGGTGTTCTGAAGCGATCTCCCTTGCGACGCTGTCGGGAGACGCAGAAGACCCGGACACCCTGAACCTCCTGCCCGATGAAACGCGCAGAAGTTTTCTTCGCGATGACGGCTTGGCGACTCTTATTGAGGTTCTGCCGATCGCCACGCTCACACCTGCGGACCAGACACGTTGGTTACGCGAATTGCGCTCTGCAGACATCCAGAGAATCACCGGTATCCCTGGTGCACAGATCCGGATTGGAGGAATTGCGGCGATCAACGCCGAGTATGAGGCAGTGGTCAAACAGCGACTTCCCAGGGTCATCGCAGGTGTGGTGATCGGAAGCTTTGCTGCCGTTGTTTTGGGACTGCGTTCGCTCTTCGCCGCAGTCAAAGCGATTCTGCTGAATCTCTTTTCAGTAGCAGCATCCTTCGGGGCGCTGGTACTGGTGTTTCAGGATGGCTACGGAAGCAGGTTGCTGGGAGTCACTGCCGCCACGCACAGCGTGTTCCCGATCATCCCCATCCTATCCTTCGCAATTGTCTTCGGCCTCAGCATGGACTACGAAGTCTTTCTCGTCTCCCGCGTTCTCGAGGAGCGCCGCAAAGGTTTGCCGGAGAGAGCCGCAGTGATTGAGGGCATGGCAAGCACGGCGGGACTCATTACAAGTGCCGCATCGATTATGATCGCGGTCTTCGCGGCATTCACGCTTGGAAATTTCCTGGTTATCAAGATGCTCGGATTCACTTTGGCAGTAGCTGTGTTGATTGACGCAACGTTGGTGCGCATGGTCATCGGCCCTGCGATGCTGCAAATTGCAGGAGACTGGAACTGGTGGCCTCTGGGCCTCTATGGCTCCAAAGCGAAACGTAGAGTGGAGGCCGCCCGATGATTTAAAACACAAAATGATCCTCCGCGGAAGGAGAAGGATACACACACATTGGACCGGATCACGATTCGCGAAGCGACCGAAAAAGCAGTATCGCATTCGATGCGCTGACTAGGGGGACACCCAGCTCGCCTATTCCGAACATGGAGTCAGCCCGCGTCGTGCCGCGCTGAGCTGAGGATTCAACGGCTTGAGCATATTGACGTATGCGCTCGACACTTTGCTGCCCGGCGCTTCAGCCGATCGGAATTCGATCGAGTGTTGTAATTGTCACCTCCGCAGCTTCTCTGATACCACGATCGACTGAGACAAGTTGATGTTGTCGCGGAGATCTTACGCGAACATCCGCGCCGATCGTTCATAGGTAGAAATCGTACGACTGCTACGCGTCTATTGTGGTATTGCAACGAAAATGAATCATGATGGTGCTAATCTTTGGAGCCGGGGCATCTTCGGCGACACGCTTAACGGAAGAAAGGTCAGTATGTGAGTCTGACCATGAAGAACGTGGAGCTATCCGTGCGCAATGAAGAGCAGATAATCGCATCTATCCTTACCTGATGCACAGGCCGACAACATGGCGATAAATGCGTTCACATTTAGAAAAGAAGCGATCGCCTTTGCTGCAAGCAGCATTTATTCAGGCTGGGCATCAAGCACAACCTGATAACGCGGACGGCCTAGCTCTCATTCGCCTCTTCAGCTTCTCAACTTAGTCGCCGTGAACTGCTGATGTGGGAATCATCTGATCGAGCCCTATTGCTTCTGCCATTGCCTTCATCATGCGTCGAAAACGAAATTGCAATTTGTGAGCGCTGGTGCAGTACATCACTCGTATCACGTCGTCATATTCAGTGGAAACCACCGGATCGATCTCGGAAACTGGTTTCAAGCCAAGGCGAGAAAGCATCAGATATTGCTTGTCCCGGCTTCCGGCCGGGAAGATTGCGACTCCATTGGCATCGTCCGAGTGGTTCACGAGCGCGAAAGCGAGTGCTCCAGCGCCGGCGGCGAGTTGTACGCCGATACCCGGGGCGAGGCTACGCGCTATTCGCAGAGCGGGGTCAACCACCCACCGTCCAATCTCAATCGTATCGTAACGATGTTTTCCCATGTTGCGCAGCATTTGCGAGAACTGCCCCGCTCCCAGCAATGTTTCCGTCAAACACGGAGGGCCTCCCGCGGCCAAAGGGTACACGCGCACACAGCCGACAAGAACGTCGCCGGCGTACGCCAATATGTGCCAGGCATGCAGGTCAATCGGATCAGGGTCTGCGTACTGCCCTTCGCTGGTCATGAAGTAAGGCCGTCTGCCGTGATCAAACAAAACCTTTCCGCGCAACCATCTTACCTCGTCTATCCATTCCGGCCAAGACTCCGGTGTACTACAGACCAAGCTCCAAAGAGGCGAATGGATTTGCCACGATAAGAACGGAGATGATTGTTCAGCCTCGGTTGAGGAAGACTGGCGATAGAAATCAGCAAGCTCTACGCAATCCGCGAGGAATTGTGCGTAGGCATCCAGAGCCGCACCACCTGCCGCAACCAGGGATGAGAGACTCTCGGGATGCAGTTCGATTAGCTTTGACAATTGTTGCGCGTTGAAATGCGTATGCCCGATATCCAAATCGATGTGCTCGGTCACAAAGCTGAGGCTGGAAAGAATCTCCGGTCCGAATATTTCAAGGCATCGGCTCACAAAC
Organism: Occallatibacter sp.; assembly: GCA_036519195.1. GTDB lineage: Bacteria > Acidobacteriota > Terriglobia > Terriglobales > Acidobacteriaceae > Telmatobacter. Next base: position 40,788 of record DATDLS010000438.1, on the reverse strand, counting down.
AATCCTCCATAACGCAGAGGAAGCTGTTCGATCTCGTACTCAATGGCAATCTGCGCATAAGGGGTGTTACCCGCAATGTTCTCCTCGTGAACCAGGCAATAGCGGCTCGCTCCGTAGCTGGGCGTAATGCGCAGTAGTTCATCGGCATCGACTGCAGGTGTATGTCGCAAGTTCCAGTGATCGGCCAATGAGCGAAGATCGGCAATCATCATCAGGTGATGACCGGCTTCGGCTTTGGCATGCCGATTCAACGCTTCTGCAAGGTCTGCGCATCCAAGGTCGGCACAGCGAGACGCCGCCCGGCGAATCCAACCCTCCACAGGTTCCGTCATCTGTGTTCCAATGGCGCAGAAATAGATGAGAAAGGCTTCCAACCAACGTGGATCGTCGTTCGACCGAATGGCATTAAGACCGGGGCTGGCCTCAAACCTCTCCCGTGCCGGGTTCAAAAGTTGGTTGTAAGTTCCTAAAGAAGGCAATCCTCTCATGTCTAGTGTCCTCCCGAATTGTCTTGAATCTTCATTTGCTTCGCTCTTCCGCGCACGCCGTGCCGGGTAGACGTTAGTGACAAAATGAGCCTGCTCGGAGATGTAGACTCCGGGCGGCGGTTCCGGCTCAATATTGAAAGAAGATCTACGATCTCCATTTTGCCTGGATGAAAAGCGACACCTTAAGAGTGTATGTCGGATTCCATAGGACCTCAGCTATCTACTTGCCTCAGTGACTTACCGAAGCTGCATTGCCGGCTCTGAATTTCGCTGCAGCACGGTTGCCGTCCGAATCGAGTACGTTAATGCGATAGAGAGTTGCGGCCGTCTGAACCGCGTTGAGTAAATGGCGGTTTCCAATTTGCTGACGACTCAGTTCTGGTTGGTCGGTAAAATCGTTCTCATCCAAATAAGGGAGCACAAACGTGATGTACTGCTACCTCTGTTGCTGAGTACCAGCGTTCCAGACTTGTCAACAGAAAAATTCCGAACGGCATAAGTGCCGGTGGGAAGTGCCTTGGCGCCGACAAAATCGAATTGCAGGTTGACGATCACACCTTCCTCCCCCTTCGCTTTAATTGCTCCAGTGAGCCCGAGGGCAAAACCGATCGCGATTAAAGTTCTGGCCTACTTCCTCATAAACGCACCTCTGAACGCTTGAGTTATCGTTGCTGATCATTCGGCGCTAGAGCTGTAAGTGGCCGATTGCATCCAATTCAGCATTCTTTTTCATACTGTCACTTATGAGAACTCAGTAGAGAGAGATTTATTCCAACGTGTCGAATTGATTCCAAGCACACTGATTTACAACTTATGGTGGACAATAAGATCGACGGGCGCGGTGAGCGTTTCATAATTAGCAGTCGGCAGATCTGGATCGAGCGCATGCACCGCTTTTTGCACACTGGCCGTGACCGCAACCTGATCGCCCTTGGCATGCACTGGGCACTACTACCTGTAGAGCCCATACATGTGGCGAAGACCGATCTTCCCGACAAAGCAGAACGACGGCGAAGAGAAGTACTCGTCGCCGTCGGCGCAGGTGCTTTTTTCGGTTAGAAGTGCGCCTTCAGCGCGAATTGATATTCACGCGGCGTGTAATTTGGATCTGTTTGCGACACAGTGCCGAAAGCGGTGTTTCCGAAGCTTGCCGCGCTACTGCCGTTTCCAATGTAGAAGTTTGGCGTGTTGGAAATGTTAAAAGCCTCCGCCCGGAATTGCACCTTTACTCGCTCCGTAAGAGGAAAGTCCTTGAAGATGGACAGGTCTACATGACGGAAGTCGGGTCTCACCGCTGCGCCCTGGGTGTTTGTGCGTGGCAACCATGAGCAGTGTGGGCGCGGAGCCGATGGGTGGTTTCGCCTATTGAACGCTGCACCGTTGCCACAGAGCTGCAAAGAGAGCATTACTGCGCCAGCTTTCACAGTCCGACTCGACGGCCCGACCCTCAATGTCATGGATTCGGCCGACACCGACGACACCACTGCGCCGGCTGATCTGGTAGCCCTATTCAATAAACAGTTTGAAGAGCTTGGCGGTGGCACTGAGACCGGCCATGGTTGGATCCTTACCCACCGCCCCATCTGGGGGGTCGATCCCAAAGTTGTCGGCAAGCCGAGGCCGGGACAGGAAGCTGCATCCGAGGTCGGAGGAATGGCGCCGTTGCTTCCCGGTTTCAACGCAGTCGACTATCCGGTAAACCGCACCGAGCAAGTTACCGCCGATGGCCGCCAGCTCAAAGGCACCGATATGATCGTCTGCGGTCACGTCCATCTCTTTACCGCGCTGTCTTAAGGCGCAGCGCGGCCGATACAACTCATCGTCGGCAACGGAGGGGACAATCCCAATGTGGCTGTTGCCGGTCCTGGCGTCCGTACCGAGACGATCGATGGTCAGCCCGCGAATCTCTTCCAGCTTCAGCGCTATGGGTATCTCATGATGGACCGAACGAAGGATGGATGGATCGGAACTGTATTTTCGATTGATGATGCGATTCTCGGAATTTGTAACTTCGCTGGAAGAAGTACAAGCTGTGTGCTCTCGACAGACCTCCCGAAGCAGCTCGGACCTAGCGCGGCAAAGTAGTGCCATTAGCCTGCCTCTGATCGGCCGCCGCAACCAAAAGGAAAACCGTTAGGGACGCACGCCTGGATGCTCGAGCTTCGCGGGAGACTGAGGGTATCCTTCAGCGTGTTGCGGAGAAGATCTCCAAGCACGATTATCATTCTCCGAGCCGTGGGCGGGTCTTCGATTGTGAGGCCGGCTACGGCATGGAGGGTATTGAAGAGAAAGTGCGGGTGGAGTTGCATGCGCAGCGCTTCAAGTCTTGAGACTGCGAGTTGCCGCTCCAGGTCCATCGAGCGCATTCGCTCTGCCTGAAGATCTTTCAACACCTGCCAAGCTTCGAGCCCGGTTACCAATACGAGTCCAATCAGGATCTCATTGGGGAGAAATCCGAATACCTCGTTTCGGAGTACAGAGGAAAAGGTGGGAACGTAAGGCCTATATGGGAACCAAGTCAGGAAGACGACCGCCCAGTGCGCAATAGAGACGGCCGATGCTAGAACCGCAACAAGGAGAATGCGAACCGCACCGTTGCGAATTCGGTTTGGCCTTTTCAGCCGGAAAAGCCGGATGCATTTTTCCACAAGGGGTAGCGTTAGGCCCCAGGATGCAAAATGCACGGCGTCCAATGATCGCAAACATGGCATCGGCTTCCTAACTAAGGATGTCCTCAATCTCAATCGCGGCTTGAACAAAAGCCTCACTTCGTTCCAGACGATCCACGCCGTAAGCCGAATTCACTTGGGTAAAGAGAAGTACCTAGATGTTGGCCTTCGTTGCAATCTGATCAATCAGGTATTGCGACATGCTGATCTTGAGCTCTTAACCCCTCACTAGGGTCTTGACTTCGGCCGCATAGCTGGACAAAAACATGGCAGTTTGTCCGGCTGAATTGCCGCCTCCTGGAATGAATATTTTCTCGCCGACCACATTGGTCGCCTCCTGGCGGGCGGCTCCATAAAATATGCCGCGTCCGAGCAGGCGATCTTCACCCTTCACCTGCAACGGGCGCCTGTCCTCGCCGGCCGCTAACAGCACGGCTCGGGCTGACAGCGTCTCGTCTCCGTCGAACTCGTATAGATAGCCTTCGATAGAGGGAGTGAGCTTTTGTGTGGATCAGATTGACGAGTTGAGCGAGCATGTGACAAGCCAAGACGAAGTAGTGGAGCCCGGCGAGTGGGGGCAATATGTCACAGTGTCAAGGTAAAATACGAGGGGGAAACTCTTTCCAAGTTCGTTTTCGACGTGATTTGCATCACAAGCGTGAAGAGGTCTCATCATGAAAGCAGTTGTGCTACACGAATATGGCCCAGCGAAGAACCTTGTGCTGGAAGAAGTCGAAGCGCCCAAACCGGGCCCCGGCGAGGTGCTGGTTCAAATTCACGCCGCCGGCGTAAACCCAATCGACTGGAAGATTCGTTCCGGAGCGATGGCAAAGATGTTCTCGATAGACTTCCCCGCGATTCTCGGCTATGACATGGCGGGAACCGTGCAGGAGGTTGGTGAAGATGTCACTGGCCTCGCTCCCGGCGACCGTGTCTTCGGCCGCACGCAGCATACCTACGCGGAGTTCACTGTCGCCAAAGCCGACGAGCTGGCGAAGGTCCCTGAGGGCTTGGAACTGACCACCGCCGCGGCCATTCCGGTCGTTGCCACCACCGGAGACCAGCTCGTCCGCGAGCAGGGAGGGGTGCAGCCCGGCCAATCGATTCTTCTCACCGGAGCTCTCGGCAGCGTGGGCCGCTTTGCTTTCTTTACCGCCATCGAGCTTGGAGCCAAGGTGATCGCCGCTGTGCGCAAAAAACAGATCGAGGAAGCACTCGCTCTTGGGGCAACGGCCGCCATCGATATCGGCGACGAGGGCGAGATCGCGCAGCTCGGCACCCTGGACGCGGTCTGCGACGCTGTTGGAGGGCCGCTGGCTTCAAAGTTGCTCCCGCATATCAAACCCGGCGGTACCTATGCCTCCATCGTGGGGCCACCGCAAGACGCGGCGCTGTACCCAAACGTCCAGGTAAGGGCTTTCGGGTCGCATGCAGATGCCAAAGCCATGGCGCACCTCGCTGAGGCTGTGCGCGACGGCAAACTCAAACTGCCGATCGGCCTGGTGCTGCCGCTCGACGAAGCCGCCGACGCCCATGCCAAAGGGGAAAGGGGCGGCATAGGGAAGATCCTCCTCAGGCCCTGAATGGCTCCGGTCTGTTAAAGCGGAAGCAGCAAGGCCATAGCCAGACGGTAGCTATCTCCAGGCTTGGGTCTTGTCGAGAGATGAAAAGGCGGCCCAGCGACGGTGCAAGCGCCAACGGCGCGGCATATCGGCTTGGGCCACAGGCCGAGGTAAGCGGGCTCAAGAAGGCGGGCAGGCGAAGAGGTCAAGGGCTGAAAGACCTGCACAGAATGCTCGATAGAGGTGGTCTACGCAATATCCGGAGGGACTGGTATATTTCGGTCCTCAGTCCTCGAGCCTCAATGCGGAATCTTCTTGCGTGTGCGGGGCCGAAGGCTCAAGAAACAGCCGTCCTCATCAGTGTAAAGGGCTGAAAGCCCTGGATATAGTGCATGTATCGGGCATTCAGCCTTCGGATGAATCGGGCCTCGATCTCCGCGAGTTTATGGGACGGCCAAGGGCCGGAAAAGATGGCCCGGCAAGTAGCGCAAATGTTTGCCAAAGCGCTACTCACGGATGGCCTACAATCCGGCCGCGGCAAGCAAAACGGCCCTTTACCTGCTAGTGAACTGACGTTGAGACGGAGCTGATCGGTTCTCCTTGGATCGGTTTACCGGCAAGGAAAAGGCTCACGTCGGAATTGAGGAAGTCCTTGTCGGCGGGGCTGGCACCAGCACCCGCGGGATGTCCCCACAGTGAAGGGATAGGTAGCAAGGTGACCTGGGGGATGTACTGCGCCTCGTAGCGGGCATCGGTAACTGGGAAGTAAAGGTCGGTGGCCGAGGGCATGTAGAGCACCGGCACCTTGATGGACGAGAGGGCGGCGCGCTCGTTGCCCGCAAAGGCTGGGTGAGTGTCCGTGGAAGCAGCGCCCGGCGCGGAGGCGGGAGTATTGCCCACGTTGTTCGACTCCCAGGTGCGCATCTGCAGGATCAGGTCGTTGGCGTCCGCACCGGGTATGAAGTGGTGCCGCATCTCATCGATGTACTGTTCAAGCGTCGTGCCCGGCTTGGAGCGCTGACGCCAGAGTTCCTCTCGCCACCACTCCTGCGAATAGAGCCAGCCTGTCCAGACAACGGCGAAGGCCTCAAGGCCTTTGGCAGGCGGAACGGTGTAGTCGCCGTTCGAGAAGGTAGCGTCAGCGGTGAGAGCGGCAATCTGGCCTTCGAGACGGACTATGCCGTGTCCATACGTCTTGGCGGTGCCACTGGTGGCAACGATGCGATCCATATAGCCGGGGTAGCTAACGGCCCATTGGAATGCCTGCTGCGCGCCCATGGAGAAGCCGATGACCGCCTTCAAGTGCTTGATGTGAAGTTCTTCGGTGAGCATCTCGTGGACAGCATTGACGTTGTCGCGGATGGTAAGCACAGGAAAACGCGGGCCGTGGAAGGGCTCAGGTGTATTCGACGGCGAAGAACTGCGGCCGTTGCCGAAGAGCTCCGAAGTGATGAGAAAGAGCCTGCTCGGGTCGAGTGCGCCGGCCGGATACTCGGGGGTCTTCATGAGCCATTCGTAGCCGCGAAGGTTGGCCATGTAATGCGAGGGCAGAAGGACGGCGTTGTCGCCGGCTGCGTCCAGCTGACCGTAGGTGCCATAGACGAGATGAACCTCCGGCAGGACGGTCCCCGATTCCGTGTGGAAGTTGTGCAGGATGTACTCGTGACGTTGTGGAGAAAGGGTTGGTTTCACTTCCTGTGCGGAAAGGGTCGTGGCGAAAACGATTAGGAGGACAACGCGAAGTTTCAAGGGTATCTCCTTGGGGCGAATGAAATAGCCAGGCATCTGGCAATACAGTTTCCCCATGGCTATCTAATGAAAAGCCACGGTGGCTATGGGTGATGTGGAAGCTCAGGAAATGCCGCAGGCGGATGGCGATGGTGGGTAGCCTGTTCGTAGGCATAGGCGAAGCGGATGAGGTCACCTTCAGCGAAGGCGCGGCCCAATAGTTGCAAGCCCGCAGGCAGGTTGCCGTGGGTGTAGCCCATTGGAACGGTGATGGCGGGCAGTCCGGTCATGGGCGCAATGATCTGATTGTTGTCGCCGCCCGGGGTCCTGAGGTCGCCGATGAGACGTGGCGGGTTCGACCAGGTGGGATAAAGGATGACGTCGAGTTGCTGGGCATCCATAGCGTCGACGAGCGATTTGCGGAAGGTGGACTTTTTCTCGTCGTGCCAAGTGTCCTGGCAGGCGGCAGTAGAGGGTTGGAGAGAGTTCTCAAGGCGCTTCTGGATGTAAGGCAGGTAGAGGCCCGCATCGTAGACCGCCTGGATAGAGTGGAAGGGGGCTGCGGGTGCGTGCTGGGCAAACCACTGGTTAACGTCCTGTTGGAAGTTGCCGCATCCGATGGCCTTGGTGAGCTCATCGTAGTGGGGGATGTCGAAGGGGTCGACGATGATTGCGCCCTGTGCCTTCAGGTCGGCGATGGCTTTTTCGGTCAGGGCACGGATCTCAGGGTCCGTGGTTGGCGCATCGATATAGCGCCTCAGGACGCCGATGCGCGCCCCCCGGAGTCCATCGCGGCGAAGGTCGCGGGTGTAGTCGTGAATATGACCTTCGGAAGCCTTCGTAATGGGGTCGGCAGGATCGTAGCCGGCGACCGCGGTAAGCAACGCAGCGGTGTCGGCGACCGTACGGGTCAGTGGGCCGCCGACGTCAGCCATGAGGTTGAGCGGCACGATGCCGTCTCGACTCGTGAGACCGATGGTTGGACGGATGCCGACAAGGGAGTTGTGGGACGCGGGGCCGCGGATGGAGTCGCCGGTATCCGTTCCAAAGCCGGCGAGGGCGAAATTGGCGGCGACTGAGGCGGCCGTTCCACCGCTGGAACCCGCAGGCACGCGGGTGAGATCGTACGGGTTTCGTGTAACGCCTCCAATCGAACTCTCCGTAACGACGGGTGAGAAGGCCCATTCCGCCATGTTGCTTTTAAATAGCAGGATGGCGCCTGCTGCGCGAAGGCGCGCGACCATAAAGGCGTCGGTGGTAGGCTCGAAGCCCTTCAGCGCAAGCGAGCCGCCAGTCGTCTGGAGGCCGCGCGTATCGTAGTTGTCCTTGATGGCGAGGACAGCACAATGGAGCGGCGCCATGTGGCCGGTGTGTGTGAATTCGCGGTCCAGCCGGTCAGCGTCAGCCAGAGCTGTGGGGTTGAGCATAATCACGGTGTTGAGATGTGTGCTCTGGTCGTAGGTGCGGATGCGTTCGAGGTACTGCTGCACGAGCACATGGCAGGTGATACGTCCGGAGCGAAGAGCTGCCTGCGTCTCCGCGAGCGTGGTTTCTTCCAGGCGAAAAGACCGTGAAGCCACCAGCGGTTGCTGAGCGAAGGCGTCGATGCTGAGGAGAGCGATGAGAACCAGGGAAGCTCGAAGCATGGCTTGGTGATTCAATGGTAGCGCAAGCGCGCGGGCCTGCTGCTGACGATGGGCAGCGTGCGTGCCATCGCACATGAAGTGCTTTGCGCCAGAATCTGCTACGGACCGCGGCCACTTTTCAAGGCTGGCGCCCTGGAGCACGCAAAAAACGCTTGGGGATTTGCGGATTTCCGATTTTCAGCACCTTTCATGCAGCTTCCTTTGCACAGAGAATTGGGCTGAAAACCCGTGCCGGACCTCTGCCGTGCATATAGCAGAGGTCGTCTTCGGTCTCGGTGTATATTTTTGGCTCGAGACCGACATCCTGCTGCGCCTTTTCGACCTCAACCATCCGCACAGCCCCACCGCGGAACAATCTCTCAAAACTCTGCGTGCCCGAAATGACACGCTGAATATTGCCGCCCGGAACATGGTCGAGTTCTGCCGGTGAACTCATGGATAACGCGCAACGGCCAAGCGATGCTGTTATAACAGAATCAGGAGTTTGGCCTTACCGAATTGAAAGTTTGTGGTGACATCCAGCGCAGACAGAGCTAAACATGAATCCCCCCAGTGAACTCAATGAGGTCGTTCTTCCGCAGACAGTGGTCGGTCCGCTTACGCGCGCGGCGATCTTCCTGGTGCTGTCGATCCGCCAGGACCAGGACGCCTACACACGTCTGCAGGCTTTCTGTGGGGATCTCTCAGGACTGATACGGGCTGTGGAGTTTCGTGACGTCGAGGCGGGTCTTTCGTGCGTCACGGGATTCGGGTCGAATGCTTGGGACAAGCTCTTCGGAGCGCCTCGGCCAGCCGAGCTTCATATGTTCCGGGAGATTCACTCTGACCGACGTCATGCCGTCTCCACACCGGGCGACATTCTCTTCCATATTCGAGCCAAACGCATAGACCTGTGTTTCGAACTGGCGACCCAGATTATGGACAGCATCGGGGATGTGGTCTCCGTGGCCGACGAGGTGCATGGTTTCCGCTATTTTGATGACCGCGACGTGCTGGGCTTTGTCGACGGCACGGAGAATCCGCGAGCAGATGCAGCACGCGAGGCGGCGATCATAGGCGGCGAGGATCCGGCCTTCCGAGGGGGCAGCTACGTTATCGTGCAGAAGTATCTGCATGACATGATGGCGTGGAATGCGCTTTCGGTGGAATTGCAGGAACGGATCATCGGTCGTCGCAAGCTTTCCGACGTGGAACTGAGCGATGCGGACAAGCCGGCATACGCGCACAATGCGCTGACCAACATTGAGGAGAATGGCCGCCAGTTGCAGATTCTGCGCGACAACATGCCTTTCGGGCGTCCGGGGCACGGCGAATTCGGAACGTACTTTATTGGCTATAGCCGGTCACCGCGGATCACCGAGATGATGCTGGAGAACATGTTTGTCGGTAATCCCCCGGGAAACTACGACCGGCTGCTGGATTTCAGCCGTCCAGTGACGGGTAGCCTGTTCTTTGTGCCGACAGCAACGTTCCTCGATAATGTCAACCCCGGAGGGGCGAACGCAGCCGAAAGCGCTGAGACGCCGCCCCCAGCGCCGACTTCGCCCGTGACAGCGCAGGACACATCACTCAAAATTGGATCGCTAAAAGGAGAGAAAAATGAATAACCTCCATCGGGAGCTTGCACCCATCTCCGATGCCGCATGGGCACAGATCGAGGAGGAAACGACGAGGACTCTGAAGCGGTATCTAGCCGGACGACGCGTCGTCGACGTTCCTTCAGCGGGAGGAATCGCTTTGCCTGGAGTTGGAACCGGGCACCTGAATCCGATCTCCCCTCCTGCTGAAGGCATCCTTGCAAGACAGCGCGAGGTTAAGCCTCTGGTGGAGTTGCGGGTTCCATTTGAACTGTCGCGCCAGGCGATTGATGACGTGGAGCGCGGTTCCGACGACTCTGACTGGCAGCCTGCAAAGGACGCCGCAAAGAAGCTGGCCTTTGCGGAAGATCGGGCCATCTTCAACGGGTACCATGAAGCGGACATCCAGGGCATCCGGGAGAGTACCAGCAATCCCATTGAGACACTGCCCGCAGATGTGCGCGATTATCCGGATGCGGTCGCCCACGGGCTGAGCCAGTTGCGTCTCGCAGGCGTCAACGGTCCTTACTCAGTCCTGCTCGGGGCCAACGAATATACCGTGCTTGCAGAGACCCGCGACCACGGATATCCCGTACTCGAACACGTGAAGCGCATCGTTGACGGCAACCTGATCTGGGCGCCTGCGATTGAAGGCGCATTTGTAGTCACGACCCGGGGTGGCGACTTTGAGCTGAACATCGGGCAGGATGTTTCAATCGGTTATCTCAGCCACACCGATTCCGGGGTGCAACTGTACCTTCAGGAGACCTTCGTCTTCCGCGTGCTCACCAGCGAAGCCGCCGTTGCGTTGTCGCCGCCACAGAAGGCTTAAGAGTGAAGGGGACAATCGTTACCTGAATCGATCAGAAGACAGAGTAAGCCGCCTCACTCAGAACAGCCTCCGCACCTTGGACGATTGAATTGATCAGTAGAATGGCGAGCTCGGAGCCAACAAATCCTACTGATCGTGTAAAGGGGGGCCGGATTGCCAGGCTACGATCTGCTCAAGCTGCTGAACCGTTTCCTTCGGCATCGGTTCACCTCCTACCTGACAGCCGATGTTGCTCTAGTTCAGGATTCGCCAGCCGCGAATGCTTAGCCCGAAGTTTTCCGGCGTGCTTCGCCTTGTGGGCGTAGTAGTCATAGAGATTGTGCGCTGAATCTACCGGCCACGGATATTGGGCCCCCGAGCCTGTAGCGTCAACGCTCCTCGGTGCCCACTCCTGTTGTGCTTCCGCGGCCTGGGCCACACCAAATGTCGCGAAGGCCAATGCCAGCGTACTCATTGCCTTCAAAGTAGGTCTCGTTTTCCAACTCACCTCCAGCGATTCACTATGATGCCCAAGACCTCAAGCAAGCAGAAGAAAAGTCGCAGGAAAATTTGAAAGTCGCTTGAGCGCTCGTGCACTCTGTCGAATCCATGAGCGAGTCCCCAATCGACGACTACCGCGCCAGCCAGCCGCCATCGACAACAAGAATGTGTCCATTTATATAGTCGCTTGCCCCGGATGCAAGAAACACAGCGGCACCGGCCACGTCCTCCGGTGAACCCCAGCGGCCTGCAGGGATACGTTCAAGGATTTGTCGATTTCGAGTAGCATCGTTCTGCAAAGCCTGCGTTAACTCCGTGCTCATGTAGCCAGGAGCGATCGCGTTCACTTGAACACCCCGCGCCGCCCACTCGTTGGCTAAAGCCTTTGTAATCTGCGCAACGCCCCCTTTGGCTGCCGCATAAGCCGGCACAGTAATGCCTCCCTGAAAGCTCAGCAGCGACGCGATGTTGACAATCTTTCCATGGCCTCGTTCAAGCATAGGTCGAGCGGCAAACTGGCAAAGCCGAAAGACACTCGTAAGATTCATGGCAATGACATCATTCCAGTCTTCCACCGCGAATTCGACAGCCGGCGCACGACGCGTAATGCCTGCATTATTGATGAGAATGTCAATGCTGCCCAGGGCGGTGATCGCGCGCTCAACCAGCCCATGGCAACTGTCCGGGTGAGTAAGGTCGGCCGTGAGCGCGACGTGATTCGCGCCGGTTGCACTCACTTTTTGTATTACCTCAAGCGGAACAGTCTGCGATCCATGCAGAGCAACATGAGCGCCTGCTTCCGCCAGAGCAATAGCGATCGCCGCGCCCATTCCTCGAGAAGATCCGGTCACCAGCGCATTCTTGCCTGCAAGTCGAAATGAATCGAGTATCAAAGAAAAATCTCCAGTCAACTGATATCTGGTCAGCGCAGATCCGCAATCTTAATCGGATCCATATCCGCGTAAACCTGGTTCTCGCCGCCCATACCCCAGCAGAAGGAGTAACTGGCGGTCCCCACTCCCGCATGAATCGACCACAAAGGCGAGATAGCTACTTGCTTGTTCGCAACCACCAGATGACGGGTCTGCTTGGCCGGCCCCATCAGGTGAATGACCCGCTGATCGCTCGGCAGATCGAAATAGAGATAGACCTCTGACCGGCGCATGTGCGTGTGTGGCGGCATCGTGTTCCAGACACTTCCCTTGTGAAGTGTCGTGAATCCCATCACCAGTTGGCAGCTGGTTGCGCCCTCCATGTGAATGAGTCTATAAATCGACCGCTGGTTCGCAGTCGAAGGGTCGCCAATCGTTTGGGGAGTCAAATGGGCCCCCTCGACAGCGGCAATGGGATGCTCAGTGTGCGCCGGGTAACTGAGCAAATAAAACTCTGCCGGCGCGTCAGGGTTCCGACTTGCAAATGAAATGGCCCGATTGCCGCGCCCAACATAGAGTGCATCGCGGTGACCCAGCTCATAAGTCTGTCCTCCGACGACAACACTGCCCTGTGCGCCGATATTAAAGATCCCGAGTTCGCGCCGCTCAGTAAAGGATGCTGCCCGAAGAAGGTCAGGGCAGGGCAGCGGTAACGGCCCAGCCAGCGGCACTGCTGATCCAACCACTGTGCGATCCAGATCGACATACACAAGTTCCACCGCCCCCGGCGTGAAAAGAGTATCGATCAGAAAGCTTGCGCGAAGCTCTTCGCTTGACATCCGCGCATATCGCATTTCATCGGCAAGCTGCAAAACTCGCATCATATCCCTGTCCTATCGTGCAGTGCGCGCTCAGCGTGCGTTTTCGGGTGTTCCCAACAAACTCTCAAACTCAGAAATCAATCATGAATAACCGTTGGCGCATCCTGTCAGTAACATCGAATCATTCCTTCACCTTAATCACCAGAGCGCTATATTGGGTGCCGGGCGCAATGAGCAACTGATGTGGTGTCCCCGCAGGGATGTGAATGAGATCTCCTGCCGCGACTGACTGGGAAGTTCCATTGCGAATCCCTGAACCTCCTGATTCGCCATTGGGCCCCGAGTGGGCATCAATAAGCTCGCCCCCGGTAATCAGTGTCGCCTTACCTTCCATCACCAGCATTACATCATCAAAGTGAGCATGAACTTCGGCTCCGCCATTCGCCGTTCGTTCAGACAGCATGATCGAATGCGATCCGTAATCACCCAGCTTCGCTCCACTGCTCCCTTTGGTCTTCGCCTGTTCAGCCAGCTCGATCAGCTGGCTCTTTAGCTGCGTGGAGGAGAAGACTTCAGCGCGATCCGGTGACTGGGCAAAAGCTGCAACGGAAGATGCCGCAAGAACAATTGCAATCCGAATTCTCATATTGACCTCTGCTCGATAAAGCGTCCTCGGCTCTGCCGACTTCGCTTAAATATTTCGCTAGCCGTTAGATTGTCTTGCTGTCGACGCTGCTCAAAATGACATCGGATGCCGCACGGCTCCATCCGATGCGCAGGTCCTTCACGTCGTTGAGTGAGAACGCACTGCCCGCGCCGCGAGGCGCAGTGACCGCAAAGAGGTCCGCACGTTCAACATCTTTCAGATAAAAGGCCGGGCGCGCGTCCGGCGCCGCCGTGGCAATCTCGACATGACTCATTTCAATGTTACGGACGTGTCGCAGAAAAAAACCGCATGCCGGCACCGGTCCAAACATGGAAGGCTCCGGATATTTGCTTTCGAACTCGCCCGGCTGCAGCTGTGCGGCTTCAGCGGACGCGCCGCCTGCTGATTCGATATAGATGTTTGACAGTTTCACGTCTTCAATCGAATACCCTGGAACTCCACTAAGGATCGAGCTGAATCGCTCGGGTGCGTTGTGGCAGGTAAGATTGTTGATCATGACCCGCTTGATAGTCCCAACTTTGGTGGTTTCCTTGGGGCCGCGCAACCGGGAACCAAGGCGCATGAAGATAGGACTGGAATACAGCTCGCGCATGGTCGTGTTGGTGATTGTGATGTCCTCAACCAACGCACCATCCACGGACTCAAGCGCATATCCCTGACAGCCTTCGAAAACGCAGTCGGAAATTGTAATGTTGATAAAACCGCCATTCGATTCAGTCCCACACTTGATGCGGCCAGTTCGCAACGAATGGCCGTTATTCGGCAATCGCCGGAAAGTCCCGTCCAGCACCGAGCCGAGCTGGTAATCTCCGGTAACCCAGCAGTCGGAAATTGTCACATTTCGTGTAGCACGCGCGTACCCAAGCGCATAACTGGACTTTGGACAAATGCCATCGTCCCATGGAGAGTTAACCGTACAGTTAGAGATTCGTACATTCTGGCAGCAATCAATGTCGATCCCATCGCGATCGGTGTCAATTTTCAGGTTGTCAATCGTCAGGTTATCGACTCCCGTCAGCAAGAGCCCAAAGTGCCCACCCTTCAGAATGCAGAAATCACAAAACCTAACGTTGTGGCAATTCTTCAGCGCGATAGCCTTGTTGCCAACACCCGCCTGCTCGGCCACAAACGCATAGTCGTTTTCCGACCTCCCGCGTCCGTTGGAAAGCCCCTTACCCCAAATCATCCCCGGCCCAGTGATGCTGACGTCGTGGATATCTTCGCCCCAGATGAGCGAGTTATGCCAGTGATTATGGCCGTAATCCTGGTAAGCATCCCACTCCGTCTTCGCTTCGGCAGAGTCATAGACCCCGCCGCGATAGCCAGTCTGCTCGTTGGCAAGAGGCGAATCCGCGGCAATGAGTTGACTGCCCGGAAGCAGGTGCAGCTCCACCTGGCTCCTGAGGTGAATAGAAAAACTCAGATAGCTTCCCGCCGGAAAGATGACCGTCCCTCCGCCGGCGGTCGCGGCCGCTTCAATGGCCCGGTTAATGGAAGCGGTGTCAAGCGTCTTGCCATCCCCAGCCGCCCCAAAGGCACGAATGTCAAAGATGCCCTTCAGGGATGTCGGGGTGCTGGTTCCGCGTTGATCCGTTGCTTGAAAGGAAGCGACAGGAAATGCTGCGCTCATTGTTCCCAGGCTTCCGGCGCGGAGAAAATCACGACGCATGGAACTAAACGATGTCAAGAATGCGATCTCCTTGGCTTGAAGATTGAAGCAACTTTGCACTCTTGCCGGTATGGCTAAAGCAGATTCTCGTGCATTACAAGAGCTACGGCGCTTCGCAAGCGAGCCTTGTTTCCATCCTGCGCCGGCCTCAAACGGGGAACAGACGCGAGTGGATGGCGAAGCATTGCTCCCTCGATCAACGGCCCCGCAATGTGCCACGCTGTTGTGATGTCGCCGACGACGACAATTTCTGAAGGAGCCAGTGCCGATGCGATCATATGCATTCCGCGCCCCAGCGCTACACACATGCGGCTGATTGCCGCCAGAGCTGCCGCGTCCCCGGTCTCTGCCAGCCTTAGAACGTCCTCGAATGCTGCTATGCCTTTGCCGGCTTCTTCAGCGTAGTACCGCATACCCGCCGGATTCGCCGCCAAAGTCTCCCAGCATCCTCTGCTTCCGCAACCACAGGGCAATCCTTCCGGATCCATCTGAACATGGCCAAATTCGCCTGCAAATCCGCCTTCACCGCGAAGAATGCGTCCGTTGGCAAAGATGCCGGTCCCCAGCCCTTCGGAAACATTCACGACCACCAGGTCGTGCATCCCGTCGCTGTCGCCAAACCACACTTCTGAGAGAGCACACGCATTTGCCACGTTGTCAGCAACCACGGGCATCCCGGTGGCCTGTTCCACGCGCGACTTGATCTGCGCAATCGGCCAGCGAATGTTGGGTGCAAAGATCGCATCTTTCGAGTCAGGCTTGCTGTTGCCGGATTTAACCGCTTTAAGATCCAGGCGTCCGGGCAAGCTGATGCCGATACCGTCAAAAGATCGCTCTTTGCTGTTCGCGATGATCTCTTGAATTGCACGGACAATGGCCGCGACAACCTTCTGCGGATCCTCAGGGAGCGGAATCAGAGTTTGGGTGACAATTTGTCCGCCCAGGTCAGTTACCGCGAGCGTCGTTTGTGAGGGGTGAATATCAAGCGCCAACACGCCCCGCTGGCTGTTTACATTAAGAAACGTAGGCCTGCGGCCGCGCGGAAGCCGCCCCAGGGAGCCTTCTGCAATCCAACGCTCCTCAAGCAGTTCTTCCACAATGAGAGAGACTGTGCTCCTCTGCAAGCCGGAAACCCGCGCCAGATCCGCGCGCGAGATAGGCTGCCGCGCGCGAATCTGGTTGAAGATCAGGTTCCGATTGATCTGTCGTGGAATCTTGTTGGACGCGCTCAGCTTGTTGGTAAAAGAGAACCGTGGCGTCGGCGACTTGGTGCGACTTTCCGATGTGTCTGGCATGTTCGGCACCCCTCGCAAGAAAAATGATAGTCAGCCTGAGCATACGCGTTTGTCTTGAGCAAATCTTTCGTATGGGTAAAGCTCAGCAACAAGCCAGGAAGATCGATGTCGTGAATAACCCACCGTCTAAGCGTTGTAGGTGGAGGATGAGACACGGCCGCCGCGGCCGGTCCAATTCGTATGAAAGAATTGTCCTCTTGGTTGATCAATACGTTCATACGTGTGTGCGCCGAAGAAATCCCGCTGCGCCTGCAGCAGGTTCGCAGGCAGTCGCGCGGTCCGATATCCATCGAAAAAAGCCAGTGCAGTTGAAAATGCCGGAGTCGGAACACCCAGCTCGACTGCATGAACAACCGCCTTGCGCCACGAACTTTGATACAGGTTCAACGCGCCGGAGAAAAAGCTGTCGAGTAACAAGTTGCCGATCTGCTGATTTTTGTCGAAAGCTTCCTTGATCTTGCCCAGAAAACGGCTCCGAATAATGCATCCTCCGCGCCACATCAGCGCGATGCCACCCATGTTGAGGTTCCAGTTGTTCTCCTTAGCCGCGGCCCGCAGCAGCATGTAGCCTTGCGCATAGGAGATGATCTTGGAGCAATAGAGAGCGCGGCGCACATCCTCGATGAAGGCAACGCGATCAAGGGAAGCGGTCTTATCCGCCGGACCCTGGAGTAAATTGGAAGCAGCAACCCGCTCCTCTTTCAGTGCAGACAGGCATCGCGAGAAAACAGATTCACCGATCAGAGTTACAGGTTGACCAAGATCAAGCGCGCTGAAGATGGTCCATTTTCCGGTACCCTTCTGGCCTGCCGTGTCCAGAATCTTGTCTACCACCGGAGTGCCATCATCATCCTTCTTGGCAAAGATCTGGCTTGATATCTCAATCAGATAACTGTCTAATTCGCCTTTGTTCCACTCTTGAAACACATCATGCAGGTCGTCGGCGGTAAGTCCAAGCCCCCGCTGCAACAGGTCGTACGCCTCGCAGATCAGCTGCATGTCGCCGTACTCAATCCCGTTGTGAACCATCTTGACGTAATGTCCGGCGCCGTCTTCACCAACCCAGTCACAGCACGGCGTACCGTCTTCAACCTTTGCGGCAATAGATTGAAAAATGTCCTTCACATGCTGCCACGCATTGGGGTTTCCACCGGGCATGATCGATGGACCAAACCGGGCGCCCTCCTCACCTCCGGAAACGCCGGTTCCGATGAACAAGATGCCCTTCGATCCTAAGTCCTTAGTGCGTCGATTCGAATCGGTAAAAAGCGAATTGCCGCCGTCGATGATGATGTCTCCGGCCTCAAGGAAGGGAAGCACATGCTCAATCATCTGGTCCACGGTATCGCCGGCTTTCACCATCAGCATTACGCGCCGCGGACGTTTGAGTAGCCCGACAAACGCCTCGATCGAGTGGGCCCCGACGACATGCGTACCCTTCGCCTCATTGGTGATAAAATCGTCTATTTTTGACGTGGTCCGATTAAAAACGGCAACCTTAAAGCCGTGGTCATTCATGTTCAGGACAAGATTCTGTCCCATCACCGCGAGGCCGATCAACCCAATATCACAGGATGTGTCTGGCATAGGATCTCCGATCGCTCTCGTCGAGAGCTGTTACGAGTCTATTGGTTAACTCCGCTGGCAAGGAACCCTCCATCCACAACGAGCGTCTGCCCGGTAACAAAGGACGCCGCGTCCGAGGCGAGAAAGATCGCAGCGCCGATCAGCTCTTCGGTTTTCCCGAACCGTCCCATGGGCGTGCGCATCAGCAGTTCCTGGCCGCGCGGCGTGGTGTCCAGAAGCTGCGCGTTCAGGTCGGTGCGAAAAACGCCCGGCGCAATCGCGTTCACCAGCACACCTTTCTTTGACCACTCCACTGCCAGAGATCGGGTCAGCGAAGATACGCCGGACTTGCTCGCCGCGTAAGCCGCAACTTCGTTCAGCGCGACAAAGCTATTGAGCGAAGCAATGTTGATGATGCGGCCAAATCCCCGCTCGAGCATCGGCCGGCCAAATACCTGGCATGCTCGAAAAGTGCCGGTGAGGTTGGTATCCACAATAGCCGTCCAGTCTTCCTCTGCCATGGTCAGCGTCGGAGTACGCTTGATCCGGCCTGCGCAGTTGATAAGAATGTCGACCTTGCCGAAACGGGAAAGCACTTTCGACGCCAGAGATTCAAGCGAGGCGCGGTCAGCGACGTCCGAAGCTACTGCAAGACTCTGTCGCCCGAGCCCCTCAATTTCGGCAGCCGTATCGTTCACCTGCTGTTGGCGGCGCGAAGTGGGAATCACATCGGCGCCCGCTTCAGCCAGGCCGCGCGCCAGTGCACGCCCGATGCCAGATGTGCCGCCAATCACCACAGCGACTTTGCCCTCGAGATTAAACAGTTGTGAACTCATAACTTCAATTTCCTTTTCAAAATCGGCTGCGATGCGCCCAAAGTCCAAGCCCCGGATTGCTAATGAAAAATACGTCTTCGTCCTCGATGCGATTGTAGCCGTGACTCATTTTGTCAGGATTGAATCGTTCAAGAGCAGAGTTGAGGTCAGCATAGCGGAAACCCACTGCTTCAATCTCTTCCCGAC
The DNA here is from genome assembly GCA_036519195.1 of Occallatibacter sp. Lineage (GTDB taxonomy): Bacteria > Acidobacteriota > Terriglobia > Terriglobales > Acidobacteriaceae > Telmatobacter. The sequence goes on along the minus strand of DATDLS010000438.1, from coordinate 21,894 downwards.
TAAGGTGCCCAGGACACCAGGTAATATTGAACCTTCCCTCTGAAGATCCATGAATCAGGTGAGCCGCCGCGCTTAGGTCGCTGGCAAGGTCCTTATTCGCTTCCACTGCCGCCAAAGTAGCTGGCGTCCCGTGGTATCCATACTGCCGAATCAATTTGTCGATCCCCTTGTCCTCTCCGAACTCCTTCACCCCTGGAGCGAGGATGATCAAATCGGCCCCGTCGGCCAGCGCCATGCGTGTGCGGTAGACGGCCTTGTTTCCAAGCCAGGTCGACTGAAATTCGCGAGGATCGAGATAGACTACGGCTTTGCGAATAGGCTCGTCGAGCATCTCGAAGTTAACCTTGAGGCTAAGTTCAGCAGCCAAGTGAAAGCACTCGGAAGTGTCGCCAATGAAAAGTCCGCGCACCGCAAGCCCGCCACTCTCGCGACGGCTCACCACCGTGAGAACATAGACAATCGGCAGCTGGTGAAGAAAGCGCTCTGCCGCGTAGTTCAATACGGAGCGAACAGGGTTCTCCGCGCGCCCCATGATGCGCTCCATCCCATAAACCGCGCCCAGGTAGTGGCTGCGGTTAATGCCCTCGCGGCCGCCGGCCCCAATGAGAACATTCTTCGTGTAATTGGCCATGCCGATTACTTCATGAGGAACCACCTGGCCAAGCGAAAGGATCAGATCGAATCCTCCTTGTGAGATAAGGCGATTCACCTGCGCCGGCCATGGATAGTTCAGCTTTCCTTCCGACCTCTCGTGAATGAATTCAGCCGGAACCTCACCGAGCGTTTCCACATCTCGACGCCAGTTATGGACACGGAATAACTCCTGCGGCACTTCGCCGAACATTCGCGCAATCTGCTCTGTCCGCATGGGCGAGTGAGTGCCAAGTGCAGGAAGCACAGCCTTGAGTCGATCTCCGTAGTATTGCCATGTGAAACGCGTGAGTTCTCCGGCGCGAGAATGCTCCCGGCTTTGATCCGGTGGCACAGCCAATACGCGATTCCGCGCCCCCAGCTTCGCAAGGGATTCTTCAAGCAATTGCCGTAGCTGTTCCGGCGAGAAATCGCTTCCGACGCTTCCCTGGGCGCAATACAGGCTCATGTGGCGAACTCTACCTTTCTCAGTCCGGGAGCGAGCGTGACAAGGATGAGAAGCGCCACCAAATACGCGCTCGAGGCGATGGTGAACAGACTGGCGTAGCTATGCGTGAACTGCAGGATGTAGCCCGCGCTCGTAGCCAGCAGCGCGCCGCCGACCGCGCCGGCCATGCCGCCGATGCCGGTTACCGATCCCACAGCGCTGCGCGGGAACATATCCGAAGTGGTGGTGAACAGATTGGCCGACCAGCCCTGGTGCGCAGCCGCGGCCAGGCTAAGCAGGCCGATAGCAGCCCACTCGGAGTGAACATAAGCGGCCAGAAAGATGGGAACCACGGCGATTGCGCACAGCAGCATGGAAGTCAGCCGAGCGGAAACTGCCGAGAGCCCCGAGCGCTGGAACAGAGCAGGCATCCATCCGCCAAAGATGCTGCCCACCGTGGCCGCGTTGTACACGACGATCAGCGGCAGCCCGAGGTGAGAAAGATTGAGATGGAATCTCCTGCTGAAAAAGTCCGGTAGCCAGAAGAGGTAAAACCACCAGATGGGGTCCGTGAGAAATTTGGCGATGGCGAAGCCCCAGGTCTGTCGGAAGCCGAGCAGCTTGCCCCACGGCGCGGACGGCCCCATCTGCTCTGCGGCTTCCTTGTAGATGTGGCGCAGTTCGGCGCCGGTGAGCGTAGGGTGCTCGGCCGGCTTGCGGTACTTCGAGTACCACAACAGAATCCAGATGGCGCTGAAGATTCCGGTGACCAGAAAGGCTGCGTGCCAGCCGTAGTGTACCGTGACCCAGGGCACGATGAGCGCGGCCAGCACCGCGCCCACGTTGGTTCCCGAGTTGAAGATGCCGGTGGCCAGCGAGCGCTCGCTCTGCGGAAACCACTCGGCTACGGTTTTGATGGCGGCGGGAAAATTGCCCGACTCCCCCATCCCCAGGCAAAAGCGCGCAACGCCGAATTCAAGCACTGAATTGGCCAGCGAGTGTGCCATGGCCGACAGGCTCCAGACCGCCATGATGGCCATGTAGCCGATGCGCGTGCCCACCCGGTCAACAAAGCGCCCCGCCGCGATCAGGCCCAATGCATAGGCCACCTGAAACGCATCCACGATATAGCCGTAGGCGATCTCCGACATGCCGATGCTGTGCTCGAGCGTGGGCTTGAGGATGGCGATCACCTGGCGATCCATGTAATTGATGGATGTTGCGGCGAACAGCATCGCGCAAATGGTCCAGCGCACGTGCCCCAGGCGAATGCCTGTCGACGCTCTTTCTCCCATTGTGCCTGTGTCGATCGCGTCTGCCATGCGCAATGTCTCCTTAGAGACGATAAGCCTTCTTAACCAAGTTATAGGTGAGCGCGTGAGCTACTTCAAATGCCTCGTCTTCAGCCAGCCGATGTTCGGTTACCAGCTTGGCCAGAAATCCGCAATCCATGCGCCGAGCCACATCATGCCGCGCCGGAATCGAAAGGAACGCCCGCGTGTCGTCATTAAACCCAACGGTGTTATAAAACCCCGCAGTTTCCGTCGCCTGCTGACGAAAACGAAGCATCCCCTCAGGGCTGTCATGAAACCACCACGGAGGTCCTAGCCGAAGACACGGATAGTGTCCGGCCAGGGGCGACAACTCGCGGCTATAAGTGCTTTCGTCCAGCGTGAAAAGAATGATGGTAAGGTTAGGCTCGTTCCCGAAGCGATTGAGCAACGGGCGCAATGCATTTACATAGTTTGTCGGCTGCGGAATGTCAGCTCCGACATCGCGGCCGTAGCGTTGGTATACTGCATGATTATGGTTGCGCACGCTGCCCGGATGAATCTGCATCACTAGGCCGTCCTCAAGGCTCATGGCCGCCATTTCAGTAAGCATTTGTGCGCGGAATAATTCCTGTTGATGCACATCCGCGCCGCCTGTGCGTACGATGTGGAAGAGTTCTTCGCATTCTTGCTTTGATAAGTCGGCGGTCAACGCAGTCGGATTTCCGTGGTCCGACGCCGTACAACCCAGAGCGCGGAAGCGCGCACGCGTCTTCAGCAGTGCATTGATGTAGCCTGCCCACGAACTGGTGTCCTCTCCAGTCTGGCGGCCAAGATTGGAGATGTTGTCAGCAAATCCCGCAAACGCAGGATCAACGACCGGGTCCGGCCGAAAGGTCGGCAGAATGCGCGCCTTCCAGTCTGAGGCTCGAATCGCCTCATGATAGGCAAGTGAATCGAGAGGGGAATCGGTCGTCGCAAGCACTTCCAGATTGAACCGCTCAAACAGCGCACGGGGAAGAAACTCCGGCGTGCGCAGTTTCTCTGAGATGACGTCGTAATAATAATCGGCGGTTGCTGGGGAAAGCCGCTCGTTCAATCCGAATAACTCATGAAAGGAATAATCCAGCCAGATGCGCGTAGGCGTTCCGCGAAAAAGAAAATAGTTGCTGGCAAAGATGCGCCAAACTCGCCGCGGATCCTTCATCTCAGGCTTGCCGATTTCAAGATCGTCAAGTGGGATTCCCTGACTCAAAAGCATCCTGTAGACGTAGTGATCCGGTTGAACAAACAGCTTGGCTGGATCAGGAAAAGCTTCGTTCTTCGCGAACCAGGCGGCTTGCGTGTGACCATGCGGACTGACGATGGGCAAATCTTTGATGCTCGCATAGAGAGTCCTCGCAACGGTTCGCGTCGCAGAGTCAGCAGGAAACAATCGGTCTTCATGGATCAACATTTCTTCCATGTCAGTCCTTCGGGAAAATATCCTTTGTGATCCGTCAATTCACTCATGCTCGATAACCCATTCCGGAAAGCACGCCACGCATGTAGGCAAAGGACTCAATCACTCCCGGCATCGGGTCATCGCCATGCACCTCGTACTCCAGATCAACAAACCCTTTGTAATTGGTCTTGATCAGCGCTTCAAAAATCTCGCGCATCGGCATCTTCCCTTTACCCACCGCCACCTGGCTTTCCTTACTGTGAAAGTCGGTCAGATCTTTGGAGTGCAGGTTGAACAGGCGCGGACCAATTTCATAAATGGCTTCGACGATGTCTGTGCCCGCGCGCACCGCGTGGCCAATGTCAATACAGCAGCCCATCCGCGGGTCCATGCCCTTGACTGCCTTCAGAACATCGAGCGGAGAAGGGAACACTTTGTCTTCCGGTCCATGGTTGTGGATGGCGATCCGGATATCGTATTGCTTGACGAATTTCTCCAGCCGCGGAAGCGTCGCAGGTGCCGGGTCGCCCGCAACAATGACTCCGACACCAGCGCGCTTGGCGTATTCAAATTTCGCACGGATGTCGTCGTCTTCGTCTTTGGGAAAGTAGATCACTCCGGCCGCATGCAGCGTGATGCCCGCAGCGGCGTAGTCGGCCAGCGCCGCAGCCTCTTCTGCCGGATCCATGGGAAGGTGGTCTTTCACGTCCTTGGGATTCAATCCGTCAACGGCGAGTTGCTTCATAAAGCCGATCATCTGCGCGCGCGAGAAATTGCGAAACGTGTAGCTTGTCAGACCCAGTCGAACCGGGGACGGCTTTCCACCCGCTTCAGATGGTTCGGCAAGCGCCGGATTCCGGCCGGCCGCACTTAAAGGTAAAGTGCTAGCCGCCCAAAGAAGTGCGCCGGATTGAACGAAGCTGCGGCGTGAAGAGATTTGTTTCATAGAGTAAAACTCCTGACTGCTGGGGTGGGTTGATCGAGGGCTGTCACGCCGGGTGCGAGTTACAAATGCGGTGCCCATCCGTGCTCGTAATCGCGTCCCCACATCTTCATCGCCGCAGGATCGTTGAGGACCTTGCCGTTTATCGTATCCAGTGCCAATGTACGTTTCACCTCCCACGCCACATTGGAAAGCTGAAGCATGGTGACAGCGACATTGCCAATTCGAACCGGCGCGTTGAGCTTGTCTCCGTGCTTGATCGCCGCGATGAAATTAGCAAAGTGCATGTCCGTCATCGAGTCCCGGCCCAGCGTATCCGATGAGTCAGCCGCTTTGCCGGCCTTCAGTTCGGAAGTCTTGCTGCCTTTCAGGTCGTACACCTCATAGCCCCCGCGATCCACAATCACCGATCCCGTCGTTCCCATAATGCAGGAGCCGCGATCGCGCCCGTAAAACCTCATTCCCTGGCAGCATTTTCCTTCCCAGTCGATGATCTTGTCTTCGTATTCAAAGCTGGTGAGCAGGGTGTCGTAGAACTGCCAGTCGTCCTTGAAGTGATACCGTCCGCCCGAGGACGAAACGCTGTGCGGAAAATCCACGCCCAACGCCCATCGGCACACATCCACTTCATGCGTACCGTTATTGAGCGTTTCGCCCGTTCCCCAGATCTTGAACCAATGCCAGTTATAGGGCTGCACATTGTCCTTGTACGGTTGGCGTGGCGCCGGCCCTTGCCACAGGTCCCAATCCAGTTCGGCCGGTACCGGCGCCTCTTTGCCCACGCCAATCGATTTCCGCGTATTGCTGTACCAGGCCTTGGCGTAATAGGGACGTCCAATCAGCCCGTTGCCAATCTTGTCCACCACCTCAATCGTGTGCGGAGAGGACCGCTGCTGGGTGCCCATTTGCACCTGTTTGCCGTACTTTTTCTGTGCTTCGACCAGCAGCGCCCCCTCCGCCGGATTATGACCGCACGGCTTCTCCACGTATACATGCTTGCCTGCCTGCAAGCCGGCGATCGCCATGGGCGCATGCCAGTGGTCAGGCGTTGCAATGGTAATCGCGTCAATCTCCTTCAACTGAAGAACGGACCGAAAATCCCTGTCCGTGGCCGGCATCTCACCCATCTCGCGTTGAGTCTCGGCAGCAAACTTCTTCAGGATGTTCGCATCCACATCGCACACATGGGAAATGCGCGCAGCGCTCTGGTTTGCCTTGAGTGAGGACAGATGGGCATACGCGCGCCCGTTCAGTCCGATCACCGCAAAGTTGAGCCGATCGTTCGCGCCTAGGATCTGACCATAGCTCTTGGCGCTGGTGGCGATCGCCGCACCGGCGGCGCCTACTGCGAGAGTATCGAGGAATTCACGTCGTGTCAGCAATGTTTTCTCCCTCAAGGTAACAGCGTTTTTCAAAATCGTTTCCTGGCGTTTGCCAGTGCGGTGCGCCTCTTCGAACAGCTTAGAGAGCGCCGGAGTCTTGGAGAGCTTTCTTCATGCCCGCCCAACTGATGCGTGTGGACTGTTCCGGCGTCGCCGCCCCATGCCAGTGCGTCTCGAGGCTCACCGCCTCGTGGTAGCCCATCGCCCGCAGCGCGTGAAACTGTGCTGACCAGTCAATGTAGCCGGTGCCCACCGGCGCCCACTCGATCTTGCCATCTTGATTCTTCGCCGCGTTCTTCACGTGGCAGTGGTGAATGCGATTCTTGGGCAACGTCTCCCAGGCAGCCGGGAAGGCGTCCAGTTCGCCCCGCATCACCGCGTTGCCAGGGTCCCAGTTGAGCGCCAGGTGCGGAGTCTGGATCGCGTTCATTGTTCGCGCAGCTTCGCGTCCTGTCGCCGTGTTGCACTCGAACTCATTTTCTAGCAGCAGAAGAATCCCCTGCTTGCCGGCAACTTCGGCGGCTGCGCGAAGCTTCTCATCAATGGCCGCGCGATACGGCGCAACATTGTCCAGCCTCCAGAAATCAAAGCAGCGAACCTTGCCGGTATTGAACTGCTTGGCCAGGTCGATCGAGCGTTCCAGCACCTCGTCCTGATGCTTGAATGCAACCTCAACGGCTCCATGCATGTCGCCCTTGGACCCGTACGGCGACCGCGGCGCCTCCGGCCAGTCTGTCTTGAACAGCGGACTGGCAATGTCGGTGACCTGCAGGTTATATTTCGCAAGAATCCTTCTGGCTTCCCCGATCTGCGCCTCGCTCAGGTCCATCGTGTTTTTGCCCCACATCGAGCGCAGCTCAATCCAGCCAAGTCCAAACTCCTGCGACACAACATGGCAAACATGATCGAAGTCCGGCGATATTTCGTCGTTGATCACAGCTATGCGAAAAGGGGAATGTCCAGCCTGCGCCCGGCCCTTGAGCGGGTGCACGGCACAAGCCGCTGCGGTCGTTGCTGCTCCAGCAAGAAAGGTTCTTCGCGAACAGCCGTTCATAATTGCTCCTTTGTGCACCCTGCCGATGCGGTGTGAAGGAAATGGAGAGATGGCGCATGGAGCCGGACGCTGGCGTCGATCCTATGCAGCGATTTCGCCTCGAACGTTATTTTGTTCGAATACCGAACTAACCCTACCGATTCCCGTCTACTTTTGTCAAGCAGAATTGTCGAGAAAGGGCCCTTTTCACCGAGTGGGACTGCTCGGCGACCATCTGACCGAAACCGAATGCTTCTTGCGGATTTGCCGTTTCGAGTCCATCGTGCCCTAGGTTGAACCGGGAGACATCAAGGCTTCCAGCGGTCCGAGCGCCTGCAAAATATCCCGGGACGAACGATGCGTCCCGGCAGGCTCTTAGTCGTGCGCCGGGCCGCTGGTTCCGCGAAGACAGGCGTGTCGTCGCCGCGGTTTTGTTTGTGAATCTTGGGAGCGTTCTCTTACAATTTCTGCATTCCCGAAGGTCGCGGACTTCCGCACTGTACCCGATCCTTGGAACCATCCGGAGCTTCGCATGAGCGTTTTACGCCGTTTTGCCGGTGTGTCTGTCGCACTTGCCTCCATGCTTCCGTTATCCGCCCAGCAATACCCGGCAACTCTTCTGTCTGGCCTGCGCTGGCGCGACGTGGGCCCGATGCGCGGCGGCCGCAGCTACGCGGTGGCGGGCAACGCGAGTCAGCCCGACACCTTCTACATGGGTTCGGTGGGCGGCGGAGTTTGGAAGACGGAAAACGCCGGCCGCACCTGGTTTCCCATCGCCGACGATCCGGAGACGGGCATTCCGATCGGCTCCATAGGTGCCATCGCGGTCGCGCCGTCTAACCCGGATATCGTCTACGTGGGCACGGGCGAGCCGGACATCCGCAGCCAGAACTCCTATGGCATCGGAGTTTTCAAATCGATCGACGCCGGCAAAACCTGGCACTCGATCGGTCTCGCAGACACCAGACAGATCGGCAAGATCGTGGTTGACTCCAACGATCCGAATCGCGTTTACGTCGCAGCTCTGGGCCACATCTACGACAGCAACGCCGAGCGAGGCGTCTTCCGTTCGACCGACGGGGGGACGACTTGGAAGAAGGTGCTTTTCAGCGAGAGGAATCCCGATGGAGTCGGCGCTATCGATCTGGCCATCGATCCGAAAAATCCGCACACGATCTATGCCTCGCTATGGGCTACTCGGCGACCGCCGTGGTCGGTTTACGCGCCGTCGAATCTCGAGGGCGGTGGTTTGTACAAGTCCATCGACGGCGGCAGCACCTGGCACAAACTCGCGAATGGCCTGCCGGCTGACGACTTCGTCGGCAAGATCGGCATCGCAATTTCTCCCAGCAATCCCAAACGGCTTTACGCAGCGGTCGATGATCTAGGAACGGCAATTGCCAGCCCCATGCGCCCCGGCAGGAGCGAGCTCGCAGGTTCGAACGTTCCCAAGCCCACGGGCGGGATTTACATCTCCAACGACGCCGGAGCGACTTGGCAATTGGCAAACGGCGAGGAGCGGCTTTGGGGGCGCGGCTGGTACTTCGGCCAGATGGCGGTCGATCCCGCCAATCCCGACCGAGCCTACGATATCAACACCGCAACCTATACGACGCGGGATGCAGGCAGAACCTGGGTTCCCGTAAAAGGCGCGCCGGGCGGCGACGACTATCACCAGCTTTGGATTAACCCCAAAGATGGCAACCGCATGGTCCTCTCGAGCGACCAGGGTACGGTCGTCAGCGTCGATGGTGCCAAATCGTGGAGCACCTGGTACAACCAGCCGACTGCCGAGATCTACCATCTGGCTGCTACCAGCGGCTATCCCTACTGGATCTATGGTGCGCAACAAGACTCGGGCGGGGTTGGCGTCGGTATCTGGTCGGACCGGGGCACTCTTTCTTTTCGCGACTGGAAGGCCAGCTGCCTGGCAGGGGAAAGCAACACCGTCGTTCCCGATCCTGAAGATGGCAATATTCTCTACGGATCCGGCGCCAGTATTTGCAATCAGGCCATCAATCTGCACATCTCTCGAGGCGGCGAGCTTCCCCCACCCGCCCCAGACGACCCCAACCGCAAGACCTGGACCCTGCCTGAGGTTTTCTCGCAGGCCGATGAAGCCCTCTACTACTCCAACCAATTTGTCTTCCGCACCCGCGATCGGGGCAAGTCCTGGCAGAAGATCAGCCCGGACCTCACGCGCCTGAACCCCGCAGTTCCCAAAACGCTCGACCCCATTACCGCCAAGGACATCTCCGAGCCGATGACGGATCGATTTGGCGTGGTCTACACCCTCGGCCCCTCGCCTCTCGATGCAAAGATGGTCTGGGTCGGCACCGACGACGGCCTGATCCAGGTAACGAGGGACGATGGCGCGCACTGGGAGAATGTCACGCCTCCTGACATGGCTGCCTGGAACAAGGTTTCCCAGATCGAGGCCAGCCACTTCGACGTGGAGACGGCTTACGCCTCGGTCGATCGTCATCGTCTCGCCGATAACATGCCGTACATCTATCGGACCCAAGATGGCGGCAAGACCTGGCAGAACGCAGTGAGCGGAATTCCCGACGGAGCATATGTCAACTCCATCAAAGAGGACCCCGAACGGAAAGGGCTGCTCTACGCGGCCACGGAGTTGCGCGTTTACGTTTCGTTTGACGATGGAGATCACTGGCAGCCGCTACAGCTCAATATGCCGGTCACCTCAGTGCGTGACATCATCGTGCACGGAGACGACCTCGCTGTAGCCACGCACGGCCGCGGTTTCTGGGTCCTTGACCAAATGAGCGCGTTGCGTCAGATCGCCGCGAAGGGGAAAGAGATTGCCGCGGATGAGGCTTATCTCTTTGCTCCCGGCACAACCTATGCCCTCCATGCAGACGGGCAGGACGGCACGCCGCTGCCCCACGAAGAGCCGCAGGAAGAGAACCCAACCGCAGGCGTCGTTGCCTACTATTGGCTCAAGTCTTCGCCCACCTCGCCCATCAAGCTTGAGCTGGTGGGGGCCGACGGCAAGGTTGCGGCCTGCTTAGCCAGCGACGCTCCCTTTAAACCAGTCGACACCGAAACCATTAACGTGCAGGCCTATTGGGTAGAGCCTACGCCGCCGCCCTCGGTCGCGGCCGGCATGCATCGCGTCGCTCTCGACGTCGCCACTTCACGCTTCGGTGCCGGCGGCGCCCGTCGCGGTTCCGCACCGCCTCCACCGGTTGACGCATGTCATCCCGCCGGCACGTTGGCCGTCGACGCGGGAGCAGGCGGGCGCAGCAGTTCTCCCGGTTTGCAGCCCGGCAACTACACTGTGCGCCTCACCGCGAACGGTCAGACTTACGCTCAGCCCGTCATCGTCAAAGCCGATCCGCGCAATCTTCCCGAAGGCGCCGCTTCGGGCCCCCAAGGCTTAAGCGACGATGAATGATCCCTGCGACAAGGCTGGCGCCGCGCGGCAGCCTTGTCGAAATCTGCCTCGTCGAATGGCATACATTCATCCCTTAGTAGAATCACGACTGCGGCCAATCTCTGTTGGTCCGAATAGGATGATTTGCTTGGCCCTGCTCGATGATTTCCACCCACCCAATTGTGCCTCTATGGACGCGGATACGTAAATATGCTGCCAGCTCGAACGCTGCTACATGAGAACAAAAGCAGGGTTACTGCGAGGTATCTGAAAATTGCGATGTCGGATTTGTCTTGGGGAAAAATTCTGACCAGAGTTCTGTTTCCACAATCCATTGACACAGCTCTTGCTCTCGCAGTGCCTCGTCAAAATTATGATCTGCCGATAAATCAATGACATGAATCCCGCTCGTAATTGAGACTGTCTATGTGCAAGACGGGCAGTCTGATACGCCAGCTGAGGCTATTGCCTGCTCTTATCACCCGGTTTTTGTTCTCGCCGCGGTCTGTTCCTGGAGAATCCTGCTCTTCGACAACAATTTGAGGTCTTAAGGGGCTGCCGGCCTTGTCCGCAGGTTGCTTCATCCGACAGGTAGTTCAGGACATACCTGCGGCGGCTTTGGCACGGGTGGAGACTAACAGCTGGCTTTCAGGGCAAGATCACCCGCCAGCGGACACCGAGTGCAGTTCGGCGTCTTGCCGCAATGCGCCTTGCCCACCGCCACAATCAGCGCATGCGTCTCATTGAATAACTCCCGTCGATGCACCGCTGAATCGTCCGCAAATGCCTCTCGCGTGAGCGCCGCCATGGCCTCATACCCCCTGCGCCCGGGAGCGACTGTCAGCAGCCCATGCCGCTGAGCAATCCGCGCCAGGTATTGGTCCGCCACCGGTGTCGCATGCCCCAGCGCATAGAGCAGAATCGCGTCGGCTGTCTCCGGACCCACCCCCGGCAGTGCCAGCAGCCGCTTGCGAAGCGAATCCGTGGGCGCTGAGCGGAGCTGCTCGAGCGACCCCATAAACTCCTCATCCACCATGCGCACAAATGCCTTCAGGGCCGGCGCTTTACGCGTGTGAAAGCCCGTCGGACGAATCAGGATTCTTAAATCGTCAACCGGAGTTGACCTTAGCCCCTCCAGCGTCAGCGCGCCTGCCGCCCGAAGATTGGCAAGCGAGCGCTCGACCGCCTTCCAGGAAGTGTTCTGCGTAAGATACGCGCCCAGGATCACCTCGAACGATGTCTCAGCTGGCCACCACCCCTGCGGCCCATACGCAGTCACCAGCGCGTCGTGCATCGCACGCAGCCGTTCAGCGGGACTGGGCCTGGCCTTCATCGCTTGCTCATCACAGTTTGGGTTCCTGCCCCGCGTCACCGTCTGCCGGTCCCTGAAGCTGCTGTTTCCACTCGAGAATCCGAGCCCGTCCCGCCGCCGCTTCCGCCTGCGGCACATGCCCCGCGTGTTGCAGCGCGATCGAAAGCGCCGTATGCGCCAGCGGATCGTCCGGAGTGAGCACAATCAGCGTCCGGGCCGCGGCAACGGACTGTTCCAATTGCCCTGCATCTCTGAGCGCTCGAATCAGCCCATGGTGCGCCTCCACATGAGACTGATTCGCGGAGATCGCCGCACGAAACGCCTCCGCGGCCTCCGCCGGCCGGTTCTCGGCCAGCAAATCAAGCCCGCGCTGGGCCAGCAACTCCGCTCGTTGTGAATCGGTCACGTTTGGTTCGCCAAGATCAGGATAAGGGCTGGCTGCCGGGAGCTGTCAGCCGACCCGCCGGCAAGGAGCTGTCTCGTGCCCAGGAAAGCATCGAAACCCATCCCGATTCCATTGTGCTCGAAACCACCCCCGCCCCTTACCTCGGCTGCCTCGAACACCGTCCCTGGTAGCCTATCTTCTACACCGAGTTTGACTCCCGGCGCCGCATCGCGAAAGTCCCGGGGCACCGTGCGAGTTCTTCGCAAGCCCATTGCCCGCACCGGCGTTGCCTCCTGATTCAGAGAGCGTTCCTCGCATCGATTCCGGTCGGCCGGCGCGGCCTGCTTTAGTGCGCCGTTGCCGGCTCACTAACAAAGTAGCGTTGAAACTCGCGAATCGCCGCCTCATCCGTGCTCGACAGGATATTCGATCGGACCCGCGAAGCCGTCACAGCAGGGAAGCGATCGATCCTCTTGTGCCCAATCGCTTCGGCTCCGGCCACGGTCTTCCAGCCACTTCCGCTCCAAAAATCGATCGAGTATTTCTCGACCCGCTGCCCGCCGTTGAGCCACTCCATTGTCAGCGTTCGGTTGCACGTCACCGGCTTCGCGAAGCCCACCCCGAGCGTCGCGTGATGGGAGCCAGGAGGCGCGCTCCAGAACCTATCTTCATTGCCATTGAGCGCCGCATTCACCTCTGCGCTCGCCGGCAAATGGGCCAGTGCCGGGTTGTGCCCGTACCGCGTCCGCAATGCTGCACCGAACTCTTCCGGCCTGGCTACATCACTGTCAGCCAGCAGCCCGCGACGATCCAACTGCGCCCCGTGCCCAACCGTCTCGTCATACATTGTGATCAGTTCAGTCACGCTTTTGACAGAGGCTTCATCATGGCCATTGCCAGTCCAACCGTCGCGATTGCGAGGTAACCCGGTTTCACCGATAACTCTCCCCCTCCCGGTCGGCAATCATTGGTGAGTTACTGATGCCGGGGAAGAAACTTCCAGATTTCCGGGTCTTCTTCCCCAAGCACCCATGAGCAGAACCCTTCAATTCCATTCTTCTGCACTAACTCATACCGGTCTTTGAAGGTGTGCAGATCGGTCAGAAAAATCCATTCCCGCATCTGGTCGCGATAAAAGTAGAAGAAAGCCGTGTGGTCATCCTCATCCCACTGCACCTTGCCGTTGTAGGAGGTCGCCAGCTGCATCGCGTTCGGATACCCGATGTAATCAGCAGTTGCATTTGGCTTCTCCACATCGGAATTCGCATCTCGGGTCGGCGCTCCCGCATACCAGTGATAGCCGTACAACGGAATGCCCAGCGAGAGTTTCGCCTTTGGCACCGTCTTCAGCGCGTAATCCAGGTTCTCGTTCGTCCAGTCCCAGCCGGCCACCGGCCCCGGCATCGTCCAGCGCGTGTTCTGGTCGTACGTCATCAGGCAGAGAAGATCTACGTACGTTGCCAGGTTGGCTATGTCATAGGCTCCGCGCCAGTCCGTGTAGATCCATTTCGCAAACCCGCCCGCGCCCGGATACCCCGGCGCATTCGGCACCGTCGCAATCGAGAGCTCCAGCCCGGAGCTGTGCAGCGCCGTCGAGGAAGTCTTCACCAGCGCCGTCAGCCGGTCGCGATCCAGCCAGTCAATGTTCTCGAAATCAAATTGAAATCCGATGTAGCCCTGCCTCTTGCACTCGCGAATCATCGCCTCGTTCATCAACGCCTGCGCCGCCGCATTCATCGAGAGCTCGTGGAAGCCCTTCTTGTTGAACATGGCCAGAATCGGCATCAGCGGCACCTTGTCCTCATGCGCGCGCTTGAGCACCGTCGGATCGGGTGCCCCTGTTACCAGCCCGTTCTGGTCCACTTGGTACCAGGTCGGCACCAGCATATCGATCTGTCTTGAGTGCGCCAGAAACGACCGGATCGAATCCGGATTGCTGGTCAAATAAAACAGCGCAACCGGATCCGCTCCCAAGCATGGCGTCGCGGCAAAAAACAATGCAAGCGAAAGAACAAAGCCTTTCATGTTGCTCCTTTGACGTGAATGTGCGAGGCGGCATGATTCTGGGTTCAAGCCGTGGCCTTGCCTTCGAAGTGTTCCTCAATCTCTTCCAGAGTCTTGCCCTTGGTCTCGGGGAAAAACAGCACCACGGTGAGGAAGTAAACAACCGTGAAACACGCGAAGAGAAAGAACATTGAGGAGTAGCCGTACTTCGAGACGAAGGGCAGAAAGATGCCGGCCAGAATCGTTGACACCAGCTGGTTGATCACCAGAGTAATGCTCATGCCGTTTGACCGGATACGGGTCGGCATCAACTCCGACAACGCCAGCCACACGCACACCCCCGGCCCCATCGCATACGATGCCACAAAAAGGTAAAGCCCCAGTGCCACCAGCCATCCATGCTGCGCACCGGGCACCTGCCCCACCACCGCCTTCACAATTTTCAGCGGTGCCGTCCTCGCCCGATCCAGATCCGCAAACGGATTCTTGAAGAACGACTCAACCTTGTTCGCCGGCACGCAGCTATCGCGCGTAATCTGGATCGGCGCTGCCGACGTATCATCCGAGCGCACAAAGCTTGTCGCCGCGGTGTAATCTCCATACGAATAAATGATCGCCAGCGAAGCCCGGCCGCTCTCAATCTGGCCGCCCGCCGCACCTTCAGCCGCAAGCAACCGGTTGGCCTGCGCCTGATCGAAGCGCATCGTCAACTGCTGATCCGCCCCAACCATTGCCTGCACCTGGCCGGCCGCATCCACGCCGAGTTTCTCGGTACGAAGAAACAGAACACCCACCCCAACCATCGAAATGATAATGCCGCTGGTCCCGGTGATGAACAGGAACCGCCGCCCCTTGCGGTCGACCAGCATCACGCCCACAATCGTCATGGTGAAATTCACAAATGTGAAAGCCACATAACCCCAGTGCGCATATAGATCGGACAACCCGCTTTGTAGCAGAATGCCCACGTTGTACCCATTGATGGAGTTGATCCCCGTAGCTGTGTTGCACGCCAGAATCACCAGCGCCAGCAAAAAGGGAATGACGAACTTGCGCTTGAGCAGCGACTCGCGCACGTTTTTCCCCGAAGGCAGCTTCTCGTCGGCCACGCGCCGTGTCTCATCCATCTCGCGCATCTCGAATTGAGCCTGTTGGCTGATCCGTGACCTGAGCAGCGCGGCATGGGCCTGGTCTGTCTTCCCACGGCGAAATAGCCAGCGTGGCGACTCGCTCACCATCAGGCTGCCGACGACAAACAGCAGGCCGGGCGGCAACGAGGCCCAGAAGATGCGCCTCCACGCCTGGTTCTTGAAGGCGAACAGCGTGGCCGCATCCGCCGACAGCGAAACTGCCTGCACGCGGTAGCTGTAATAGATGCCCACCAGCGCCGCCGTCACCAGGCCCAGTGTCAACAGCCATTGAAAGATCGCCGTACCCTTGCCGCGGCTTGAGGCAGGCAGGCATTCGGCCAGGTAGAGCGGCACGACCACCCCGATCAATCCGCCGCTCATGCCTTGCAGTAGCCGTCCAAAAAGCAGTGGCCCGTAGCCTTCCGACAGCGCGATCATCGGAATGCTCAGCACGAAGGTCACGCCGCTCAAAACCATCAGCGGTTTGCGGCCCATCCAATCGGCCAGCAGACCTGCAAAGATCGTCGAAAACACCTGGCCCAGCAATACCGCAGCCACAATCGCCGACAGTTGCGCCGCCGTCAAATGTGAGGTGGCTTCCAGATACGGAAGCGCGCCGGCAATGATGCCCACATCAATTCCATACAGGAGGCCGCCCAGCCCGGCAACCAGGAGAAGAAAGCGGCTATAACGGATCTTTGCGGAGGCGTCCTCAGGCAGAACTGCGGAGTTCACTGCGGTCATCGGGTCGGTTTACCTTTTTGAGTTTCCGGCGGCGGTCGGTTGCAATTGCGATCAGTATACAGTGATCGAATCGGAACAAAGCGATCAGTATCTTGATTTCGAATCATCGAGACAATATGACCTGGATGGGCTGCTGCGAATCGTCCTCATCCGCTGGATTCCCAGGCCAGGTCGCATGTCAGGGCTTAAGGTCCTCAGCAATAAACTCCCGCACACGGCTTGAAGCCGGCTGCCCATCGCACCTTACGAGGAGGAGCGCGCCGCTCCCCCCCCGGACAGATGCCGGAACGTCCGCCGCCCGCGTATACGCCGGCCGGACAGCAAGTCAGTCGACTTGCCCGCCAGCGCCGTGTTCGCCGGAACGGGGAAGTCATCAGACCGCCAGCACCTGCACGCCATTTGGTCTTGAAACCGAAAGAATCGAATCGGAATGGCTCGTACAGCATTTGCCCGGCCAGCGTATCTGAACCGTGCGTGCGATGAACCAGCTCTCGTTCTTCCAGCCACGTCAGGTCGCTCCGTTAGGCAAGAAGCGGACGTCTAAGCACCATATGCTATATTTCGAATATTGAATCCGAAGAGGAAGTGCCGAGGCCAGGAACATCCTCTGTTACGCACCTGCAGAGAGTTTTTGGCGCATACGCTTTTAGGGGTGGAAGGCTCTGTGCATCTTAACAAATAAATATGGCGAATCGGCGAGAGTTTCTCAAAACATCCATCTTGGGTTCCACAATGTTTTCGCACGTGATGCAGACTGCCAGCGCTGCTGATTCCTCTTCTCGAGGAGTCAAACTCAGCTTACCTTGCGTCATTTCGACCTGGGATTTTGGCGTAGCGGCCAATCACGCTTGCTGGCAAATACTTTCTCAGGACGGGCGAGCGCTGGATGCCGTCGAGGCAGGGGTGCGCGTCCCAGAAGCTGATTTGCAAAATCACAGCGTAGGCCGTGCAGGTTATCCAGATCGTGACGGCCATGTGTCCCTGGACGCAAGCATCATGGACGAACACGGCAATTGCGGTGCTGTGGCAGCAATCGAGCACATCGCACATCCCATTTCCGTGGCTCGCCGAGTAATGGAGCGCACCCCGCATGTGCTCCTGGTTGGTGATGGAGCGACCCAATTTGCTATAGAGCAAGGTTTCCCGAAGGAAGAACTATTAACTCCCGAATCCAATGCCGCGTGGCACGAGTGGTTGAAGAGCGCCGACTACAAACCTATCGCGAACAGCGAGACCAAGAGTTACGGTAAGAGCTCCTCGACCCCTGTTCCGGGGAGCAAGGGAAATCACGACACCATTGGGATGCTGGCAATCGACGTGCATGGAAACATCTCCGGTGCCTGCACTACAAGTGGCATGGCCTGGAAACTGCGTGGCCGCGTGGGGGATAGCCCGATTATTGGGGCTGGCCTGTATGTAGACAATGAGGTAGGGGGTGCCACCTCCACTGGAGTGGGCGAAGAAGTCATCCGCAATTGCGGAAGTTTTTTAGTGGTTGAACTTATGCACCAGGGGCATTCGCCACAGTCTGCGTGCGAAGAGGCCATCTCCCGCATTCTCAAACGTAGACCGGCAGCCAGAGATTTGCAGGTGGGATTTCTGGCAATCAACAAGCAAGGCGAGGTGGGTGCGTGGGCTATTCAGCCCGGCTTTGACTATGCGTTATGCGATGCACGAGAGCAAAGCGCCGTTTTAAAAAGCGGAAGTACGATGTAACCGCTGTAATTTCTTCGTTCGGAAGTTCTGAAGCCCGATCTCTGCACCAGATCGATCGTTGTGGATCGCAGCCTGCTAAACTGTAATAACGCGGAGGCCCTGGAGATTGAATTTCTCTACCAAAACTGGGTCCACGCTATCATCCGTGATGATCGTGTGAATCCGGCTAGGCGGGCATACCTGCATCGCGCTGATCATACCCAGTTTGCTTGAGTCAGCGACGGCAATCACCTGTCGGGCATGCTTAGCCATCTCATTCAAGATCAATGCCTCATCCGACTCGATCACTGTAATTCCATAGAGCGGATGAATACCGCATGCTCCCATAAAGACCTTCTCGAAGAACAGCCGTTGCAGCGATTCAAAGGCCGTCGATCCAACCATAGAGAACGATCCAGGCCATCGCACCGAACCTCCAGTCAGGGTGATTTTCATATTCGGAAGGCTCGACAATTCCATTCCGATATTCACCGCGCTGGTCACGATATGAATTCCCTCGCGATGTCGCAGGTTACGTGCAATTTGCGTGGTCGTGGTCCCCGGTGACAACGCAATCGTTTCACCGTCTATTACCATGGCCGCAGCAGCCAATGCAATCCTCCGTTTCTCGTCCGCAAATCGCTCCTCGCGCAGTGAAAACGCCGCATCGAAGCGAAACGGCGCGTAGTTTAACTTTCCCGCGACTTCCGCGCCTCCATGCGTGCGGTTGACCAGCCCTCGCTCCTCGAGGCTAATCAAGTCACGGCGCACACTCGCCGTCGAAGCTCCAACCTCAGATGCAAGGTCATCAATGCTCCCCTCGCCCTTTTCTAACAACAGGTGGAGAATCTGCTTTGCCCGGTTTTGTTTGGTCGATGTCATCTCGTTCTCTCGAAAAGGTTTCACGGGTAATACTACGTCAATCGTGCCAGGCCCACCCAGATTAAAATTCCCATATATTGCAATATTTTGATTACAAAATTGCATATATTGCAGAATTTTGAATATTTTGTTGACATCCGTTTCGTCAATTTCATAAACTCAGCGACAATCCAGTTCGTATGGATGATCGCGCTTCGCATGGAGGCCGGCCCCCCTCATTCGTTGCGATACCAACTTTGCGGATGCATTCCGCGTCCGTATCACCGGAGAGAAACAATGAGCATCAAGAAGGTCCGCTTTACAGCTTTTCTGTTTTTGTTAATGGCAGCCGTCTGTCTTAGTGCTGGCATCGTGCATGGCCAAACAGTCACCGGATCGGTTAGCGGCACCGTACTCGACCCGAGTGGCGCCGTCGTGCCCGGCGCCAGTGTGGCCGCCATCAACACCGGCACCGGCGTCCGCACCGCAACCACCAGCGATGCAGCCGGCGTCTACGCGATCCGCTTCCTACCCATCGGGACCTACACCCTTCAAGTTACGGCAAAGGGTTTCACCCGGCTCGACATCCCGCAGTTCGTCCTCGAGATCAACCAGAACGCCAAATTCGATGCCCATGTGACCCTGGGTGGTGCCAACTCCTCGGTCACGGTGCAGAGCAATCTCGCCCCCATCCTCGACAGTACGGATGCGACGCTCGGACTCTCGCTCGATGCGAAAGAGATCAGCACCATGCCACTCAACGGACGCAACTTTTCCTCGCTCACTCTCTTCCAGCCTGGTGCGGTGAATACCGCGCCGACCGGGCTGACCAGCAACAACGCCATCCAGCGCGACACCTTCAACAGCGGAGTGGTGACAATCAACGGCAATCGCGCGCAGGACAACACCTACACGCTCGACGGGATCAGCATCGACGAAACCCAGAACAACCTGATCGGCTATGCTCCCTCGCCCGATGCCCTGCAGGAGATGCGGGTCATCTCGGCGAATGCCCCTGCGCAATATGGCAACGTAAACGGCGGCGATATCGTCTCCGTACTCAAGAGCGGCACCAATCACTTTCACGGCAGCCTGTTTGACTACGTTGAGGATCAGGACCTCACCGCGAATACGTGGAGTAACAACTTCTCGGGTGTCTCGAAGACACCCTACACGCAAAATATCTTCGGCGGGACCGTTGGCGGACCCATCTTCAAGAACAAACTTTTCTTCTTTGTAGACTACGAGGGGACCCGGAATCACTCCGGTGGCTTTGGCTCGGACAGCGTGCTCTCAGCCGCGGAGCGCCAAGGCAACTTCGCCGCGGCGGCGGCGGCGGGCTATCAGATCGTGGACCCGCAGAATGGATACAAGCCATTTCCGGGAGGCATCATACCAATCACCAATCCGGTCGTGCAATATGTGGTCAACAACTCACAGTACTACCCGCTGCCGAACCATGCGCCGACCGACGGTCTGGACCAAAATAACTTTCAAGGGCCTACCAATGCCTTCGTTACCAACGATCAGGGCGACGTCAAGATAGAATACAACCCGCGAGCAGTGGACAAGATTACCGCCTTCTACACGCAAGGTATTTCGACGGGCGGAAGTGTCGCCGTACTGCCTATCACCTTCCCCATAGCGAACTCTTATCCTGACAAGCTGGGTGGGGTCACCTGGGTCCATACCATCTCTTCGGCCATGGTGAACGAAGCGCGGTTCGGCTTCACCCGTATCCGCTGGGACTCGAATATTCCCACAGACTCGACCGGTCACTTCGGCATGAACGGAGACCAAGTAGTCGGCATTCCAACGCCGTCCCCGCAGCAGTTTGTCGGATTTACGTTTCAGGGATCCAGTGAGGTTACCGGCATCGGCGATCCGGCTTCACCGCAACAACTGCGTGACAATACCTTCAGCCTCCACGATGACCTGACCATTCAGCGAGGCCGGCAACTGTTCACAATCGGCGCTCAACTGCTGCGGTATCAGCAGAATTTCACGCAGTACGGTGGCGGCGGCCAACTGGGGACCTATAACTTCAACGGCCAGAACACCTCTCTTCCGGGTGCATCCCTCCAATATGGACCTGCGGACTGGTTCGTCGATCGTGCGGACAGCCAGGCCATCAGCCTCTCCAACGGCTTCTTCGGCGAGCGGCAGGTTCGCGTCGCTGGTTATATCCAGGATGACTGGAAGATTACCGATAAGTTGACCTTGAATCTCGGTGTACGTTACGAATTCGACTCGCCATACACCGAAGTACACAACCAGATCGCGAACGTGATCCTGAGCGGTCCTCAGCAAGGTCTTGTCGAGTATGCGGGAAGTGTGCCTGCGGGAGCACCGGTCGGTTCCTTCGTGTGCAGTAATCGCGCCTGTTACCAGCCGACATATGACGAGTTTCAGCCACGACTTGGCTTCGCCTATCAGATGAATCCGCGGATTGTCTTTCGTGGCGGCTACGGCACCACCAGCTTCCTTGAAGGTTCCAGCAGCCTGGCAGCCAATGCGCCGTTCATTACAGCCTTCTCGCTCAATTCGACCGCTCCGGTGAGCCTGACCAATCCAGGCAACTTCTTTGCCGAGACCAATGGGTTCCAGGTAGGTGCGGCGGGCGAGGCAAACAATGCAAGTTACACCGCCTTCAACCAGCACTACCGGCAGGCCTATGTTCAAGAGTTCAACTTCAACAACGAGATTGAGCTGAACAACTCGACTTCAGTGCAGTTCGGGTACGTGGGGGAACTTGGTCAACGGCTGATCGACTACCGCAACGGCAACCAGCTGACCACCGCGCAGGCAGCCTCGCTTACTGCGCTGGGACTTACGAGCGGATCGCCTATCTCCGCCATTCCCACTGCGGATCTGGCTCCGCTCTCCAGGCTCGTCGGAGAGAATGGCACGGTCGAGACCTTCGACACAGAGGGCATTTCGAACTACAACGCGCTGCAGATCACGATGCGCCACCGGATCAGCAAGGGCTTTCAATCAACGGTTAATTACACCTGGGCAAAGTCTATGACGGACACCAACGGAAATTATGGTGCGGCGGACTCATCGGGACCCAATGCCATCCAGGACGGCAACAACATCCATGGCGATTACGGTCCGTCTGAACTGGATGTCCGGCACAACCTCTCGGCAAACGGCTCCTATAACATTCCCTTCGGACGGGGACAGTTATTCGGCTCCCACACAAACAGGGTGCT
>DATDLS010000437.1:0-18155 GCA_036519195.1 Occallatibacter sp. | reverse complement strand
CAAAGGAGACGGCGCGGGTCATGCGGCGCCTGATCATGGCGGGGTTTTCGACGGGGGTGATTTCGAAGATTCTGCGCCAATGGGATGTGCCGGAGCAAGCCCTGGGGGGGCTGGAGACTCTCGACGACGAGGGCCGGGACGAGTAGCTGCGCTCCTTGCCGCGCGTTTTACGGCTGAGTGTTCACTTGACGGTGGAATATTGGCAACTTGCTGTCCCACCCGGTGAGCCCCAAATCGTCGTACACCGGGGGGCCGAGACAAAGCCCACGCTGTTTTGGCAGGGTTGGGACCCCGATTCCTTTCGACCGAGTTTCTCGAAGTGTTTGGCTTATGCGGCCGGGGCTTTGGAGGCGAGAATCTGCAGTTTTTCCACCTGGGGTGGGACGGCAAACAGGTCTTCAGCCTTGGCGAACAGGGCTTTGGCGATTTCGCCGGTAAGATGGGCATCGCGCCCATCTTCGTTTTTAAAGGTGTCGAAGATGCCGAACTTGGCGGGGCCGAGTTTGACAGCGTACCAGGTGGTGGTGCCGTTTTCGCGGACAGCCAATGGCTGAGCCGACTTCAGAAATGCTTCTACTTCCTGTTCCTTGCCGGGCTTGGCCTCTAACAGAGCTAACAGAGCGAATTTATCCATGGGTGCCTCCAAATGAACCTTCGCTGAATAGGATGCAGAAACGGAGCGGGCGGCCCGGGGAAGCGCCGCGTCCTTGCCTGGTATGCAATGCCACTGGGCCGCATCATTGGGCCAGAGCGTGTGGCGCACTTGCGAAGATCGATTCGCCTTTACGGCAGGGGAAAAGCGCGACTCCGGGAATCTATAAGCCGCTGCGGTTACGCTTTGGTTATTCGAGGCGAGCGCGCAGCCAGACTCGAGAGCGGTTGCGAAACATAGCCCTCCGCGACCTCGATTGTCGCCGTCTCGAATTCCAGACCCGATGCAGCCCGGCCTACCGGCAACGATCGCTTCTCATGGTGATTTCGAAGCGCATCCGTCAGAAGGGTCGTATCGCGAATCAACCGCGGCGCTCCGATCACTTCGGAACCAGGTTCTCATTTCTTTCTGCCAGCCAGGCGCTGGTCAGGTAGTGCGAGGAGCGAACCCACTCCGCCGGGCATATTCCGGCCATGTCGGGCGGGTTTTTCGCTGGACCAGAAGGATTGACCACCTTCGAGAAAGACCAGCAGCTGCGTCGCCGCAGTCGCCCCTCGGCAGTTACGACGACGAAGGTGCTCGGCCCTCGGGGGCCGACGAGTTCGTTCATGTCCTGCGCGAGCTGAGCCGGAAGTACAATGTGGGTTCTGAGCGCGGCCATACTGTGAGCCCGCTCCGAATTGCCGTATGAATAATAGACCCAAAACAGACTACCCGTTTGCTGCAGGTGCGGTGAGCCGAGACTGCCAAGTACACTGGTTAGGTCATGCAACTCCGAACTGGAAACGAAATCCGCGAGCTTTTTCTGTCCTTTTTTGAATCGAAGGGGCACCGCCGGGTACACTCTTCCTCGCTGGTACCTGTCAACGACCCCACGCTGCTGTTTACCAATGCGGGGATGAACCAATTCAAAGATCTGTTTCTGGGCGCAGAAAAGCGGGAGTACGCGCGGGCCACCACTTCGCAGAAATGCGTACGCGCCGGCGGCAAGCACAACGACCTGGAGAATGTCGGCTTTACGCGCCGCCACCATACCTTCTTTGAGATGCTGGGGAACTTCTCGTTCGGAGATTACTTCAAGCGCGACGCGATTCAGTTTGCTTGGGAACTGGTCACCGGCGACCTCTGGTACGGCATTCCCAAAGACAAGCTCTACGTCACCATCTTTGAAGGCGATCCCGCCAACAACGTTCCCCGCGACGACCAAGCTGAAGCCTTCTGGATCGAGGCCGGCGTTCCCAGGGAGCGCATCCGGGAGTATGGCCTCAAGGACAACTTCTGGCAGATGGGTGAGACGGGCCCGTGCGGCCCGTGTTCGGAAATCTTTTACGACATGGGCATGGAGGCGGCTGAGACGCCGGGCGTGGATCTGCCGTTTGGGCAGGATGAGGCACGGTACGTGGAGATCTGGAACCTGGTCTTCATGCAGTTCGACCGCTCCGCTGTTGTTGATCCGGCGACCAAGGCGACGAGTTACAAGCTGACGCCGCTGCCCAAGCCTTCGATCGATACCGGCATGGGCCTCGAACGAGTAGCCGCCGTGCTCGAACACAAAGTGTCCAATTTTGAGACAGATCTGTTCACGCCGCTGATTGCCAAGGCAGCTGAACTGACCGGCGTAGCCAACGAGGTGGCCAACGCCAGCCTGCGCATCATTGCCGACCACGCCCGCGCCGCCACGTTCCTGATTAACGATGGCGTTTTGCCCTCCAACGAAGGCCGTGGGTATGTCCTGCGCAAGATTCTCCGTCGCGGCATCCGCCATGGACGACTGCTCGGCCAGGAACAGCCGTTTCTCTACGAGATGGTCTACGCAGTGCGGGATCTGATGCAGGGCGCTTATCCGGAGCTAGTCGACTCTGCGGCGCGCGTCGCCAAGGTGATCGGAGCAGAAGAGAAGCAGTTCGACCGGGTACTCAAGATTGGTGTCGCGCGCCTGAATGAGGAGTTGAAGGGCGAATTCACCGGCGACAAAGCCTTCCACCTTTACGAAACCTTCGGCTTACCGCTCGACTTCATGGTCGATGCCGCGCGCGATGCCGGTATTGGCTTTGATGAAGCCGGCTTCGAGCGTGCCAAGGAAGCCGAGCAGGCCCGCGCCCGCGCCAGCTGGAAAGGCGGCAGCCAAAAATCCGCCAGCCCGGCCTTCCGCGAACTGCCCAAGACCAGCTTCCTCGGCTATAAGCAGCTCAATGTCCCCGGGGCCGAAGTCCTGGCCATCGTCAAGGATGGCGTGGGCGTGCCCTTTGCGGGCGCCGGGGATTCTGTCGCTGTGGTGCTCGATCAAACAAGCTTCTATGGCGACTCCGGCGGACAGGTAGGAGATACCGGCCGATTCACTTCGTCGGATGGCAACACCGTCGTCGCCGAGATCACCGGCTGTGTCTTGCCTGTGCAAGGCGTCCGCGCCCACCAGGCGGTGCTGAAGCAACCGTTGGCCGTCGGTGACCACCTCAACACGGTGGTTGATGGCGAGCGCCGCAACGACATTCGCCGCAACCACACCGGCACGCATCTGCTGCATGCGGCGCTGCGCGATGTTTTAGGCACGCATGTCAAGCAGGCCGGCTCTTCGGTTGAGCCGGGCCGGCTGCGCTTTGATTTCTCGCACTTTGCGCCGGTGGCAGATGAAGAGTTGGAGGAAATTGAAGACATCGTCAACCGCGAAGTGCTGGCCAACGCCAAGGTCGAGACACTGGAGGATGTGCCGATTGATGTGGCCGTGAATGAGTATCACGCCATGGCGCTGTTCGGCGAGAAATACGGCGACAAGGTGCGGGTGGTGAAGCTGTCGGATGGCTTCTCGACCGAGCTGTGCGGCGGGACCCATACCGGCGCCACAGGCGAGATTGGCCTGATCAAGATTTTGAGCGAGGGTTCGGTTTCCTCCGGTGTGCGCCGGCTGGAGGCAATCAGCGGATTCGGGTCACTGGATACGTTCCGGCAGGATTTTGCCCTTTCGCAAGTTGCCACTCAAATCGCCCCGCCGGCTGCGGGCAGCAGTCCTGCGGAAGCCTTCCGGGCCAAGCTGGCAGCACAGGAAGAGGAACTGAAGCGGCTGCGGCGCGAACTGGAAGACGTTCGCATGAAGTCGGCAGCCGGCTCGCTCGACGAGGCGCTGGCGCGCTCGGTGGACGTAGAGGGCGTGAAGCTGGTAACGCTGCGCGCCGACCAGCTGGAGCGCGGACAGCTGCGCACACTGGTCGACAACCTGAAGCAGAAGCTGGGCGAGGGCGTGGTGGTGCTGGCCTCGGCGCAGCCGGAAGGGAAGGTCGCGCTCATTGCCGGGGTGACCGCGGGGTTGACCAGGCGGGTGCAGGCCGGGAAGCTGGTGGGGGCGGTGGCCAAGCTGGTGGGCGGCTCGGGTGGCGGGAAGCCGGAGATTGCCGAGGCTGGCGGCAAAGAGCAGGGGCAGATTGATGCGGCCCTGGCGGCCGCACCGGGGATTGTCAAGGAGATGGTCGGCTAGGGCGGTTTGCCGGTCCTGCGACCGCAAAAACCCGAATACGTTCGTTGGAGTTACCCCATCCTCTCCGCGCAAAGAGCCCAAGGGATGGGGCTGCTCGCGCGCATCTTGCGCGCCGGACGAGAGGGAATCCGGGATTTGTGGCAGCACGCTTTCATCCGCAGAATAAAGACGGGTGCTGCGTGGGGCAGCCGGGATTCAGCTCGCTGGCGCATCTGTTACGGCTTGCTGGGGATGGGGTAACCCTGCCAGATGTATTCCAGGGCTTCAGCCAGCGTCTGGAGCTTGACGGCGTGGTCCACGTGGCCGGCATTCACGGCAAATACGAATTGATAGTGGTACCCTTTGGCGGCGAGGACTTTGGCCATCTGTTCGTTGGCGATGACCCAGTCGTGCATGCCGTCCTGCATCCCGTTGGGGTTGAACAGGTCCCGGTCGCCGACTTCCATCCAGAGGCGAATGGGCTGGGCGGCTGAACCGGGAATCAGGTGCTCGTGGAACTCCCATGCGCCGTGGGGTGAGGCGGGGTTCGATGGCCACTGCTGGTTGACGTAGGTGCCCGAGTAGGTGAGGACGCGGTGGTACCACTCAGGATGGTACCAGGCCATGATCAAGGCGCAGGAGCCTCCGGAACTACCCCCCATGGTGGCGCGGGCGTCCGGGTCGTGGGAGAGCCGGACCTGGGCCTGGGCTTCGACCAGCGGCAGCACTTCGTGCTCCACCCACTCGGCGTAAAGGCCGGACATGGTGTCGTATTCGAGGCCGCGCTCGCTGCCTTGCGCGTCTCCGCCGCCGTTTGAAATCGAGATGGCAACCATGGGCGGAAGCTTGCTCTCGGCGATGAGGTTGTCGAGGACGGTGAATAGGGTCCGGTCAGGGCCGTCGGCGCCGACGATGAAGGGCGCGACGCTGCCCGGGACATACTGTTTGGGAACGTAGACGGTGACGCGGCGCGTCCAGGGAGCTCGATGGCTGGTGGGAACCAGGAGCCTGGCCGGGTTCGCGGGGTCGGGTGTGCCGAAGGTGCCGGGTTCGCGGGCGATGCCGGGGTAGCGCTTGCTGTCCGAGGAGTTCATGGTGAACTCGATCACCGCGCCCTGGGGATTGGCCGGTTGGACAACCGATTCCGGCGCGGCGGGATGCGCGGGGCCGAGAACGAAGTTGCCGTCGGCATCGCTGGGCGCATTGGTTCCGTCCGCCAGCGTGGCCGCCGTAACATAGCCCGGAGTGTGCGGATCGCGCGTGGGCGGCAGGGGGCGCGGCGGTCGCGGGGCGACGACTGGGGCTGCTGCCGGGGCCGGGGCGGCAGGCGGCGCCTGCGCGACTAATGCGGTGGTGGCGGCGAGGCAGAGGACGGCTGTAAGGCGACGCGCGGTCGGGCGATTCATGAACCACTCCTGATGGCGCTGATTCCGGTCTTGGGGGCCGACTCCCGACACGATCAGCAGTCTCTCAATGGCAGACTAAATCATTGCGCGCTGCGGGGTGAATGCGGCCTCGGCCGGGGGACACCGTATGCACCCGGATGCACTACGATGGCTCCATGGGCGGGCTCATCGACATACGCGGACTGCGGGTCTGGTTTGGGGCTGCGGAGGCAGTGCGGGGCATCGACCTGCGGATCGATGAAGGCCAAGTGCTGGGACTGGTTGGCGAGTCGGGCTCAGGAAAGAGCGCGACCGCGATGGCGATTCTGGGTCTGCTGGGACGGGCGGCGCGGGTCAAAGGAGAGATTCTCTGGCGGAGTCTGGGGAGTCCGGGGGACTCAGTCGATTTGCTACGGCAGAGCCCCCAGGCGCTGCGGCGGGTGCGGGGACGTGAGATCGGGATGATCTTCCAGGAGCCGATGACGGCTCTGAATCCGGTGATGAGCATCGGCCGCCAGGTGGCCGAGAGTTTCGAGGCGCATGCTCCCTCGTGGACGGGGCGCGAGGCGAAACGCAAAGCGATTGCCGCGCTCGAGGCAGTGGCCATTCCCGACGCAGCACAGCGGTTTGGGGACTATCCGCACCAGTTTTCCGGCGGGCAGCGGCAACGGATCATGATTGCGATGGCGCTGATCAACAGGCCGCGGCTGCTGATTGCCGACGAGCCCACGACGGCGCTCGATGTGACGGTGCAGGCGCAGGTGCTGGAATTGCTGAAGGATTTCGAGCGCCAGCGCGGACTGGCAATGCTGTTCATTTCGCACGATCTGGCGGTGGTGGGGCAGATGGCTGGCCGCGTGGCGGTGATGCGCGCCGGGCAAGTGGTAGAAGAGGGACCGAGCGAAAAGCTGCTGACCGCGCCAGAGCATCCGTATACGAAAAGCCTGCTGGCGGCAGTGCCTACTCTGAGGACCGACCGCAGCCGGCCGCTGGCGATGGTGGACGAACGGCGGGCATAACCGGGCTATACTCTCCCCATGCTTCTCCCGATGGGACCTTGCCGGCGATGAGCGGACTGGCACGCATCTCGGCCTCCGCGCTGCTTCTGGCCATCTGCGGGTGCGGGCCCGAACCCGCGCCTCCGGCGCCGGCGGCCAAGCCCGCTCCGGCGCCGCGCAGGGCAGCCGGAAGCGGACAGGCACACAGCAAGAAGCCGGAACCCACCCCGCAACAACTGGCCGAATACGTCCGCGGCAAGCTGTTGGAGCTAAGCCCCAACGATGGCATCAACGACAACCAGGATGTGTCGTTTGACGCGGCCACAGGCGTGCTTTCTGTGACGCAGCCGGATGGCCGATGCGACGTCTTTCTGGGCGCGATTGATAGCAACAGCCTGCTGTGGGAGACGTTCGACCCCAGCGACACGTATCATCCGCGCGCCAAAGTGCTGCGCGTGACCATGACTTCGCTGGGCGGCGAGAAGGCCAGGACCTGCTATGACGCGCATAACCAGCTGGACGCGAGCGTTGCCCGCAACCGGGCGCGGTTGCTGTTCAGCCTGCCTAAGACGGACGTGGTGCCCAACTTCCAGCAGAACATGACCAAGGCGCTCAAGAAGCTGGTTCTGTCCGCCGGCGGTGCCCCAGAAAAAGACATTTTCTCAAACTGATGGGCGGCGATTTGCAAATGAAATCAGCAGTATGCTCTTGCGGTCATCGTGCGGGATGGCGAAGCCTCTGTCGCCCGGACGCCTGAACCAGCGGAAGCGGTCCACAGGCATAAAAGAGGCAGCGGATACTCTGGCGCGCAAGATTTGCCGCCAGTCTTCTGTCCGCAGAGGGGCCGATCGGGCGAGCGACGCCAGAGATCAACGCATCATCCCCTCAGCAGGAGCGAGGGGATGATACGTTTCGATTGAAACGCTACTCGGCCGCGACTTCTTCCGCGGCCGGCTCAGCCGCAGGCTCGACAGCGGGGACTTCGGTGCCGTCGCCCACAACCTTGACCTTGACGTGCGCAGTGACTTCGCGGTGCAGCTTGATGGTCACGCTGTGGTCACCGAGAGACTTCAACGGGTCGTTGAGGACGATCTTGCGGCGATCGACTTCAAAGCCCTTGGCTGCCAGTTCGGCGGCGATGTCAGCCGAGGTGACGGAGCCGAACAGGTGGCCACCATCGCCCGACTTACGAGTGAAGCTGAGCACGACCGGCTCGAGTTTGCTCAGCAGCTGTTCAGCCTGGATTTTCTCCGAGGCTGAGCGGCGGGCGGCAGCGGACTTCATCTGCTCGATGACCGCCTTGTTGGCATTCGTGGCCTGCAGCGCAAGCTTGCGGGGCAGCAGAAAATTGCGGCCATAGCCGTCAGCGACTTTGACAACGTCGCCGCGGTGGCCGAGGTTGACTACGTCTTCTTTCAGAATAACTTCCATGGGAAACTCTCCAATGCGAGGTGATGCTGCTGCTGGCGGTCTCTCCTTCATGGAAAGACCCCTCGAAGCGATGGCGACCCCGCGATTCTCAATTCTGGCTGCCGACATTCCCGCGAAGGCTAAAGCCCGCGAAGGGGGTCGGCGTCTTCGGCTCGGCTCAAACCGGGCCTTTTTTTCAAAACGGCGGCCGCTTAGTGCCGGGTCGCGAACGGCAGCAGGGCGATGTTCCGGGCCTGCTTGATGGCGCGGGTCAGGCGTCGCTGGTGCGTGGTGCACACGCCGGTCAAACGGCGGGGCACGATCTTGCCGCGCTCGGCCACAAAGCCTTGAAGCAGACGAACATCGCGATAGGGGATGGCGTCAATCTTCTCGGTGCAGAACTTGCAGACCTTCTTGCGGCGGAAGAACTTTCCGCGGCCGCCAGGTCCGCCGGAGGGCCGGCCGCCAGGACCGCCCTGCGGGCGTCCGCCGCCGGAGCGGGGAGCGGGGCTGGAACTGGGAACAGATTCAGAGCTTGCTGCGCCCGTCTCGGGCGCTCTTCCAGGGGTATCTTCTGACATAGTGTTTCCTTTTCACTCTCTTCGGTTTCTCGCTGGTCACTTGGACTGGCGCGAAACGATGGATAAAACTGGCCGCAGCGGAGGTGCCGGCAAGCCGGCCTCTTCGCACGGCGGGACTAGACGGCGGCGGGAGCCGGCTCGGCAGCTTCGACCGGGGCCGCAGCAGGCGGAGCGGCCGGAGCGGCGTGCTCCACCGGTGTGGGCTTGCGGCGAACACCGCGCAGAGCCTTCACCTTGGCCAGGCGCTTATCTTCCTCGTCAATGCGCACAGTGATGAACTTGATCACCGGCTCAGTGACGCGCAGGCGGCGCTCGAGCTCGAGAACCACCGGGCCGGTGGCCTCAATGGTCAGCAGAACGTAGTTGCCGTCATTGAACTTGCGCACCAGGTAAGCAAGCTTGCGGCGGCCCATCTTATCCACCGTCTTCACCACTCCGCCGCCACCGGTCACGGTGGTGGAGAAGCCGGCAATCAGCTTGTCGACATCTTCTTCGGCCACATCGGGCCGAACAATGAACATAACTTCATATACACGCGACATCACGATTTCCTTTTCCGCCGGGCTCACGGGCCCAGCCTCGAACCGCCGGATCGATGGGGATCACAAGTGACCCTTTTCAAGCCTTGGCGGCTTCCTTCCCTTAAGTCCCGTCTCCGCCGGCGATTTAGTCGCGGCGATTGAACTCGTTCATCGCGGGTCCGGGGCCTTGCTCGATGATGCGCCGGGTGGCGGTTGCCACTTTGTCCAGCACTTCATCGAGAACCGTCAGATCCGCCTTGCGCATGGGCGAAAGCAAATAATCCTTGCCCGGCCTTCTGCCTCCCGCGGCGGCAATTGCCTCCGCGGGAGCATCAAGCCCCACGCCGATGCGCAGTCGCAACCATTCCTGATTTCCCAGGGCGCCGGTAACGCTGCGGGCTCCGTTGTGCCCGGCGGGCGAACCGCGCTCCCTGATCTTGAAGGTCCCCAGCCTCAGATCGAGCTCGTCGTAGATCACGAGCAGGTCTTTGGCCGGGTCCGCTTCAAACTCCCGAACCAGCGCAGCTACGGAAAGCCCGCTCAGGTTCATAAAGGTCTCCGGCTTGGCCAGAATCACTTGGCGCCCTGCGATACGGCAGGTTGCCGTTGCGGCCCGGCAGCGCCGGTTTCCGACCACAACGCCCTCTTGCCCGGCGATGCGATCAATCGCCATGAACCCCGCGTTATGCGGCGTCCACAGATACTCCAAACCCGGGTTGCCGAGCCCGACAACAATAAACGGGCCCGGACGCACACCAGTCTGACTTTCCTCAGCCAAGGCTTATTTCTTCGCCGCAGGCTTCTTGGCGGCGTCGGCAGCCTTGACTGCGTCTTCCGGCTTGCCCTTCTTGGCCACTTCCGGCTCGGCGGTGGTTGCGGCGGCAGCAGCAGCAGCAGCGGCATCAACCTCAGCCGGAGTCGCAACCTCTTCACGGATGGAGACGACGTGGGCTACGGTGGCGTCTTCGGCATTCAGGTATTCGATCTTGTCCGAGTGGGGCAGATCGCCGATGCGGATCACGCCGTGCAGTTCGAGGTTGCTGACGTCAGCATCAATATGGCTGGGGATGTCCGCGGGCAGGCACTCGATTTCCACTTCACGCAGAACCTGGTCGAGGATGCCGCCGGAGGCCTTGACACCCACCGGAATGCCCAGCAGCTTGACGCGCACCTTGACGCGCAGGGTCTTGTCGAGGGCGATGCGCTTGAGGTCGATGTGGATCAGCTGATCCTTGATCGGTTCGCGCTGCCAGTCGACGATCATCGCCTTGGCCGCCGCAGAGCCGCCGATCTCGACGTCGAAAATGGTGTTGTGGCCGGTCTCGGAAAACAGGATCCGGGAGATCTGCTTGGGATCCACTTCAATGGCCACCGGGTTGTGGCCGGCGCCGTAAAGCACGGCAGGAATCCTGCCGGCAACGCGCACGCGGCGGGCGGCATTCTTGTTGAACTTGCCCTCGCGGGGCTTGGCTACGACTACTTCTGGCATTTCGGTCTCTCGTTTCCTGGGTTCGGGCACGGACGTTTGAGGGCCGCTCCCTTTGTTATGCCAGGGGGCAGGGGCCAGTAGAACTTCTGAGCGTTCCCGCTGGCCGTCTGCCGATACCTGGCGATTTGAACTTCATACGCGGTCACTGATCCCTGAACTCCGATCCCTGACCCCTTAGTTAAACAACGAACTGACGCTGGTCTCCAGATGGATGTTCTCGATGGCTGCGCCGACCAGCCCGGCGATGGAGAGCACTTTAATTTTCGAAACTTTCTGGGCCGCTTCGCGCAGGGGGATGGTGTTGGTGACGACCACCTGCTCCAGGCGCGAGTTGGCGATGCGGTCAATGGCCGGCCCGGAAAGCACGGCGTGGCTGGCGCAGGCGTAGACCGTAGCCGCGCCAGCGGCGTAAAGAGCGTCTACGGTCTTGACCAAGGTTCCGGCGGTATCAATGATGTCGTCGATGATCAGGCAGGTCTTGCCGGCCACGTCGCCCACCACGTGCATCACTTCGGCGACATTCATATCCGTCCGGCGCTTGTCGACGATGGCCAGCGGCGCGCCCATCTTCTGCGCGAAATGCCGCGCGCGCTCCACGCCGCCAGCATCCGGAGAGACCACAGTGAGGTTGGGCAAGCTGAGTTCTTTGAAGTAGCTCACCAGCACCGGGCTCGAAAACATGTGGTCCACCGGGATGTTGAAGAAGCCCTGAATCTGTGCCGCGTGCAGGTCCACAAACAGGGCGCGGTGGGCGCCGGCCGTGGTCAGCAGGTCGGCAATCAGCTTGGCGCTGATGGCTACACGCGGACGGTCCTTGCGGTCCTGGCGGGCATAGCCGTAATAGGGCACCACCGCCGTGATCCTGGCCGCCGAGGCCCGTTTGAGCGCGTCGATCATGATCAGCAACTCCACCAGGTGCTGGTCCACCGGATAGCAGGTCGGCTGCACGACAAACACATCCACACCGCGCACGTTATCGATCAGCTGGAAGTAGACCTCGCCGTCGGCAAACCGCTGCAGCTTGGCCTCGCCTACTTTGACGCCGATGTGCTGGCCAATCTCATCGGCCAGCGGCCGGTTGGCGGTGCCGGAAAACAGCTTGAAGCGCTTGTCTTCACTCAGACTGCGGGTGCGCTTGCGTTCAGCGGCCGGCTTGCCGTCCTTGCTCTTGGCCGCAGCCTCGCCCGAGCCCTGGACAGGCTCCCTGGGCGCGCCTTCAGGGTTCGCATTTGGGTCGCCGCCGGGTTGTTTGTCTTCCAACGTCAACGTCACTGCTTCCGCTTCCATCTCCGATTACCCTCCAAGCTGGTTGGCCTTGGCTGTTCTTCGGGTGCACAAACTCTGGCTGGGCGACTAGGATTCGAACCTAGACAAGTGCCTCCAAAGGGCACTGTCCTACCATTAGACGATCGCCCAACATGTGAAACTTCCAGCCCTTGCCGGAACCCTGCATTCGACAGCCGGAGGCGAATCTCTCTCGCCCAGCGGCTGGCTGTCAATCCTATCCTTGCGCAACCATTTCGCTCCAGTAGCGCGGCCGCGAAAGAGTCCGAGTCAGATGGCTCGCAACCCCCTCGGCCCGCAGACGCTGGCGAGCCGCTTCTGCATCTCCGCGGGCCTGGTACAACCCGAAGAGTGCTGAACCGGACCCTGAAAGCGAGGCATGGAGGGCTGCCTCCGGCGTGCCGGATCCCAAAAGAATGCGCTTGATTTCTGCAAGGGAAGGATGCTGGGCGAAGACGACGCGTTCGAAGTCGTTTCGAATCCAGGTCAATATCCCGGTGCGGACAAGCGCGGACTCTTTAAGTCCGGCCAGGTTCTCTCCCGCGGAAAGAACACCGGAGGAGCCTGCTCCCTGCTGTCCTTCCACAATCGACTCCTCAACCGGGATCGCTTGCTGAAAGGCGCGGACATAGGCGCGGCTCAACTCATTTAGTTTAGCTTGACTTGCCTGCTGGGTCAAACCTTCCTGACGGCACAGCTCGTCCCAGTCGCGAAAGGCCTGCGGGGTCGATACGCCGACTGCGGGCGTGGCAATGACCGACCAGGTGGGCTCAATGTCCGGCAGAGGCTCGACCAACTGGCCGCGGTCAGTACCGAGGACCGCGCCGCCAATCAGAAACAGCGGCACATCGGACCCCACCCGGGCAGCGATTTCCAGTCGCCTGGTATCCCAATTCCCGCTTTCCGGTAGCGCCTTCCAGCCTTCAGGTTGAGCTCCCTGGGTCCCCGTTTTGGAACCGGGGAACGCAGCGATCCCCAACTCGTTTTCCAGCCCCACCAGTGCGGCTACGGCGTTGGCCGACCCGGCACCCAGCCCACCCTGAATGGGGAGTCCTTTTTCGATATGGATTTCGACCTCAGCGGCTTGGCGGAGGGACTGAAGAGCCATTTCGACCATCTTCCAAGCAGTATTGCGGCTGTCGGTGGGGACGCGGCTGTCGTTTGCGGTGAGGCGGATCGCTGTGATTTCAGCACGATGCGCGGAGACCGTCACCATGTCGTAGAGCTCCAGCGTCTGGTAGACGGTCGAGAGCCCATGGAATCCGTCCGGGCGCGGCGCGCCGATGTATAGGCCGAGATTGATCTTTGCGTGGGAGCGGACCGCGGTGGGCATACCGATTGATTGTAGAGCGGATACGGAAAGGCGGTCCGCCTCCCCGCTCTTTCACCACTGCGGGTTTTTGTTTGCCCGGTTCAGCTGATCCAGTTTGAACACCAACTGCTGCACCTTGGTTTCTTCATTGCGGGACATGTTATAGAAGCAGCTTCCGTACATGTGCGTGAATCGTCCCTGGTTCTCAATCGTGCGGTGGGTGCTGATCTTCAGCGTCACTTTCATCTTGCCCAGTTCGGCAAAATCCAGATTCGCATCCACCACGCTTCCCGGCTGGAGTGTCTCGGAAGTGATTGTCATCGATGAAAGGCCTACACCGCCCACCGAGATGTCTTTCAGGTCCAAGACTGCCGGCTTGCCGTCCGGCATTTTCACCGTGGCTGTGCACGACTTGTTGACGGTCGCCCGGAAGTGCTCGCGGCGCTGCAGATACTCCATTTCCGGCGGTATCGGCGAGCGCACCGCAGGATTTCCTTCAAAGGTTGTGACCGAGGCAGATCTCACCGAGAAACGCACCGGAACGCCGCGGAGAGCGGAGGAGAAGTAGACCTTGGGGCTGGAAATGATGGCCGCTAATTCGTCCTCTCGCCCTGCATCGTAGACGAACTGTCGACTCTTGCCGTCAACCTCCAGGATCATCGAGCTCATCTTCTTGCCACCGCTCATGCTGACGCTGACGAAGCTCCGCGACCTCTGCAGATCTTTGATGACCCGCTCGATTTCAAGCGAAGAGGTGATGATACTTGGATCGTTTTGCTCTTTAATCGGACTAGCGGGTCCCATATGCCATTCCAGAATGAGAAGTCGCGGCAGCCGCAGTCCATCTCGAGCAAGTGACGGCTGGACGGCTCCCTATCCTCTATCGGCAGAATCCTTGCCGGAATAAAGTCCGCGGCGCAATTATTTTGGCGTCTGTGCCGATAGGGCGCTGGCCTCCGTCGGTCCAAGCCGGGCACAGGATCGATACGCGTTTTCCCTCGTGCAGGTGCATCCGAAAGAAGGAGATTAGGACTTATACTGATGATCGTTCCAGCTGAGACGAGTTATCCAGGGCCAAACAGTAAGGCTGCCCAGGGCTCGGGAGCCGGCGGCTAGCCGGGACTCAGTGCCTCTGTTTTGGCTCGGCGCAGAATGGCAATGGGGTCGCCGGCGGGGTAGAACTCCATGGCGATGTTGTGCTGGTATTTGAGCGCCTGGAGCTTGCGGTAGATGTTGGCGTAGTTGATTTCGCCCGTGCCCGGCTGGTGGCGGCCGGGCACGTCGGCGATGTGAATCAGGCCGATCACGTCGATGTGCTTGTCAAGCTTACTGATCAGGTCACCGAAGCTCATCTGCTCGTGGTAGATGTCGTAGAGGAACTGGACCTGGGGATGGTTGACGGCGCGGACGATCTCGATGGCCTCGCTGGCGCTGGTGAGAAAGTACTTGGGGTTCTCTTCCAGGTGAATGCACTCGAGCAGCAATCGGACGGGCTGGCCATCGATGGTCTTTCCTTCGATCCGCCTGGCGGCCGCCTTCAGGGTTTCAATCGAGCTTTCATGCTGGTCCTGGCGCGAGAGGCCGGGGACTAGGTTGCCGGAGAGAACGATCATGGCCGGGCAGCCGAGGGTCTGCATGGGGACCAGGGCCTCTGTTAGTTCGGCAACGAAGTCGTCGCGCACCGCAGGGTTGGCCACTCCGTTGCGCAAGCCCGCGGTGGCATCAAAGCGGATGCCGAGGCGCTTGCGGGCCTCGTTGGCGCGGTCGAACTCAGCCGGGGTCCAGTTGCGGTACTCGCCCACCAGCTGAACGTTCGTATAGCCGGCTTCTACGACTTTGGCCAGGCGATCTTCAAAGGGCAGTTCCTTATAGATGGTCCAGAGCATGATGCTGAGCGGGTAAGACGCGGCTGCGGAGGTTTCCCGGGGCTCCCCGGTGCCGGGGGCCAGATTCTGACCGCTGGCGGCCGATGGCCTTTCGGCAGGGAGCCGGGGAGAGACCGCGGCCAAAGCGGTGGCAGTGACAGTCCGGGCAAAGACGCGGCGGTTCAATGAGGGGCCTCCTTGGAATTCAGGATCCTTGGAAATGGGGCGGAGCCGGCTAAGGGTTGGCCGGGAGTTTGCGGGCGCGACGCAGCTGCGCCCAGTCTTTTTCCGTCTGGTCGGCATAGAGCTGGCCGAAGGTGGCCAGGGCCTCGGCGAAGCCGTTCCCGGAGCCGAGATAGCCGGACAGGACGTTCGGGTCCGAGGAGCGGGCATGGCCGCGGGCCAGCAGTTCGCCCAAGACTGCAGCAAAGGCCCCCAGCCCGTCTCCGGCCAGGTCGTCCAGATCGATGGAACCCTTGTGGTCATTGAGCTGGCGGACCAGGTATTGCCGGCTGCCGATGTTGGTCCAGCCGAGGAACGGATCGGACTGCAGCTGCATGGCGCGCTGCCCATCGGCGACGCGCTTGCCGTTGTGATGGTCGGCGTGGGCGTTCGGCAGATAGGCGTTGTAGCCCGATGCCGGCTCCTCCTTGATCTGCAGGAAGAGCGGATCGTCGGGGCCGTTGCCTTCAAGGAAGATGCAGTAGTCGCGCAGGCCCACCGAGCCGGTACCCACCACTTTGAAAGCGACGTCGACGGGGCGATAAAAAGACAACAGATGTTGCCGCTGCGGCTCGAGCATCTTGCGATAAGGTTCGAGGGAGGCGAGCACGGTGTCCGCCTGAGCCTTGGGAAGGCGCGTCAGCATGGGTTTGATTTCTTTGAAGCGGCGCGATGTGCCGGACCCGGTTGCGCCGGATCGGGTTGTGACCGGCTCGGTGAGCTGTTCCAGCGTGTGGCTGGGTGTGGCGCGCTCGGCTTTGAGCAGCGCCGCGTGTACCGGGGCTACCTGGCCCAGGCGATGGACCTGAAAGCGGCCGACTTCAAGATGCGGCATCTTGGTGAAGGCTTTCATCTGCGCGGTGTAGCGAAGGACGCACTCTCTGACGGCGCGGCGGACGGCCGAGTCCTTGTGTCCCGATCCGCGGCCGGCCAGCGAGATGGAGGCGGCCATGCGCTTCAAGTCCCACTCGAAAGGCCCCCGAATGGTTTCATCAAAGTCGTTGATATCGAAGACCAGGCGGCCGTCGGGCGCGGCGTAGGCGCCCACGTTGCGCACATGAGCGTCGCCGCAGAGCTGGCTGACGATGGCGCTGTTGGGCAGTGCGGCCAGGTCGGCCGCCATCACCGGGACGGCGCCGCGGAAGTAGCCAAAGGGCGAATCCGCCATCAGTTCGTACTTGAGCTTGACCAGCGCCGGTACCCGGCCGCGCATGGAGCGCTCCAGCAGTTCCAGCGGAGTCCGCCGGCGGCCCTTGATGTTGAGGGCGTTGTGCTGCTGGCGGCCCAGCTGCTTGCGGCGAGCCTGGCCGAGTTTCATACGTTCCTGCGGAGTTGCCCATTGCATACGCCGGACGATACTAGCTTGGCCGCGGGCCGCGCAACCGAAACACGCGTGCGTCGTTTTGCGGCTGGGCTGAGAGTATGATACTCGCCATGCGCTGGAGAACAAGTTTCTGCCGATGGGTACTTGGCTTTGCCGTGCTCGGCTTTCTCATTCCGCTGGCGGTGACATTTCGCTATGGCGTGATGGGGTCGAACTCGATGTTTGGCAATAAGCTGTGGGTCAGCTCTTGGCTTCTGATGGGGATTGAGGAACCCACGTCGGGGAAGATTTCCAGTGTTCCTCAGCTGGTGTTTGGGTGGAGCATGAATGTCCTGATCTACGCCGTTTTGGGCACATGCGGCTGGCTGCTGGTTTCGCTTGTGCGACGGCTGCTGGCTTCGGGCGGGGCTCGAGGGGCCCAGTAGGCTGGTTGCGAAACGTCATTGCGCTGCCGGCTTCGGTGGGTGATGAGGACGCGGCCTGCGCTTTCTTGCCGCGTGGACGACATGCGCTTTGGGCGGCAGCGGCGGCACGCTGGCCACTGCGGCCAGCAGATTGTTGGCTTCGTGATAGAAGTCCACCTGCGAACGTCGTTTTCCGTCGGTTACCGCAAGGAAGATCCCGGTCTGGGTTTTGGGGCTCAAAGCGATGTAGGTGCTGAAGCCTGCTCCGCCGCCGGTTTTTTCCATCAGCGCGGATAAGCTGTTCGGATCTCCAATCTGAATCCATGCCAGCCCAATGCCGGTCGCGTCGCCGGCGTGGTTCAGTCCCTGTGCGGACTTCAATTGCGCCGGATTCAGATAGACGCGCATGGCCGGGCCCATGGGCGCGCCGGGCGCGGCAATGTGCAGCAGATATTCGAGCATGCGGGCCATGTCGGCACCCGTGGAGTACACCCCGCCGCTGGGTCCGGATGGCTGGGTGTCGGTGCAGGGGCCTTGGTCGCTGGCGCCGACCAGCAGACGGGCGCACTGATCGTTGCTGGGCGAAAGCGTGGTATCGCGCAGACCCAGTGGGCGCACGATGCGCTCATTCAACAACTCGGCGTACGGTTTGCTGGCGGCAGTGGCGAGCGCGTCACCCAGCAGGTCAAAACCGACATTGGAATACAAGGCCGCTGTGCCGGGTGCACTGATCAGCCGCTGGCGGGGGAGCCATCTCCAGCGAAACGCGTGATCCGGAAAGGTGAAATGCGGCGTGTTGCCGGGATAGGAGCTCACCTCGCGCGGCAGGCCGCTGGTGTGTGTTGCCAGGTTGAGCAGGGTGATGGGAGTTCCGGACGGCCCTCGGGGCACGATGGTCGCGGGCGGCGCAAATTTCTGCAGAGGATCGCTGAGCTTGAGCCTGCCTTCATTGGCCATTTGCATCAGCATCTCCGCAGTGAACACTTTGGAGATGGAGCAAAGCCGGACCAGGGCGTGGGCATCCGGTTTGATGCCGCTTGTTGGCGAAGTTTCTCCGTAGCCCCTGATCAGGACTTCGTGATTGCGAACCACGACCAGCACCATGCCGGTGACGGCCGATTGCGTGAAAAGGGTCGAGCCGCGCAGCTCGGCATCGGTCAGAGGCAGCGGCTGCTGCGCCGTAGCCCATGCTGCGAAGACGATCAGCAGCATCGCGCAAACCGCGGTCCTGGCGGAAATTGGTCGTAGCGGCGGGGCGCC
>DATDLS010000436.1:0-16395 GCA_036519195.1 Occallatibacter sp. | reverse complement strand
CTCTTTGTCGGTACATTCAAAAGCAGACTCATATGACTAGCTTCACGGCACCGCCGGGCGACCTACGTCGAACTGCGGAGGTGCCATCCGTTTCGATCGTTCTAGCGTCAACGCACAATGAAGACCCACCGGGCGGAGACTGGTTTCTGGCCTGTGAAATCCGGTTGCCCTTCTCGCCAATCAGTTGGAGGCCGCGCACACGCCGAATTCGCGCAATTCGGGTCGAATCCGAGCTGCGGTTTATAGTTCGCGAATCGCAGTCACAGGGTTTCGGCGCATCGCTCGATGCGCCGGAAGGTAGCATGCTACCAACGACATTGCTCCCAGGAGCATGACGACGGAAACTACGGTGACCGGATCGTTGGCGCCGATTCCGTACAACAGCCGGGCGATAAGACGCGTCAGTCCCAATGCAAACGCCAATCCTAGCGCCAGCCCGATGCCCGTAAGCCATAGTCCCTGCACAAGCACGAGCCGCAGCACGTCCACACGTGAAGCACCTAACGCCATTCGTATTCCGATCTCGTGAGTTCGCATTTGGGTTCGATATGCCACGACTCCGTAGATCCCCGTTACTGCAAGAACCAGCCCGATCATCGCGAACATTCCCGCCAGGGCGCTCTGTATGACTGCGAAACTGCTCGCCATCTGGGTACTCTCTCGCATGGAACGCACATCGAAAACCGGCAGCCGTGAATCGATTTCGTGGATGGCGTTTTCCACCGCTGGCGCCAGGTCGACCGGATTTCCCTCGGTCTCCACCTGCACCATCGTCTCGTACCCCGCCTGGAAAAAGCTCATATACACCATAGGCTCCGGTGACTCATTCACGAATGTATGTGTTGAATTCCTCACAACGCCGACTACCGTGAAAAGGCTGCCCCTCACCCAGAGTTTCTTTCCCAGCGGATCCTGCCCTGGCCAGTAGCGCCTCGCCGCGGTCTGATCCACGATGAGTACCCTCGGGGCCTTTTCATCGTCATCCGGTGTAAACTCGCGTCCTTCCAGAATGGGTATATGGAGGGATTCGAAATACTGCGGGGACACCTCGGCATGCAGCACCTTCAAAGATTCATGCGGGCGTGGCGCATACCCTTCCGGATAAGCATCCTCCTTCTTCTGGCTCAGGGTCATCGGAATCCAGTCCGTAAGAGACGCAACCTTCACGCCAGGCAATGCCGACAAGCGATCAAGAATCTTGTGACGGATCACCTGTTCCTCATCGTGGCTGTAGCCGGCAATATTCAGCCCCACGGACGCAGTGAGAATGTGGTCCTGCTCAAATCCGGGATTCGCGTCGGCGAGATTCCGCAGTGTTCGCAGAAATAGCCCGGAGCACAACAGCAGAGGAAGTGAAAGCGCGATTTGCGCTACCACCAGCCCGCTGAGCAATTTCCGGTTGCGTGAGCCGCCGGAGATACTTGCAGACTCTGCCTTGAGTACCTCAACTGCCGGCGCGTGGGACGAACGCCAGGCGGGGAGCGCGCCGCAGAGCATGCCGGCCAACAGGGACGACACCGCAATCCCGATTACCACCTTATGGTCCATGCTCCCGTTGAGTATGAGGGGATTCGAGTTCGCCGGAAAGAACCATGCGAATGTCTTCGAAGTCCACGATGTCAACACAAGTGCCACGGCTCCTGCGACGATGGAAAGCATCACGCCCTCCAGCACCATCTGCCGCACCAGTTGAATACGATTCGCCCCGAGCGACTGCCGGATCGCAAGTTCACGCCGCCGAGATACAAACCGCACCAGCGTGAGAGTAGCCACGTTCGCGCAGGTCAGCAACAGCACCACAGCGGCGAAGGCCAGCAGAATTGGCAAGGTCGCCGCCATGTATCCGTTGGCGCCGAATGGCGAGCGCCACATGGGATCCAACGTGATCCGGTTCTCGCCCAGATGATCGTCCGGGAACGCCGCCACAATATGATGCATCAGGCTATCGAGATCCTGGGCCGCCGTGCCAAGGCTCACGCCGGGCCGCAATCTTCCTATTACGTTCAGCCAGTCCGCATCGCGATGCGTCATCCGCGACACATCCGTCCCGAGGGGATCGAGCGTAACCCACAGATCTTCACGGATCCCGGGCATTGCTCCGACAACCCCCTCCGGCGCCACACCGATCACCGTCACAGGATGCCGGGCGATCTCGATCGACTTGCCCACAATTGCCGGGTCTTCGGCATAACGCGTCTTCCAAAGCGAATAGCCCAGGACCACGTTGGGAACAGCATCTGGACGCGTCTCTTCTTCAGCCAGAAAGAAGCGCCCCAGCAGCGGCTTGATGCCGAGCACATCGAAATAGTTTGCCGACACGTTCGCAATATAGGCACGCTCCGGCTGTGCGCCGCCGGTCAGCGTAATCCAATCATGATGATATGCGAGTATTCCGGCGAAGGTGTGGTTCTGCTCGCGCAGATCACGATAGTCGAGATACGAGAAGGGCGGTGTCGGAGAGAAGTTCCGTTCCCCCCGCTGCAGGCTAACAAGATCGCCCGTGTCCCGCGCGCCAGGAATCGGACGCAACATTGTGCCGTCGATCCAACTGAATACGGTGCTGTTGGCGCAGATAGCTACTGCCAGCATCGCCGTCGCGGTGATCGAAAAGCCGGGGCTCTTGCGCAGTTGCCGTAACGCGTAACGGACATCCCGGCCTAGGTGTTCAAGCCATGCTTGGCCCCACATGTCGCGCGTCACATCTTGCACTAGAGGAATATTTCCAAATTCCCGCGCCGCCGCTTGTTGCGCCGTCTCCGCTGTCTCGCCTCGCGCCACTCGATCTGCAATCGCCATTCGCAGGTGAGCATCGATCTCTTCCTGCAATTCGCGCTTGCGCCGCTGAAAACCGAAGCTCGGGAACCACTTCATGACTCACTCTCCTCCGGCTTGACGTACATCACCGACCCAATCGCTTCGACAATCCGCTCCCATCGGCCCAGATCAGAGGCCAACTGCTTTTTCCCCTTGGCCGTGATTCGGTAATATCGGGCTTTTTGCTTGCTCTCTGATTGCTTCCACTCAGACTGTACCCAGCTCTGACGCTCCAATCGGTGGAGAGCCGGATACAGTGATCCGGTCTCCACCTGAAGCACGTCTCCGGATCGCAAACGTAAAGCCTGGACAATCCCGTATCCGTGCTGCGGTCCCCATTG
Source organism: Occallatibacter sp. (assembly GCA_036519195.1). Taxonomy (GTDB): domain Bacteria; phylum Acidobacteriota; class Terriglobia; order Terriglobales; family Acidobacteriaceae; genus Telmatobacter. Next base: position 13,240 of record DATDLS010000436.1, on the reverse strand, counting down.
CAGGGTCTGAAGAATAAGCATGTCGAGAGTTCCCTGCAGCAGCTCGATTCGGTTCTTATATTGACTTCTTTCGTTCATAGATGTAGACAATCTACTCCTAATGGAAGTAGATTGTCTACTCGTTTTGAATAGCGCACCGAGCAGCCTTGCCCACTCAGCAGACTTAAAAGTACGTCAGTTCTCAGGACGAGAATTGGTGATTCTGGATTGGCGCTCAATCGGCGAGTATCAATCGAGCCGTCGGAAGCTGGAAAAGCGGTAAGGCGGCAACCGAGGATCACGCCTGGGAAAGGTCGCCGGATACTGGCCTTAAGGGTAGCAATCCTGTTCAGCGAGTGCATTATGGCGATCTATCACGCGTCGGTGTAAGGGTTCAGAGACCAGGGAATGGAAATCCGGCTCGCGACAATATTCATTGACATTCGACGGAATTGCACTACCATATGGTTGTGGATAGGTTGGGTACAACATTTGCGGCTTTGTCTGACCCGACGCGTCGGGCGATGATTGAACGGCTCTCGCGTGGGCCTGCCTCAGTGCATGGATTGACGGAACCGTTTGCGCTCTCGCAGCAGATGATTTCAAAACATATTGCGTACCTGGTGCGGGCGCGGATTGTGATCAAGACGAAGCGTGGACGGGAGAGTGTGTGCACGCTCAGGCCAGAGGCGATTAAGACGGTCAGCGACTGGGCATTTAGCTATCGCCGGTTCTGGGAAGAGAGTTTCGACAAGCTGGAAGAGGTTGTGAAGCAAATGAAAAAAGAGGAGGTCAGAGATGACAAATAACACGGTTAACGAGACAGAGCGGATGACGATAACACGAGTTTTCGATGCCCCACGCGAGTTGGTTTGGAAGGCGTGGACAGACCCGAAGTACATCATGCAGTGGTGGGGACCGAAGGGCTTTACTGCGCCTGTTTGCAAGATGGATTTTCGCGTGGGAGGAAAACTTCTCTGCTGCATGAAGGCACCGGATGGGCAGGAGGGCTGGAATGCGGTTGAATACCATGAGATTGTTCCGTACGAGAAGATTGTTTCCTTGATGTACTTTTCTGACCCGGAGGGAAACAAGATTGACCCTGCGCAATTGGGAATCGAATCTGAGGCCATCGAGGGTGCTTACGACGTGACTCTTTTTGAGGACTTAGGAAACGGCCAGACGAAGCTTACTTTCATTGGAAATGAACCGATGGAGAGCGCCAAGAACAGCGGGCAACTCGAGGGCTGGAACGAGATACTCGAAAAAGTTGCCGCAGTTGTTGCGGAGCTGGCGCAGGCAAAATAAGAAACTGAAGCTTTGATTCGCGAAACTCAATCGTGGAGGAAGAAATGAAAAGATTACCGTTTCTCGCTATCGTCCTGCTGGCATTCGCATTTGCCGCCCATGCCCAGGACACGACGAAGAAAGATGCAGCCGTCAAACCTGCCGATCCGGAATCGAAAGTCGTGCTCGATTCCTGGAATGAGATTGGCCGCAAGCTGACGGCGCTGGCCGAAGATTTTCCTGAGGACAAATATGACTTCAAGCCGACACCCGCGCAGCGGAGCTTCGCCGAGCAATTACTGCACGCGGCGGGTTCATGCTACTACTTCACGAATCCTGCGATGGGGCAGAAGCCTCCCGCGGCAGAAGATCCGAAGCGCGAGCAATACAAATCCAAGGCCGACATCGTTGCGTTCGTCAAGAAAGCCTTCGCCGATGGCGCAACCGCCATCCAGTCGAAAGGCGAAAAAGGCCTGATGACGGAGGTTGTTTATTTCCCTCAGCAGAAATCGCGCATTATCGACATTGCGTACGGCATCATCGAGCATAGCGGAGAACACTACGGCCAGCTCGTTGTGTACTACCGCCTCGCAGGGCTTGTGCCGCCGGAGTCGCGGCCCAAGAAGTAAAGCTCAGGAGGCCAGGTACCCCGTCCTTATCGCGCGCCGTTTGCGCCAATGGGCGGGGATCTTGGTTTTTGGAACCTTCACTATTCAATGCGCCGCGCGGCATATGGATATCTCTGCTTTCGTTCCGCTGCAAGATTTGGGTTTGGTCGCCGCGTCGTCTGTCTCGCCATCCGGTACTATCTCGAAAACCCCGGCTAAGGGCGGCGGAGGCTGAGTAGAAACCTGCTTCTCGTCACTTGGCCGGATGGTCGCCTTTCTGGGCAAGCGACCTTGGCTCGGCTGTTGCCTTGAGGGCTCAGTACTCATCGAGTGTTATTTGAAGCGTGATTCGGCGGACTGGTACCGAGTAGACGCAGTTCGATCCCTCGATCTTCCATAGGGTTTTCAATGAGCGCATTATCAAATCACGCTTCGACGGCAGATAAGTAACGAAATGTCGGCCAGGGTTCGTTGATCTGCCTGGGCGCGATCAGTGCTTGACGCCAACTGCCCAACGCACTCAGCGACATCTTTGACTGCCATGAGTACACAAGGGGTCACGACGTCACGTTGATGTTGCGGTCGGATTCAATCATGGGTAATCTGTTTACGATCCACGAGGTCCATCAAATTGGTGCGAACCGCCACATGCCTTCCATCTCGCGTCTCCAACGACGCGCAACCCCCTATATTCATTGACTCCAGCGAGGTGTAGCAATATGTCACTGCTCTCTGCGTCCAGATGAGCAGGCAATTACCGAAAGGAATAATTATGAAAACGGCTCATCGCCGTGAGGTAGTTGGTGAGGGCGTCCGAATGTCCTGCTTCCAACTGCTCGATGAGGAGCTTCATGTTGGCGGCGATGAGTTCCTGTTTGGTGTTGGGCTTCTTGCTGTCGATGGTGGTGGTGTTGGCTGTGCTGCTCATGGTGTTTTCTCCTTTGCGGTTGCTTTTGCTTTTCATGCCATGCGTGGCATGTACCTACATGCCGAACGCCTCCTGGCGAAGGCGGGGGTAGCAAGTGCAAGGAGAGGGGGATCACCCACCCTTGCAGCGCAGCGGAAAGGGCGAAGGGCTGCTCAAGCGGAGCGCGGAAGCCTGGGGAGACTCCTTGCGCGCGCGGGGGGCGGCGCCCCCTAGGAAGGCTTGGTTTCCTTATGCGCGTGCGTCAGCACGCCGATCCATCGGGAGGGCGCTGCCGGAAGGAACGGCCCCCAGAGGTGGGTTGCGGAGGATGCGACCTGACGCAACATTTCCGGCGACTTCGCCGACCGCATATTGCTCACTTCATCCTGTAACGTGACGAAGCTCCGCCTCTGGCGCTGGAAGCTCTGATTCTTGGCCGTGAGAGCTTGTGCGAAGAGGTTGAGCTGTGCATGACGAGTCGCTTGAGTCTCCGCACCCTTCACCACCAGTTTCGCAAGATCAGTGTTGTAGTTCTTGATGAGTTCGCGCGTGGTCTGTAGTACGAGAGCATCGACTAGACTCTCTTTCTCCAGTTCGACCGCGATGCGGTCGGATCTGGCGCCTATGGCCTCGACCTCTCGCCGCTGCGCCTGTTGGAAACGCATCGTCCGTCCTGCCGGCAGCTTTTGAAAATCCGTCGCTCCGTCCCGTTGGTCCTCGGAGTGGGCCTCAAAGACCATCCGTTCCATTACAGAGCGGCGTTCGCTTTCTCCAGCATCCTTTACCCGCTGCCTCAACAGCGTGCCTCGCGGCAGCGCCTGCCCCAAGGGGCGAGCCATCGGGCTTACCTTGTTCCGTTTGAACGACACGAATGACGTAGTCCCTGCCTGCACACCGGCAGCCTGTAAGTCCGTGTGTTTTAAGTCCAGGATGGAGCAACCGGCTGCGTGCCTTTTGTCCAGAGCCTATCAGCGTCTTTGGCTCTTCGATGTTGACGATGCCTGTGGCAGTTCACATATGTTGGACATATCACTCAGCCCGGCCCTCCCACCGCCTTGACGCTGGCGGTGTGAGGAAGCCCCCCTCTGTCGAGACCGACAGAGGGCCCTTGTCTCGGCAGCTCTCGACCCAGCCGTTATCAGCTACGCCGATGCCGATAGGCTACTGCGGACGGAACTGCAGGTTCAGCTCCACGAATACTCCCGTGTTGATCCATCATTCAAACGACTTCAAGTTGCACCCGGACTCTCATCCCGCTTTCTGACCGGCCCCCGCTCGCCTACTGCGCGGCAGAAGATGTTCCCCCTTCTGGCCGTTGAGCTCCCTGTCGATGGGGGCATGTCCGCCGTTTAGTCTTCGAGCTATCCCGCTTCTATGGACGGAGTAGCTCGCTGACGGTGCGTTCTCTCGTCAAATCAGGCCCGCAAGCCTAAAATGAACAGCATGGCAATATCGTCACCCAAGGTACAGGACAAAAGGATTGAACGATCGCGAGATAAGGTTTTGCGTGAAACCTACCGCATCTTGTCGGAGCAGGGGTTCTCAGGCGCGAGCATCGACGCGATTGCTAAGCAATCTGGTGTCGCAAAGACGACGATTTATCGACACTGGCCTTCCCGTGTTGATCTCTTGCTGGATGCTTGCGCGAAGATGGGAAGCAAGATTGAGCCGCCAGACACCGGTAAGCTGAAGGAGGATTTGACCATCCTCTTGACTCATCTTGCACGGGAACTGAAGTCGGCACGCTGGTCTTCCATCCTCCCTTCAATTGTCGATGCGGCCGAAAGAGATCCGGATGTGGCGACGGTTTACAAGAAGCTACATGGTGACTTGATGGCACCCTACCGTACGGTGCTAATCCGCGCTCAGGAACGAGGGGAATTCAGCAAAGAAATACGGGTCTCCGACATTTTGGCGATGACCGTGGGTGCTCTCTTCTATCGTCGCTGGTATTCAAGAGAGCCGATTACCGAGAAGCTCGTCAGCCTTACTCTAAATTTGGCCTTGGCTAGCTTCGAGATTGCATGATGGGCCAGTTCTATGGAGCATAGCACTCGACGCCCGCGCAAGCTCGCAATCTGGGCGGCCCGAGGGATCCTTCCCGTACTGGCCCGGACAGGAGGCAGTTCGATGCAATGGCAGCGTTACTCGAAGTGGGAGCGGATTTTACTTTCGAGAGCTTCGCTAAGCTCCAATGTTTCTTGGAGAATGATCTGCGGAACCAAGCAAAGCCTAGCCTTTAGAGCACAATGACGAAGCTCACTTCAAGTCTGTATCCGCAAAAACCACACACGCTCCTGCTGCCCGTCGATGTGGTTTGGCCGATGTCTCGTGCAATTTGGCTGCAGGGCGGGACCACTGCCCGAGCCCTGCAGCGAGCTTGAGTTTTACGGAGTCGTTGTGAATTCCGCGTGGAGGCTTGCTGTTGAATCCTCTCCGGCCCACACGTCAAACTCGGTTGGTTCCACGACCCAGCCTCTCGACTGGGGATTCCAGTATTGGAGTTGATCCGTTCCCAAAGGGCATTTGAGAGTTTTGGTTTCGCCTGGCTGAAGCGCAATGCGCTCAAAGCCCTTGAGTTCGCGGACAGGCCGAGAGGCCGAACCATAGCGCTGATGAATATAGATCTGCGCAACGGCATCACCGGACACAGACCCGGTGTTTGTGACGTCCACGCTGACTTCATTCGTGTCGCCGACACTCATACTGTCCTTGCTGAGTCTCAGGTTGGCGAACTTGAATGTGGAATAGCTAAGGCCATAGCCAAACGGATAGAGGGGCTTGGAGGCTATGTCCCAGTAGCGTGATTTGAAACCAGGGCGATCTTCAGGATCATGCGTCAGAGTGTGGTTGTAATAAAGGGGCTCCGCACCTGCCTCGCGCGGCCAACTCACCGGCAACTTTCCACCTGGGTTCACCTCTCCAAAGAGCACATCCGCAACGGCATTGCCGCCCTCGGTTCCCGGATACCAGGCTTCGAGGATCGCGGGGACATGCTCGGATGCCCAACTGATGTCGAGCGGACGTCCATTTTCAAGGACAAGCACCACCGGTTTACCCGTGGCAACCACGGCTTCAAGCATCTGCTCCTGAATACCCGGCAGATTGAGCGTAGCTCGTGATGCGGCTTCACCGCTCATATTGGCCGTCTCACCTAAGACAGCCACGACCACATCGGCATCTTCAGCTGCAGCCTTAGCTTTCGCTATCCAGTCGGCTGTCTCTTGAGGAGTAGGCGGTGGAATCGGTTTGGTGCCTGTTACCTGGTCCAACATACCGAGGTACACCTTGGATGGCTGAGGGCCTGTGACAAGCGTGATCTGCGCATCCTCAGCGAGCTTGTTTTTGATTCCGTTAATCACCGTGACCGGATGACTTTTGGAACCACCCCCGAACAGACCTTCGACCGTCCATCCACCCTCAACGTCGTGGGCAGCGTCGGCCAACGGGCCAATTACAGCTATCTTCTTTAGCCCCTTGGACAGCGGAAGCACACGCCCCTCATTGCGAAGCAGTACCATAGACCGCCCAGCCAGCTTACGTTCCAGGGCCAGACCTTCCGGCCTATTCAGAACGGTGTCGACCTTAGACTCATCGACGTAGGGATGAGTGAAAAGCCCAAGATCATATTTTGCTTCCAGAATCGGCAGTACCATCTGGTCAATGTAGGCCTCGCTGACCTTGCCCTCTTTCACGACTTTCAGGAGATTGTGCGTGTAAGTCAGACTCGCCATATCCATGTTCAAGCCCGCATTAATGGCCTTGTAAGCTGCATCCTCGCCGTCGTGCGCGTAGCCATGTGTCACAAGATTTCCTACAGCAAAAGCGTCAGAAAGCACGATGCCCTGGAAGCCCCAGTCCTTGCGCAACACGTCGGTTAGGAGCCAATGGTTTCCACTTGCCGGCACGTCGTTCAAGTCCATGTACGCGCTCATAAAGCCGCCTGCTCCTGCCTGGACCGCTGCATGAAAGGGCTTCAGGTAAACATTCCGCAGCAGCTCTTCTGGAACATACGACGAGTCATAGTCACGTCCGCCATCTGCGGCGCCATACCCTGCAAAATGCTTCACGCATACCAGCACACTGTCTGGTCCGATCCTTGTCCCTTGAAATCCACGGACCTGAGCCTGCGCCATGGCAGAGCCGAGAACTGGATCTTCTCCGGCACCTTCCACGATGCGTCCCCATCTGGCATCCCGTGCTATGTCGACCATTGGCGTGAAAGTCCATTCAATGCCCGCAGCACGCGCATCCTGTGCAGCGAGATGCTGTGCCTGCTCCTCGACCGAGGGATCCCAGGAAGACGCCATCGCCAGCGGGACGGGAAACACAGTGCGGTATCCGTGGATCACGTCGAAGCCAAAGAGAATTGGAATATGCAGGCGGGATTTTTCCACTGCGATGTGCTGCAGACGATTAATCTCCTTCACATTCATCTGCCAGAGGATCGAGCCTACACCACCTTTCTCGATGAGATCGTCTGGCTTCTCTGTTGCGAGACCGGGTATCACCAGTCCAGATGACTCATTGAGCTGGCCCAATTTCTCACCCAGTGTCATCTGTTTCAGCAGAGCCTCGGCCTGCTGCTTTGCCTCGGCGCTGAACGGACTGGTTTGCGCTTTCGCTATAAAACAGCTGCCTATCGAAAATGACACCCCAAGCAGGGCGATTGCAGAACACTTCCTCGACATCATGTTTCTGTCCTCCGAAATCGAATCAACTTCTATATCGCTAGTGCATCGTGAAGAAAGTCGTAAGTACCGAAATTGCCTCGCAACCCATACGAGTCTTTTCGATCGCCTTCATAGGATCTCCATTCAGGTTTGGGTCCAGGTAACTGAGGATGAGGCGGAAACAAAGAACGATTCGACGACACCATGTACTTGAGGCGGTTCAGCAGCGATATTTTCTTACGTTAATGCGCGGTCATATGTACTCTCCCTGCGATCAATTTGCCCGAGTAATGAGATATCATATCACGCATACGCAACGCAACACTACGCTACCGTACCGTATCTAATAGCCGGAGAGTTGTTTTACCTGGTGCAGCAAGAAAAAGCACCGATGTAGGGGCCGACAAGATTATCGTCCTGTAGCCTTCTACGCGGTGGCGCTTCAAATGACTGAACTCCGTTACGGAACGGTTGCCACGCCCTTGGGGGTGGTCCGATGTGAAGAATAGGCTTCTGTTAGGGACACTGGGCAACCAAGCAAGAGGAGAACACGCATGGATCGTTTTGGAATTTTGGCGCTGCTCGAAGCAAGAGCAGGCAAGGAACAGGAAGTCGCAGATTTCTTGACATCCGCTAGGCAGCTCGTACTACAAGAAGCCGGCACCTCAACATGGTTCGCGTTTCAAACCGGACCCGCCACCTTCGGGATCTTCGATACTTTTACGAATGAAGATGGCCGTAAGGCTCACCTGACCGGTGAGGTTGCCAAGGCACTTTTTGCGAAAGCTGAGGAACTCTTCGCGAGCGAGCCTCAGATCAGTATGGCGGATTTGCTTGCGACAATGTGATGTCTGCGCGGCCCTTCGCCCGCTTCTATAGCCCCGGACGCGTCCGGGGCTTCTTCTTTTGCGGCGCCGGGAGAACCCCGTTCGGCTTCTCACGGTCCGAGCGCGCTGGAAACAAGCCACACCATTTCGAAGAAATGGTGTGGCTCCAAAACTAAACGGCGGACATCCCACCATCAACTGCCAGCTCAACACCGTTCACGAAGCTGGCATCGTCGGACGCGAGAAAGAGAGCTGCGGCCGCGATTTCCTCCACTCGGCCCAATTCCTTGCGCGGAACACGCTGCTTGTAGCTCTCTTTAGCTTGCTCCGGTTGATTGCGGATCGCGGGGGTGTCAATGACGCCTGGGCTTAGGACATTCACGCGGATACCTCTCGTCTTTAGTTCTTCGAGCCAAACCCGAGCGAACGAATGCAGAACGGCCTTACTTCCGCTATAAACCGCCATTCCCGGAATGCCCATAACGTTGACCACGGAGCCGTTCATAATGATCGAGGCATTGTCTCTGAGGAGCGGGAAGGCCTTCTGGATAGTGAAGAACGTTCCACGTGCGTTCAGATCGAAGATCGCATCGAACTGTTCCTCTGACACGGAGCCAAGCGGAGCAAAGCCAGCTAGCCCTGCACTCGCAAAGACGATGTCGATGTGTCCTTTCTCTTTCTTGACCGTCTCATAGAGTCGGTCAAGATCACCCGTTATCGATGCGTCCCCTTGCACGCCAGTCACATTGCTCCCGATGAGGTGCACGGCCTCATCGAGCTTGTCCTGTTGACGGCCTGTGATGAATACGTAAGCTCCCTCCTGAACAAACAATCTTGCTGTCTCGAGAGCCATTCCCGAGGTTGCTGCGGTTATAACGGCGATTTTTCCATCAAGCTTTCCCATATTTCTCCTTTCGAGTCCCGGCACCCTGGCGAGAGACTTGCCTTGAATGCATGGCACCTTAATGCTACGCTACAGTAGCGTAGCATTAAGATGGCGTTGATAGGAGAAAGGTAGGTAGTGGTATGGAAGCAACAATAAGTTCGTCGGCGGTGCGACGTTCGACTCGATCAAAGCGTATCGGATTGGTCTGCACCGTGATTATGGTTGCGATGGCTGGTGTTGGCGGCGTACTAGACCTGGCTCAGTACAATTTTCCACTTGCTCGCGGACTCGGGATGCCCTGGTTCGTAGGGATCATTCTTGGCGTCTGCAAGTTGCTGGCACTTGCCACTTTTTTGACACACCGTGTTCCGACGCTCCGTGAGTGGGCATACGCCGGCCTCACTTTTGGGCTACTCGGTGCGGCGGCTTGCCACATCCTAAGCCGCAGTCCGGTCTACTATACAGTTCCGGCTCTGTTCGACTGGTCGTTTGTCATTGCTTCTTACCTTCTGTGGCATCGAGCTCCAAAGGAGGTCCGCTGATATCGGGAACTCCGATCCGTTGTCCATTGGCCGAAGGCAGTCGCGGCTACACATATATTCGGTCAAGAATCGCCGGAGTCCGGGGCCTGCACTGAGCTCTGAATTGCCCTTACGGGTGAATCATGAGTCTCTGTCAGAACCGAGTCGCCGATTTCTCAAAGTAACTGCCGCAGTCTCTATCAACGAAGTAAGAGCATTCGACTAACAATGGAGGTAGAGAATATGGAACTGAAAGGCAAATTCGCAGTCGTGACAGGTTCAGGAGGCAGTATGCCGCAAAAGAGTGTGAAGCCGCCTTGGCTTGACCGAACGTTGTTTCCGTTCCGAAGCCTATTTATCGAAATCGATGGAAACACGGTCCACTATATCGACGAAGGAAGCGGGCCAGTGCTCTTGCTGCTACACGGCAATCCCACTTACTCGTTCTTGTACCGTCACATCGTTCGGATTCTGTCGCCCCATTTCCGTTGTATAGCTCTGGATTATCCGGGCTTCGGACTCAGTTCGGAAGGTCCCGGTTACAGCTTCAAGCCGAGACAGCACTCAGATGTCGTGGAGAAATTCGTCCTCGCTCTCCGGCTTCACGAGATACGCCTGATGGTGCAGGATTGGGGCGGCCCTATTGGCCTTGGCTTCGCAGGCCGCCATCCGGAGTTGGTTCATTCCTTATTCATCGGCAACACATGGGCATGGCCAGCGCAAGAGGTAAAGCACATGGCCCGATTCTCCAGGGTCGTAGGAAGTCCGATTGGAATCTTTCTCATTGAGAGGTTTAACCTTTTTGTCAATCACCTGCTGCCGAATGGCATCAACCGAAAGCTTTCCAAGGCTGAAATGGCCGCGTATCGAGGTCCATTCACAACGCCAAAATCTCGGCGTCCCCTAGCCATTCTGCCCCGGGAGATTCTCGGTAGCCGGGATTATCTATGTGAGGTTGAAAACGGGCTCGAAGGCCTATTCGATAAACCGGTGCTGCTTTTGTGGGGGGACGCCGATGCTGCTTTCACGGAACATGAGCGCAAACGGTTCGAGCAAAAGTTTCCGGGAGCGGTAACCTGCGCGCTGCAAGGGGCCAAACATTTCATTCAGGAATGTGCCCCGGAACAGATTTGCGAAGCGATTCTCCTGTTTGAGGGGAGTCCGATGGTGATGTGTGCCTCTGAGGAGAGTTGATCGTCGTCTGAGCTTCTCGGCAACGCAAACAGGGCGTGTTGAGCTCTATCGGCAGGGCGTTGCGGGAAGGAAACGGCCCGCTGAGGTGGGATGCGGAGGACGCAAAGAGGCCGCAGCAAGGGAGGAGACCTCCTCCCTGCATCGCGAGAATGCGCTTCTTCTGAGGTTAAAGAGGAATGGCAGGGCTACTGTAATCGCGGAGTATGTTCGGCTGTGCGCCTTGATCCTGCGAATAGGTGGCTTCAATCGAGATCGCGGGCTTGAGGCACGCGGAAAATCGAGTGCCATCGGTAAACTCAATCTGGATGTCCGGACCATCATGGCCGTCCTCAAAGATGGTGAAGACGCGAATGACTTTGCCGGCGAGTTCTCTGCATTCGAGCATGGGGTCGGCCTCCGTGCCGGGAGAATATCACACTCATAGTGTGTAGACTCATAGTGTCAAGGTCAAACCATGGGAATGTGCCCAAGGCTTCGACCAAATCTCTGTTTGGAACGGCGATACGTGCCTTGCGGGAGGAGCGCGGCTACTCGCAAGAAGATTTGGCGGAACGGGTGGATCTCGATCGCAATTACATTGGCGGCGTGGAGCGGGGCGAACGTCGGCTTGGAAAACATTGTGAAACTTGCTAGGGCGCTCTCCGTCCGTACGAAAGAACTCTTTGAATCCCTGCCATGACCTAGCTACTGGTACCTGCACGCTTGGAATTGATCAACCGAACGGCGTTTGAACTAAGCCGCTGCGCGGCGGACGCTGCCGAGTGGGCGACGATCGACGTCACGGCGTCTGGTCGGAATCCAGGCTGGTCGCTATACTGGGCTGGCCATGAATATCACGGTTGTGGCAGGTGCGAGCGACACGCTGTTTCTAAGCAAGTACCCTGCAATCATATGCCTACAATTGAAATCCCGTAGATGTGCGTAGATCACCGCGTCCGCCGCAAACCGCAGCGGTTCAGTTCAAACGATCCTATCGAAACTGCCCGGAGAAATTACTCCGACTGTCCGTAATCTCGCGCGGGCAGTCCCGATAGGAACCTAACGATTATCGTCACTGATCTCTTGAATTGTGCTTGAACCGCGGTCAACGTTTGTATTGGCGCGATTTCATCCGTCGAGCCAGTCCGCACGAGATGGGCAGATCCTAATAGGCTACACCTGTCTTATGAACGATGGAGCGAAAGCGAGGATCGGCGTGGACAAAGTCGTAGGCGGGATCCCCCTGGATCCAAAGAGTGTCCGTGGCACGCTGGCGGTAGCCCTCCTCGAGAAGAGCGAGCGTCCGCTCCTTGTCACCAAGCTGCGCGTAATAACTGGCCAACTCGACAGGAGACACGTAGTGATTCTTCGCCTGGATGAGACGCCGGTCAAGCTGCCAGCGAACGAAGCCACGGACACCGCCCCGCTCATAGGCACGCCGCAGGTCCACGGCCGACTGAGGGTCTTCCATTAGAATGTGCCATTTGGCCCAGGCGTCCACGGCCTCCTTGTATTTGCCCATGCGTCGCAACGTATCCATCTCCAGACCAAGGAGATCAGGATTGTTGGGATTGGCCTCCAGTCGCAGCCGTATCTCCGCCAATGTCGTATCGAATTGGCGCGTGTATACGTAAAGCGACGCGAGAGCGTAGGGCCGTGCGAATGGATCAATTTCCATCGCCTTCTTTCCCAAATCGATGGCTTCTGCCTCACGGTTGACCGCCTGTAACAGGCAGGCGCGCAGGTAATACAGATCGCCGTCCTGCGGATCGAGGCTAATGGCGCGGAGAGTCTCTCGGTCGGCGTTGGCCCAATCCCATCGATCGATGAGGAACATAGCACCCATGGCCCGGTGCGCTTCCGGCAGGTCCGGATCCAGTTCGAGCGCGCGTTGGGCTGCCTGCTCCTCCGGAACGATGCTGGTGCGGGGATCGAGAACATCGCCGGCGATACCCTCCCCGTAGTAGTCGGCGAGTCCCGCCCAGGCCAGCGCATAATCGGGCTGGAGATCGATCGCCTTCCGGAACCAGGGTCCGGACTCCTCCATGTGGGCGCTGAACCAGAGATACCTGCCGTGCAGGTAGGCGTCATGCGCTGCCGGACTTACATAGCGGATGTCCTTTACGCTCGGAACCGCGCGATGCAGTTGCTTCGCAACGGCCTTGGCCGCCTCGTCCGGCAGTGCAACATCGTTCGCATTGCGTTCGTAACTGTCGGCCCAAAGATGTGAATCAGTATCCGCCCGAATCAGCTGAAGAGTCATATGGACCTGATCGGCGGAACGGGAAACCGAGCCTTCGAGGATTGCATCCGCGTGGAGCGCTCGAGCGATTTCCGGAAGCGGTCGGCGAGCCCCACGGTACTGCATCACCGAAGTTC
>DATDLS010000435.1:0-17573 GCA_036519195.1 Occallatibacter sp. | reverse complement strand
ATGAGCTTCCATGCCTGGCAGGAGAAGTATGGCTCCGATCCTTCGGTCGTCGGATCCACATACCGGATCAACCGTCAGGCGTTCACGATCATAGGAGTGGCCCCGGCAGGTTTCGTTGGGGCGAAGATGACGAGTTGGGGCCTGCCGGATATCTGGATGCCGCTGGCGACCGAGCCGTTGATGTTGGGGAAAACGGCGCGAATTAAAAACACGCGGACCGATTGGCTGGACTTGATCGGGCGAGTGCGCCCGGGAACGAATCCGAAAGCGCTCCAGGGGCACCTTCAGGGTGAATTGCAGGGCTGGCTGGCCAGCCACTCGGCAGACATGAGTCCGCAGGAAAAAGCTGTGCGGCAGAAGCAGACGCTCCGTTTGTCGCCTGGCGGCGCAGGTTTCTCGTTTTTACGCAGGGATTACAGCGAGGGTCTGCTGCTGCTCATGGTCACGGCCTGTTGTGTGCTGCTGGTGGCCTGCGCCAACATCGCCAACTTGCTTTTGGCCCGCGGGCTGAAGAACCGACAGCAGATGGCAGTCCGCATAGCGCTGGGCGCATCACGCGGGCGCCTGGTGAGGAATGCGCTGCTCGAAAGCATTACGCTGTCTCTGATCGGCGGAGCGGCCGGTGTGGCTGTGGCCTGGGCGGGGGCCAGGTTGATCCTTTATCTCGCCTTCCACATGATGGAGCGAACCAGTTGGATCCCCGTGCAGGCCACACCCTCAACACTGGTTCTGCTGTTCGCACTCGGAGTTGCTGTGCTCACCGGAGTGATCTTCGGGATCGCGCCCGCATGGATGACCTCGCGCGCCGAACCGGTGGAGGCGATGCGTGGCGCCAACCGGGAGGTGGGAGGTGGCCGTCATTGGGCACAGAAGGCTCTGGTGATCGCGCAGGCGGCAGTATCGCTGGTGCTGCTGAGTGCGGCTGCGATGCTGGGCGATAGCCTGCGCAATCTGGAGCACCAGAACTTCGGGTTCGATCCGGATGGCCGCTACCTGGTTTCCCTTGGTTCGCCTATGCTGGCGAACTATAAGCAGGAGCAGCTGGTCCCGCTTTACCGTCATATTCAAGACCGCTTCAGTGCCATTCCCGGAGTGCGCAGCGTCAGTGCCGCGACGTCTGCGCCGATGAGCGGCTACCAAAACGGCCACGACATTCGGATTCAGGGCAAACCAGAACCCGGCCCGAAGGACGATGTATCCGCCGACTGGACCCGCATAACACCCCGGTTCTTCGAGACGATCGGCGCCCCAATGGTGGAGGGTCGCACCATCAACGAAGACGACAACGAGAATACCAGGCACGTGGCCGTCATCAGCGAAGCCTTTGCCAGGAAGTTTTTTGGGAACCAGAATCCCATCGGCCGGCACTTCGGTCCCGGCTCCATGAGGAATGCGGGAACCTATGAGATTGTCGGTGTGGTCCAAAACATCCATTACGTGACTTGGGGCTTCCGAGATCCGGCACGGGCCATGTACTACATTCCCGAGGCGCAAACCGTACCCTTCGATCAGCGGGATCTCCAGAGTGACGAGCTTGTGTCGCAGAACCTCTGGAACATCGTGATCTGGGTGCCGGGGCATCCGGCGAACATGCTCATACAGGTGAGGAAGGCTCTGGCTGAACTCGATCCGAATCTGGTGATATACGACGTTCAACCATACTCGCGAGTGATTCAAGAAACATTCGATCAGCAGAATATGATCGCCAGCCTTACCTGGCTGTTCGGCGCTGTTGGCCTTGTGCTGGCGGCGGTTGGCCTCTATGGCGTAACCGCCTATGGAGTGGAGCAACGTACAAGCGAGATTGGCGTGCGCATGGCGCTAGGCGCCGATCGCAGTTCGGTCACTGCTATGGTGCTGCGCGGAGCGTTCTGGCAGGTCGGCATCGGATTGGGGATCGGGATTCCGGCGGCGATCGGAGCGGGATATCTTATGGCCAGCCAGCTTTTCGGAGTGACGCCGTGGAATCCGTTCCTGTTGGCAGGTGCGACTGTGCTTCTTGGGCTGGCGGCACTGGTCGCTGCGGCGATCCCCGCGCGCAGGGCGGCCAGCATCGACCCGATGCAGGCGCTGCGCAGCGAATGATCCGCAGGGGAGTCATCCAGATCAACCGCAGGCTGAAAATAGCAAAGAAGAAGCAACCGACCGTGCGCGGTTCCAGGCATTCGAAAGCTCTGTGAATGTCGCCGATTCACCCACCGTGATGCACGGTCCGTATCGAGAGTCTTAGTGCAAGCCGGCTTAGCGGGACTGATCGTGGCTGCTCAATAAGCGCATTGGTAGAGACAACTTTCCCAAACTGCTTGACTCCTTGAAAGTAAGCGAAGCCATTTTGAATCAAGTAGTTTAGCCTGATATTTCCAGCCCTAACTGGTCTAATCTGTGCACGCTCTCCTGGTTTCTTGATTTCATTTGAGTTACGTACGCGCGGGCATCACGACTAATCACGACTGGCCAGTTATGGCGTTTTGGCGTCAATCGAAACATAATGGCACCAACTCTATGCCTGGCGACGAACCGCTCCGAATTCTCTGCCGAGAACAAAACCGCGCTTGACAAGCTGCACAGCACTCTTCTATAGCTGGCTATGGGAAGGCGCATGCGCACGCACACGAATGATCGTCTCAAAGGCACGCTCGACCTGCTCGTGCTGAAGGTCCTGGACTCACGGGGCAGGATGCACGGATTCGCCATTACTCTCCGGATTGAGGCGATTTCCGAAAACGTTTTGCGTCTTGAGGAAGGATCTCTCTATCCCGCCCTTCACCGCATGACCCAGGCGGGCTGGCTCAGATCGGAGTGGGGGCTCTCAGACAGCAATCGGCGTGCTCGCTATTACTCCATCACAGCGGCCGGGCGCAGGCAGTTGGCGGAGGAAACGCAGGAGTGGTCCCAGTTGACTGAAGCCGTGGCGCGTGTGCTCAGTCTGGCTTAGCAGGAGGGTGCCGTGAGCTGGCTTAACCGAATCTTGAACCTGTTCCACCGCGACCAGGTTGACGAGGAGCTCGATGAAGAGCTGCAGTTTCATCTAGAAGCGCGAACCCGCGCCAACCTCAATGCGGGCATGGATGCTGAAGCAGCGCAGCATGACGCCCGAAGACGATTCGGCAATGTCACGCTTGCAAAGGAACGAGCGCACGAGATGAATATCGCAATGTCGATCGAGGCAGTCATCCGCGATCTGCGCTATGCTCTCCGCAGCTTACGCAAGTCGCCGGGATTTACAGCGGTGGCCATTCTGACCCTGGCACTCGGGTTTGGCGCGAACACCGCTGTGTTCACCGTTGTGAATGGCGTTCTGTTGCGTCCACTTCCCTTTCCCGAACCAGGACGCCTGTTCCTGATCTCGTATCAATCGAAGGAGGGCACGTTTGAAAACCGGCCCGGTCTTTTCGATACGGACTATCTCGAATACAAGAAACACAATCGGGCATTCGGGCAGATCGCAACCTTCAACGACGACTCCGCCACGTTGACGGGAGCAGGATACGCCGCGCGCGTGCCGACGGCGATGGTGACATCCAGTTTCTTCCCGGTGCTCGAGGTGACTCCAACGATAGGACGAACGTTCTTGCCGGAAGAAGAGCGCCAGGGCAACAATCGTGTAGCTTTGCTCAGCGATCAGATCTGGCGCAACCGTTTTGGAGCGAATCCAAACGTCCTGGGAGAAACGATCACTCTCAACGGAGCTCAATACAGCGTAGTTGGCATCCTGCCGGCTGGTTTCACGTTTCCCCATGAAGCTGCAATCTGGCTGCCCCTGGCCGTTGGCGCCGACCCCGGCAACACCTATATCCGCCCAGTCCTAGGCCGGCTGCGTCCCTCGGTTTCCCGCCAGCAGGCCCTGGCAGAACTGAAGGCCTTCGCAAAGCATCTTCCGCCCAGCCCCGGAGCCACCCGGGAGAGCATGGTCCCGGAAATCCTCCCGCTGAAGGATCTGCTGGTCGCCAAAATCCGCAAATCGTTATTGCTTTTCATGGGCGCCGCCGCATTCGTGCTGATCATCTCCTGCGCTAACGTGGCCAATCTGCTGTTGATGAGAGGCACAACAAGACAGCGTGAAATCGCAGTACGCAATGCATTGGGTGCCAGCCGCGGCAGGGTGATTCGCCAACTGCTCACCGAGAGCACGCTTCTATCGTTGACCGGCTCCATTGCAGCAATACTGCTGGCAACATTTGGCATACGTGCTCTGCTGGCCCTTGCTCCCGCCGCTGGACTACCGCGCCTTCAGGAAATACACATCGATGCTCGCGTGCTCACTTTTGCGGTTGCACTCGGCGCACTCATGGGGATTCTGTTTGGCCTGGTCCCGGCCTTCCAGGCAACGGGAAACAGGGTGCGCGACTTGCTCAGCCTAAGCAGGCACACCGCAACCGCGCGCCGCCAGCGCCTCCGCAGTGCCCTTGTGATTTCGGAGATTGCCCTGGCGCTCGTCTTGCTAACCGGCGCCGGCTTGATGCTCAAGAGCTTCATGCGTATCCGGGCGGTCGATCCAGGTTTCCGCACAGAGAACATTCTCACCATGACCGTCGATCTGCCCGATTCCACTTACCCGACTGCATCTGCGATTCAAGCCTTCCGTGCGTCCGTCCTTGCGAAGCTGTCAAATCTGCCAGGAACCGTTGCTGGCGGCGCAGTCAACTGGATGCCGCTTCAGCCGACGCTCGTCCGCGGAACCGTTCAGAGCGAGGGCGGGCGAAAACGGCCACGCGGCTATATCGTAGCCAAGCCCGCCGTCAGTCCGGACTATTTCAGCGTCATGGGAATCCGATTGTTGCAAGGAAGATTCTTTACTGAACAGGACCGCAGCCGCGCTCCGGGCGTCGCGATCCTCAGCCAGTCTGTGGCTCGTATGCTCTGGCCCGGCGAAGACCCAGTGGGAAAGAGAATCACCATGGAAGACGAACCCAAACCCGAAGACTGGCTCACGATCGTCGGAGTGGTCGATGATGTCCACCAGCAAAGCCTGGCCGAGCAGCCGCAGCCGGCCATTTACCAGCCCCTGCAACAGGTGACAAGGCCGGTCTTCCTCAGCCACATGAGCTTCGTCGTGCGCACGGCAACAAATCCGCAGAGCATGGCGGCTTCTCTGCGCGACGCCCTCTACAGTGTGGACAAGAACGAGGCGGTTACGATCGCGCCCTTGACAGACCTGCTTGACGCCACAACCTCGGAAACCTGGTTCCAGACGCGTCTGATTTCGATTTTCTCAATCCTCGCCCTGTTTCTGGCGGCGATCGGTATTTATGGCGTGCTCGCCTACGCAGTTACGGAACGTACGCGCGAGATTGGAATCCGCATGGCGTTGGGGGCAATGAAGAGCGACGTCACTTTGATGCTCTTGAAGCGTACTCTTCTCCTGGTGATGGCGGGTGTAGCGCTCGGAGGATGCGGTGCACTGGTGCTGACACGTGTCCTCGGCAAGTTCTTGTTCGAAGTTAAGCCCACGGATCCGGTCACGTTCATGGCAGTAGCCGCGATTCTCGCAGCTACCGGGATCATTGCCGGCCTATTGCCTGCGCGACGCGCAACGAGAGTAGATCCTGTTGTGGCCCTCAGATGGGAATAGGGTCCGGGTGACACTTCCAACCAGCCCTCAAGGGAGAGGGCTTCTAAAGTCATTACATAGATATGGTGTGCGCCTTCGGGCGCCCGAACGGAATCGGTGCTTGACTCTGGGCAAATTTCAGGCAACGCCGGTGATAGCGGGTCAAAGCCCTTCCAGCGGCCCGTGTCCGGGCGGCTACTACGATTCAGGTAGTTCCAACAGGGAGTACCTGACCGTAGATACGTGCTGACCCAAGAGGCTTTTCAGAGATCGACTATTACATGAATGATGCATCTGAATTCGCCTACTAAGACTGGTCTCACAAAGGTGTGAGCAGCATGTGCAGGTAGGCCAAATGAACGAAGCCAAGGAAATTCTCGACGCACTATTCCCATCGGCTATGGGACTGGGAATCCTCGTCAGGAACGGTGGACGCACAGGCGACGAGAAACCCACTCCTGACCAGTTTCACTCCAAGCGCGGCCCATCACCTCGTATGAACCAGCTCCAATGTTGTGCCAATCGAACCACCAGGCACCGTCGTCGGTTTGTCTTCCCTGAACCCATTGGCCTCTTGTTCCCACGCGCTGTACCTTGAACTCCACGTTATTCGTTTTTAAGTTCGCGGAAGCTCTGATCGAGAAGGAATCGGTGGTAATTGTCTGGTTGTCCTTGGGGTAGATGATTTCGCATTGGGGGCCGTTCCAGTTCTGAGGATCGTTCTTTTGCTTGTATTGATTCAGGATGCGACCGCTAGAGGCGACTCTCGTGCCAACTAATTCCCACTCGGAGGATGCGTAAGTAGACGGAGTGTCGAGGGCGATGGCAGCGAGACGCGAGGTTAACTCCGCCGGATCAATGCCACCGAGCCCCCCCTGCAATTTGATGTCTCGTGCGAGTTCCGACTTCGGGGTGGCGCGACCGCTCGCTGTGAAATGGACATCAACCTCTGCGCCCGTCTTGGTCGGATCGTCGGCCCGCAGTTCTGAAAGGGCGCCAGTGAATATGTCCCATGGAGGCCACAGAGCAACCCTCATAAAGGAATTCACAGCGCTTTGGAACGGCACCGGTGACCGTCTCCCGTAGGGGTCACTCAGTTCCTTTGTTATGTTTGAATCAACCGGAGCTTGCCCGGAAATGCGCGCCACATTCTCCAGTTTCTGCAATTTTCCCGGGCTCGTCGGATAGGATAAGGCATCGAGAATCTCGTTCTTGATGTCCTTATAATCGTATTTATGGTGGGCTGAGTGACCGCCGTGTCCTGGATCCGTGACATTCGCAGTCTGATTGGCCGTTTTTACGATCGGCGGTTTGGCGGGCCGATCTCCGGTCCACGTGTTTGTCGCTGCTGCGTACATTCTTTGTATGGGAGCGGACGGATACGGGCGATATACGGGAGGAGCATCCTGCAGAGTGTCGATCTGACGCTGGATTGCGGGACGGTAAACAGGGGGGGCGTCAGATTGTGAGCGCGGCATCAACTGCGCGGAACCGGCTCGACGCAAAGTGTTACTGGGACGGTAAACGGGAGGAGGAGCCGCGTTTGAGCGGGCCGGTTGCGGGACCGCAAGAAGCTTCGGCGGGATTTGGGATTCGGGATTTCGTAGGAGGGTCGAAGCGAGTTGCACCATGTACCCGGAGGGCTGTGGGTCGCCCGAGGGGAATTTGGAAGCCTTTTGCAGCTTGTCGGCGTGACGCTGTATTGCGGGACGGTATACGGGAGGAGCGTCCGATGGTGAGCGCGGCATTAACTGCGCGGACTCGGCGCGACCCGGGAAGTTTTCGGGACGGTAAACGGGAGGAGGAGCCAGGCGCGAGCGTGCCGATTGGGCGACTACAAGAGGCTTCGGCGGTACCTGGAATTCGGGACTCTGCCCGACTGCAGAAGGGAATTGGCTTTTTTTGACGTGATCCATACGCCTCTGTTCACGATATTCAATCCGCATTATAAGCCGAAATTCGCCGGGACATTTCCTTTTTTGAATTGACAATCCCAGTCCAAGAAATTTCTTGGCGGAAGTATCCGGTAATTGTCACTGTCGCTGGTCCAGCCTCAGCAACTTAGATTCGTTGGTAGCGTCATGTCGGCTTGGATTCACGAATCACCATGATCAAAGCTTGCAACTGGCGATAATAGGCGTGGTTGTTGAAAACCGTTCTTCGTAGAACTCGCGGAAAATTCATCGCGCCAGGATGCCCTACAAATGATTTTCTCGGACTGCGTGAACATTTCCTATTACCGGATCTGAGGCCTTTTGTGAGGAAAAACGTGTTTTTCAACACTCACAGGCCGATGCACGTTTTGAAGACGGTCATGCCTCGAAACACGTATCTCCGATTTCCATCAACTATCGCCCGAATGTAATAAACCTTTCAATGGTTCACGAGCCAGTTCCCTTTTTATTTCAGGGTGGAACGGAAGAATTCGCTCGCCATCTGCGCCGCATCTCTGTGAACCATATTGCGATCTACTCCTTTTCCGTCGACACAAAGAAGGGGGGCGTTCTTGCGACCGGCATCGGTGCAGGAATCCAGAAATGCGTAATGTCCCACGTTGCCAGCAAAAATGTGCAACTGCGCGTCCGGAATCTCCGCTGCAAAATATTTCGCGCTAGAAGCGATCGAAATATTTTGGTCGGATGCGCCTGCGACGATCTCGACAGGAATAGTGATTGTCTTTAACGCGGCAGCGGGAAATGCTGGCCCAAGCGCCGGTGCCATCGCAAAAATCGAACGGACGCGGGAATCGCGAAAAGATTCGGCTGGGCGTTCTAGCACTTCTGGGTGCTCTCGAATCAACTTACGAAAGTCTTCAACCAACGTGGGATATTCCTCTGGATTGACAGGAAGATCATCCACTCTGTTTGTATCGCAATAGTGCACAGTTCCTCGCGCATCGGAAACTCCACATGCGACCTCGATCATGGTATAGCCCCCCAGAGAAAATCCGGCGGCACCGATACGGTTCGGGTCGATGTGGCTGCCGAATTCGGAGTCGGCGAGCATGCCAGTAATGACTTCGCTCAGGTCGCGGGTGCGCTCCCACCGCAACGCAAACCCTTCGACCGTATATGGCTCGGTTGCATTGTTGCCAGGGTGATTCACAGCAGCGGCAATGTAGCCCTGTTTCGCCAAAGCCTCCCCTAACCAAGCCATGCCCAAGCCGCTACCGCCTGTGCCATGCGAAATCACGATGAGAGGAAATCCTGCCGGGCTGGTGGCCATCTTCGCGTCGCGCGCGGCGGTTCCGAGCTCGAAGATATCGAGGCCAGGGATTTCAACTGCCTGCTCGTGCGCGGAGGGATCAGCGGGATACCAGACCACAGTGGTTAATGCATGTGTCTGAGCGCCACGCCAGTTGTAGGGCTCTTTGGGAATAAAACGGCGGAACGTCATCCCAATTTTGTAATACGGGGTGACGGCGTTCTCTTGAGCCATTGCCTGGAAGTGCGAGAGTGCCGGGCAAGCCAGTGCAAGAGCGACAATCAGCGAGCTGATCATGCGAAGGCAATTCGTGGTCGTCTGTTGCATTCGTGAGGATCGAATCAATGAAGAAAGAATACCGCCAGCGCCAATTCTAGCAGCATAGGAATAGTGCCGATCGCGTTCGCGCTTAGTTTGCTTTTCAAGAACCAGCGACAGGCTCCCTATGCTCTCATATTCTTGACAGGCCAATGCGCGTTTCCAGGGTTGCTCGCCCTGGACACGTGCCTTGAGGTTATGCGCTCATTAACGCCTGGCGCGAGATCGCGGGGACTGAAGTCCGTTTCGGGGTAGCTTTCCGGCTTTCGTCTCTCAATCCTTTGTCAGCGAGCAGTCTGCCCTATCCGAACTCTGCGATTCACCCGCTTCCTCCGGAGTCAGTATGAGCAGTTCCTTCGTTCACTCCCTTTCAAACACCAGCAAATCCGGCTGGCTTCGTCCCGGCGTGTGTACGGTCATCGTCAAAGTCTTTCCATCCCCGGAAATACTAATTTTCCGCGTATCCACGACCTTTCCGCCGATCTTGTCCGTCAGTTCTACCAACCTTTCGTTCACCCGCTGCGCTGATGACATAATTTGCACCGCTGAGCCTGTGTTCGGATAGTCCTTGCCGTCGAACTTCACGTTCTTGGTCCCCTCCCCCGAGGTCGTGAACGAAAGCCCGTCCCCTTCAAACGGCCGCACCTGAACCACGTATACCGTGTCCACCTGTTCACTTGTGCTTATCCAGTCGCCCGCAAAGCCCGCTCCCCCTCCTCTGCGCTGATACACATAAACAAGGTGAGTCGTCTTTCCGTCGTCGCCGATAAAGGTGAAATCGTCATGCAGCGTGCTGCCGTCCTTCGACAGATTCCAGATTCCCCTGATCTCGACCCGACCGTCCATCTTGCGCACACCTATCCACTCATCCGGACTTACTTCCGTCACGGAAAACGTCGTTCCGGAATTTGCAGGCTGGTCGGTTCCATCCGCAACAATCGTTTCGGGCGCGCCGCCGCCAAAGTCGAGCGAGTATTTGTTCCCGCCCAGGCTCGAAACCTTCATCTCATCGGTCAGCTTGCTCTTATGCGGATTGAGCTTCCAGTCGCCCACCATCGGATCGGTTGCCGCCCACGCGACGCCCGCGGCAAGGCCAGCAAGCGGAAGCAGCAGAGAGGCACGTTGGAACATGGAATTTCCTCCTATGTCCTAGTCTTTCTGCCGGGTGGCAGACCATTGGCCATCAGCACGGCCTTCCACCTTCATGCGGCCGGCAGCATTGTCGTCGTCGATCCATCCAGCCAGTGTAGCCACGACGGGGACCGGGGTGGACTTTGGGTCTTCCTGCCAGCCTCCCGTGAAGCTAAGTTCGACATAGCCGTCACGCCAGGTCCCGGTGACTGCCAGTTCTTTTCCGAACCCTCCGCTCCATGTGCCAGTGATTTTCTTGCCGTTGCGATGCAGGTTCATCAGGCCTTCGAAGCGCCCGTAGTCGCTTGCGAACACGGCGTGCCATATCCCGTCAGCTTCGCCGCCGTTCTTAATCGGGAGCGGATTCGAGGGAGAGATGTGGAGATTCGAGAAGCAGGACTCCTCGCCGGGATAGCCCCATAGCGCAACACCGCCCTGCAGGTCCTCGCCTTTGAGTCCATTGACGACGAGGCTGGGTGAGTTCGACCCATTCAGAGTTAGCAGGGCACTCCGTCCGTGTATTTCGATCTTCACGTGTGTCCATGTTTCTGGTTTGAGATCGGCCCAAGATTCGTAGACCCACGGCCACTGGCGGCGAAGCGGATACCAGTCAAAGTCAGGCTTGGCTACGTATTGGACCGAATGATTGCGCATCGCTTGGTCGTCGGATTGGGCGTTCTTGGGGCGAAGATAAAACATGTCATATTGCGAGCCGTCGGGGCGTGCACGGAAGGCGAGGCCAGTGAAACCTGGCATGCGAACGCCGGGAGGCGTGGTGATCTTGACCGCGATATCGACCTCGATCACGCCGTCCTGGATGGAAGAGCCATTGACGTAGGCGAAGATATCGCTGTCGGCCTGTGTAGTGAGGCAGACGGCTTTTCGACCAAGGTATCCGACGGGTTCTGCTTTGCCCCCGGCAACAGAAAGGGCGGCGGTGTCAGCGAGCGCAAAATTCTGCTGGGCAGGTGGAGCAACGCCGGAGGAATTCTGGGAACGGCAGGGACACGCTGCGAGCAGAAAAAACACAAGAGGAAGGCTGAGAGCGAACCTGCTCTCAAGCTGGCGGGAGCACGCAGTAGCAAAGAACACCATGCGATGAGTTTTCATCTTTCGCTTCTGAACCCACAGTAACTGGCCGTAAACCGTCGCATGCAAGCAGGGTGCCATTGGACGCAAAAAGTAAGTGGTTGATTAGAGGACAATTGTCGAATCCGCAACGCAGGCGAGAATGGTGTAGGTGTGCGATCACGCACAGCAACTGTTCAGAATTGGACAGAGGCGAAGTGACTTTTGTCAAAACAGGGATTAGGTTTTTCGCCAGGCAACCCGCGATCGATGACCGCCGTCGATCGCGGGTTCGGGCCAGCTTGCCTCAGCAGCAGCCTTCAGTCCGATGCACGTTTTCCTGGATGATCCAAGTGGAAATGCGCATCCGCGATAGTGCGATCATCGACAGCGCGGAAAAGATCGCAGGACTAAAACCCATTAACAGGGGTCAATCATCGCCGACTCCGAATTGCAGCGATCACCCTGCTGGAGAGCCAATTATGCCATCTGTCGAGGGGCTATTCTCGTCTGAGTGCCTCCATGGGGTCTACTCCGGAAGCCCGAGTCGCGGGAATCCATCCTGCGATCAAGGCCATACCAATCAGGAACAGAACCGATGCTCCAAAGCTAATCGGATCGCTCGGCCGCAGGCCATAGAGCATTGATTTCACCAGCCGGATGAGAAATGCTGAGACGCCTATCCCACTGATGATTCCAGCAATTGCCATCCATCCTGCCTCGCGCATAACCATCGTGCGAATTTGGGTGCGGGCCGCGCCGAGCGCAAGCCGGATACCAATCTCGTTGGTCCGCTGCGCGACCGAATAGGCCATGATGCCGTAGATGCCGACACAAGCGAGCGCAAGCGCCAGGATAGCGAAACCTGCGGTGAGGGACGCGAACATACGATCCTGTTGCATGCTGGCATTGATCTGTTGCTGCTGTGTGCGGACGTGATTGAGCGCGAGATTTGCATCGACTTGCTGCGCGGCGCGCTGCAGTGCCGGAATCAGATCGGCCTGGGGAAGCCGCGACTGAACAACGTAGGTCATGCTCAGCGATGAGGGAGATTGAACATCGAGATCGAAATGAACCGGAGACAGCTCATCCCGCATGTCACCATAATGAAAATCGGCGCAGACCCCAATGATCTCTATCCAACGGCCCGATTTATCACCCAATCCTCGGAAGAACCTCTTTCCAATCGGATTTGTATTCGGAAAGAACTCGCGCGCCGGCCTCTGATTGATAATCGCAACCGGCGCGGAGGTTGCCGTATCCTGCGGGGAGAATCCGCGCCCCATCAGAATCGGTATGTGCATGACGGAGAAGAAATTTGGACCGACCATCGCGACCGGGCTAAATTTGAGACCGTCTGGCGAGTTTTGCTGGGTGCCTTCCACCTGAAACTGACCCAGCCACGGCGAATTTACGCCGATCGGATGATTTACGTATGTAACAGCTTCGATACCCGGAATAGCTGCGAAGGTATCGGCGAGCCGGGCGTGCAGGGTTGAGGATTGAAGAACGCTGGGGGCAACGCGCGGGGGCGTGGCGTCGATGAGCAGTAGATTCTGCGTCCGAAATCCCGGATCGACTGCATTGAGGTTGAACAATGTTCGCAAGAAGAAAGTCGCACCAATCACCAACAGCGTCGACAGAGAGATTTGAAAAGCTACGATGACCTTGCCGGACCATGCCTTGCGCCTCCTGCTTGCACTCTGGCCTCCCTCCTTCAGCGCGGTGTTGATCTCGACGCGCGTGAAGCGCCAGGCAGGGACGACACCGGAAAGGACCGCAGTACCAATCGTGACAATGCAGGCGAAGCCGAAGACGCGCCAGTCGAATTCGATGGGCAGTTCCCCGCCATCCCAGCCCGTGTGCATCAGGAGCGGGATAAGGTTGCGGCTGAGGAAACCCAGCACGAGGCCGGCGAGGCCCCCGATGGCAGAAAGCAGCAGGCTTTCAGTCAAAACCTGTCTCAAAATGCGCTGGCGTCGTGCCCCCAGCGCTATTCGCACGCTCATCTCGCGTTGTCGCGTCGAAGCACGGGCCAGCATCAGGCTGGCGATGTTCGCGCACGCCAGCAGAAGAACGAGTCCGGCGAGCCCGAGCAGTATATAGAGAGGCCGCATTTGGGTGCGTAAGAATGTGGTAATCCCGCGGCTCCCATCCTCCAACGTAAGGCGCGGGATGGTATCCCCCTTTTTGATCGTAGCCGTGGCCCGGAGCGCGGTATCGAACGCCGTATCGAGCGCGGCTTGGGCCGTTGCCGTGGAGATACCCGGCTTCACGCGCGCCATGACCTCGACGCTGGCGACATCAGGCTTCAGGAACGGATTCTTTGCATCCGGAACCGGAACAAGAGCACGCACCATCGAGAGTGGCATGAAAACCTCAGGTGCCGAAGTGTCCGCATCCACGGGGCCGCGGAATCCGGACGGATTCACGCCGACAATCGTCACGGTGGCCAGGTTCACGCGAATTGACTTTCCCAGAACATCCCGCGCGCCGCCAAACTCTCGATGCCAGAAACGGTTGCTGATTACAGCCACTGCGCCCGATCCGAGAGCCGCATCATCGGAGGACCCGATGAGTCTGCCTAACTGCGATTTCACCTGCATTTGATCGTAGAAATTCCCCGAAACGACCTCTACCTTGCCAATCTCAGGAGGCCCTGCAGCCGAAATATCAACATCCGGGATTTCATTGAATGCAACCAGATCCTCAAGAACTCGATTCTGCTGCCGAAGCTGCCGGTAGGCAGGATACGGCATCGGGCCAAAATGCAAGCGTCCATCATCGCCCGGGTAGCCGTCGCCGCTGATGAATCCATGGATCGCCATGTGCCTTTCTGCCGTCAGTCGAAACAAGCGAATTTGCTCGGGATGGGGCACCGGGAGGCGAACGAAAAGCAATTGGTTCGCGAACGAGAAGATTGTGGTGTTAGCCCCAATGGCCAAAGCCAGCGATCCGACTGCGATTGCTGTAAACCCGGGACTTTTGCAGAGGATGCGACTCGCGAATCCAACATCAGACCAAACTGATTCGATCCATTGCTTAAGCCTCCGGTTTCCAGGGGAAACTTCGCGATCATTCCGGTACATGCAAGACCTCCCGATGCGAGTGCCAAACCGAGATTCAAATTAAACCTCGAGTCAAATTGAGGAAGCGCGAAAAGCTGGTGAACCTCGGGAGAGTACGTGGTCAAAGACATGACGACAGAAACTTTTCTGACGCTCAAAGCAGAGTGAAATGTTCGATGGGTCTTCGCAACGGCAAGAAGGGAGTCCTTCGGTAATGCGAAGACTTCTGCTGTTAAGTCAGATAGGTCCGCAGCGGTCTAGGGCCTCTAAAGAGGCTGCTGCTGGCCTTGGCATACATAGAGTTCCGTTTCGTGAGGTGTCGCCCAGTAGCCCGCGTGGCCCCTGGCCGTCCAGCCCGACACATAGCCCGAGGCTCCCGACAACGGATCAAACGAGCCCTCCGCCGGCGTCAGGTCCACGGTCTCCCAGTGGGAGTCGTCAAAGCCCGGATCGGCCCGCTGCGGCTGCGGGAAGCTGGGCGGCAGTTGAATGACAACGGCAGGGTCGACATCGCTCCAATCATTGAGTTCCAGGTAACGGACGATTGGTGGATCACCGGACAAACGATCTTTTCCAATGGTGGTTACACCACAGGCTAATATCAGGCATGACCATCGACCAGGCCGCCACGCTCCTTCGGACACCACGCATCGAGTGGGCGCGGCCGCAGATCTGGTGCGACCTCGGATGTGGCGAGGGTGTCTTCACCATGGCTCTTGCATCTCTATTGGCTCCCGGGAGCACGATTCATGCCGTCGATATGGACCAGCGAGCGCTGCAAAAGGTCCCGGAGAGGCAGGGTGGTGTTGCGATTCGCACGGTTCTTGCCGATGTCAACAGTCTCACATTGAGACTGCCTTATTGCGATGGAGTACTCATGGCGAACTCGCTTCATTTCATCCAGGAACAGGCTCAACTGCTGGCGAGACTGACTGCAGTGAGCCAACGCTTCCTCGTTGTGGAGTACGAACGATCGAGCAGCAACATCTGGGAACCCTACCCGGTGAACTTTCAAAAGCTGAGCGCCCTATTCCATGAGGCGGGAGCGGAGGCCGTACACCGCATCAACTCCCGACGGTCACGCTTCG
This sequence comes from Occallatibacter sp., assembly GCA_036519195.1. Classification (GTDB taxonomy): domain Bacteria; phylum Acidobacteriota; class Terriglobia; order Terriglobales; family Acidobacteriaceae; genus Telmatobacter. Next base: position 2,145 of record DATDLS010000435.1, on the reverse strand, counting down.
GCGGAACGATGTATGCCGCTTTCGCAGAAGTCGTGAAACCCGGATGAAAGGAAGTATGCATGACGACAGGTTCTGCACTCCATCCGGTTGTCCAAGCAGCTTTGGACGCGATTCATGCTGGCGACAAGGAAGCCTGGAGGTCTCTTTTTGCGCCAAGTGCGCAACTGTTCGACGACGGCGCGGCACGAGACCTCGCTGCATTTACCGATGAGGCGCCGGTGCAGGAACAATTCACGAAGATCCATCAAGTTGGAAACGAAGGTTTAGACGTCTTTGGTGACTTTGGTGACTTTCATTCCGACCAGTGGGGAGATTTCCCCGTTTACTTCAAGTTTCATCTGAACGAGGATCAGAAGATCAATCGCCGGGAGATAGGGCAGTCCAAAGGAGAGCCATGCGTACCTTGATTGCGTTGCTGGTCGGATCGGTTCTTGCACTGGTGGTTGTCTACGGAGCTCGCTGGATGGGTATCGGTCGAAACGTCACGGTGGCGACGTTTCTGACGCTCTGGCTCATCGCTTGCATCTTCGACGCACAACGTGGAATTCGCGCAGGCTATGCCGCTTCCAGCGAAGCGTTGATTCACGCGTTTCTCTTCGGCTTGCCCGCAGTCATCATCGTTCTGCTCGCTCGGTCCTTACTGCAATAGATGCTCCTGGAATCGAGTTTTCATTCCCAGAGATCAGGAGATGGCGTCAGCGATTTTCCGCCCCCCCCGCCCCCCGCGTTGTCAACTGTTGCACAGGCCAATGAGCGGTTCCAGCATTGCATTTCTCGAAACGCGATTTTTCATCATTGGGTGACAGCTCAAGTAGCCGCATGAGCTCAGCTCATCGGTGTCCCGCACCTGAAGTTGCGGCCAGTAGCGAAACAATTTGGCTGTGATCCATTCTTTTGGCCCAGGCGATGGGCGTTGCCCAAGGCTCGGTATCTGTCTCTTCCACCAGGGCGCCACGCGCGACAAGCACCTCCGCCATCTCCAATCGCCCCCAACGGCAAGCCCATCCCAGCGGCGTCGATTTCAGCAGATCGTCGCGCAGATCGAGCCGTGCTCCGTGGTCAATGAGCATGGCAGCGAAGCGGGCCCGGCTGGCACCATCGAGGCCGCCGCGCGCCGCGGTAAAGTGCAGTGTGGTTGCGCCCATGCGCGCTACGTTCGGATCGACACCCTGCCGAAGAATCAGATCAAGGCTGGCCAAGTGCCCCTCGTTCCGTGCCGGATCACCACCCGCGCCCCGAATAGGCTGCATCAGCACCCAATGCGAGGTCCGGTCATTGAGTGGCCACTGAATATGGGTCAGCGCCATCGCGACGATCTCCGGACAGCCATGATCCGCCGCCGACCAAAGCAGCTCCTCCACTACATGCTCGCTGGGACTGTCCGCGAGCAGTCGACGGGCCTCAGCCACATCATGATTTGCAGCCACAGTGTGAGGCTGCGGACGTGCGCCGCGCTCCAGAAGCAGGCGCTTGACGGCACCGCCCTCGTGATTCCACGCATTGCTCAACGGCCAGCCCGAAGCATAGACATTGGCGTTAGGATCGGCACCGCGATCGAGCAGCAAGCGTGCAATCTCTAGCTGATTGCCCTGCGCCGCATACCAGAGCGGGGCACCCCAACTCAGGGTCGGTTCCTCCAACTCTTCCAACATCACCCGCTCATCAACATCCGCTCCCAGATCGAGCAGTAGGCTCACCATTGCGAGCTGGTTGTGATTCACAGCCAGCGAGAGAAGGCCGCCACTGCGCAGAGTTCGGCGCAGCATAGCCGGATCGGCCGCAATCATCTCGCGTACCCGCTGCAGATCGCCTAGCGCAACCGCCGCAGAGATCGTGATCTCCGCTCCGTGATCGAGGAGCAGTCGCGCTAAAGCGGGAAACCGCTGCGCATAATCGTTGCGCGGCTCGGCGGAATGCGCGGCTCGATCAAGCGCAGTGCTGTCCCGCATATCCTGCTTGCGGACGTTTGCTCTGCGGTCCAGCAACCAAGCCACCAGGCCGACATCGGCCACCTGCGCGGCGATGTGCAGCGGCGTCGCGCCGTTGCGGTCGCACGCTTGAATCAGCGAGCGGTCTTGTTCCAGCAGGCGCTTTGCCATTGCCGCATCGCCATGCAGGATGGCAGCACTGATCTCATCCTGCATC
>DATDLS010000434.1:0-15029 GCA_036519195.1 Occallatibacter sp. | reverse complement strand
GAGTGGCCAGGTCGTCGACGCGGAGTTCCACCGGCCCTCGTATGGACAGGGGCGTCGTTTCAATTTGAGCCTGGGCCAACGAGCCGGCGGGAACCAGGCCGCCAAGCAGGCAGCCGACGAGCCAGAGTAGGAAACTGTTATTCATCCCTGTTGCTCACCTCATCAAGGAGTGCCTGACCATGGTCGAACCTGCATGACGCGTATCAAAAGCGGAATGAACGGCAAACAGGAGGACCGCTTGAGTTTACCAAATGAAAATATTTTCCTGACGGAGAGAACGGTAAATAAATTGATTGGAGATGAGCCGAGATGATCCGCGTTGAGTCTTCTTCCGCTGACCGGCCTTTGTGGAAGGCCCAACAGAGGTCGGAGCGCCATCTCAGTTGCACGGCGGCTCGCATTCCGTAAGGGTTGAACCAGTTTCTCGCCGGCCGGGAAGTCGCGCGGCCCTCTCGCCTCGGATCGCCAGAGCCGAAGTGCGGCCTCGTTGACTCCCAAATAGCTTGCTGCTTTGAGGGGTGTAAGCGTGCTTTCCTGTTCGGTCCTGCCTGTTGCTCCTTTCAGGCGTGATTGCCGCCGAGGAAGCATAGGACGCGCACAACGCCAAGTCCCACAAGTGACAAATACGCTGCGAGTTGGTATCACGGCTGAGGAATACAGCAAGCGGATTGAGGTTCACGAACGAATGTCTGCCATCGAACAACTGCCTGCTTCAGGCGAACGGTGCAGTCGGAATCCCAAGCGTGCTCAACGTGCCGGCTGCAATCAAGCAGTTCATCGGCAACCTTGGGTCGGGGCCATTTCTTCGGGTCGCTCTCATGCAGTTCAAGGACCCGCAACCTAATTCCATCAGGGTCTGTCGAACCGGCTGGGCGGCCATCCTTGACGGTGGGTTACGCCATCGGTCAAGGAACCGTGCGATTGTCTCGCTGTCCTCGCCGTTGATGGTTCTCAATTCCTGGATCATGGACTTTCATTTGAGGAGTCCATCTGGGCGATCGCATGTATGGGAATCAGGAGTGCGGCACTCAAGAGAAAGGGAATCTTCCATCACTCACGCACAAGAACCTCCTCGAAAAGCGTTGGCACCAATGTGTCCGATGCAACCGATACAACTAGAAACACGCTTCTTTCCTTCTTTCAAGAGTCGCCATTACGGACAAGTGCCCCCTTGGCTCGACTGTTGACTTATGGCGGAGATGCCTTCACGGAAATCCTTCTCGAGCACACGGTAGCAACCGGATGCAGGACCTTTCAAGCTGAAAGGCTGTTCATTTCCGAACATCCATTTCCGGAAGCGGTCAATCCATTCGCTGATGAAGATTGAGGGTCAATGACTTACGAGATGACGAGTTGGCATGTTATTTGCTTGCTCTGAAGAGAGATTGCGCCTTAAGAGGAGCCGTGCATGCACTTTCGCCAGACTCTGCGTAAACTTGTCCGCACGCCGGGCTTCTCGCTCACCGTTGTGCTGGTGATGGCTCTCGGTATCGGGGCCACAGCGTCGCTGTTCACGGTTGTGAACTCGGTGTTGATGAAGCCACTGCCACTGCGGGATTCGGACCGGCTGGTGCGAGCGTGGGAGGCCACTCCCGCCAAAGGATATATGCACAGCTCGGTGGCCGGCGGCACCTGGGAATTGTGGCGCGATCAAAACCACTCCTTCGCGCAGATGGGAATCGCCAGCGAGTGGGAGGACAATCTGGCTGGGGCCAGCGGCCAGCTTCCCGAGCATTTGGCCGCTGAGGTGTCCACCTGGCAGACTCTGCCGCTGCTCGGTGTCAACCCGTCGCTGGGCAGGCTTTTCACTCCTCTCGATGACGTGTACGGCGCCGATAAGACGGTCATCCTCAGCTGGAGCCTCTGGATGCGTCGATTCGGCGGCGACCCGGGGATGATCGGCCGTAAGGTCCTGCTCGACACGGTACCCTACACCGTCATCGGTGTGCTGCCGCGGTGGTTCAGCTACCCCAGCCCCCGCACACAGCTCTGGGTCACGCTGTATCCGCTCATCACTCAGGCAGCGATGCAGTCGCACGATTCTCACAACTTCGAAGTGATCGGCCGGCTCAGGCCCGGTGTCTCGATCTCATCCGCGCAGGCCGATCTGAGCCGTATCTCCTACCTGTGGGCAAGCCATCAACCTTCGAATGACTTTGTCGATCCGGCTGCTCACCTCTCCGGCCTGCTCGATGCCGATACCTATAAGGTTCGCACCCTGCTCAACATTCTGTTCGCCGCTACCGGATGCCTGCTGCTGATCGCCTGCCTGAACATCGCCAACCTGCTCGTCGCCCGCTCGGCCTCCCGCAGGCGAGAGCTGGCGATCCGCAGCGCGCTTGGCGGGTCGCAGGGCCGACTGATCCTCGACCGCCTGATCGAAAGCCTGGTCCTCTGCCTGACCGGTGGAGTTCTCGGTGTCTTTGTCGCGGAGCTTGCCCTCCCATGGCTGGTGAGCCACAGAGTTGACCTGCCTCGCGTCGAGAGCATCCATCTCGACGCAACAGCAGTCGGCTTCGCCGTGCTGGCAGCGCTGGCGTGCGGCCTGCTCGCTGGTCTTGCCCCGGCCTTCGCCGACCGCCATGACCAGCTGCTTCCCGCGCTGCAGGACCAGTCGCGCGCGGTCAGCGGCAGCCGGCGGAGCCTCCGCTTCCGCCGGGCATTGCTAACCATCGAGGTCGCCCTCACCGTGGTACTGCTGATCGGGGCGGGGCTGTTCCTCAGCAGCTACCAGAGCCTGCGCACCGTCGATCTTGGAGTATCCACGGCCAACACGCTTACCCTCTCGCTGAATGTTCCCTACGCGCCAGAGTACGAGCAGCCGACGAAGAAGGTGGCTCTCTACGAACAGATCCTCGATCGGCTAGAGAGCCTGCCGGGTGTCGGCGCCGCAGGACTTTCCTCCGGTCTGCCGGGTCAGGGCAGCCGTGGGGACGACGGCATGACGATCGCTGAGATTCCTCGTCCGAAAGGCTCTGCGCTCGATGTACAGGTCCGATTCGTCTCGCCCGACTACTTCCGGAACCTTGGCATCCCGCTGCGAGAAGGACGGACCTTCACTGGCGCGGACCGGTTCGACCACGGGCGCCTTGCCATTCTCAGCCAGGCTTTCGTGAGGGAGTACCTCGGTGGCCGCGATCCCATCGGCCTTCATGTCAATGATCTGAATACCGGTGCTGAAGGAACGACCGATCCGAGAAATGAGATCGTTGGGGTCGTCGGTGATGTCCGCTCCTCGCTCAGCGAACCGATTGAGCCCATTGTCTACTTCCCGCTCTGGACCGGTGTCCGCAGCGATCCAACCGTTTTCGTCCACACAGTCGGAGATCCGCTGGCGCTGGCCTCCGCCGTGCAGAAGCTCGTGGCCGGGATCGACTCGTCGGTGGCGGTGACCGACATCCTCAGCTATGATGACGTGGTTGGCAAGAACACCGCCGACGCCAGCTTTAATGCCACGCTGCTGTCGGTCTTCGCCGGGCTCTCACTGGTGCTGGCAGCGGTCGGGCTATTCGGCGTGCTCTCGTTCCTCGTCACCATGCGCACCGCGGAGATCGGCGTCCGCATGGCGTTGGGGGCGCAGCGCGGGCAGGTACTGCGCCTGCTGCTGGCCGACGGGCTCGAGCCCGCCGCGATTGGGCTGGTACTGGGCATCGCCGCCTCGGCCGGGCTCACTCGGCTGGTGGCTTCGCAGCTCTACGGCACCCGGCCGCTCGATCCGCTGGTCTTCGTTCTGGTTTCGCTCTCGCTGATCGCAGTCGCTGCACTGGCCTGCCTGCTGCCGGCGTGGCGCGCCTCGCGGCTCGACCCCGTGGCGGCGCTGCGCTCCGAGTGAGGACGGAGCATGGAATGGATGGCTGAATGCAATTGAAAGCCAGACCGGATCTCCGCTCTCTTTGCAGCATTCCTGATACTTAGGAGGTCGGCTAGGGTTCAGCGAACTTGCATGCCCCTGAAGGTCAACTGTCGCGAATCGGGCGATAAGCGGCCAAAACGCTTCAGAGCCTGATCGTAGTGAAATCGGTTCAAGTCAGGCGTAGGCGGTGCTACCATCCGAAGTAGGAGGTGATGTATGAAGAAGACCTTTCTTGGTCTGCTCGCGCCCTTCCTTGCTGTGTTTGGCATTGTGTGCAATCTATACCCGTGGGATGTGAGGAGGATGCCTGTCTTCCGCACCTACGCCAGAACCTCTCGGCTGCGACGCTGGATGTTTGACGTCGGTCCTCAACGGCTGCAAATCCGTCATCAGAATTAGGACACCACAAATATCCCGTCTTCCGTCAAACTGATCCACTACCAAATCCTGGATTGGCGTGGATGGTGATTCCATGCGCGATAGGACGGAAAGACCAATGACCTGCCCTGCGCTTCTATTCTGAGGAATATCGAAGCGCAGGGGGCGTTGGAGACATAGGTCTCTCCAGGTTGGCACTGTGCGTGAGTCGATTGGCACTGGGAAGGGGAGGGTCAGGAATCTGATCCAGATGATACTTACTGATGCTTCGGGGCTTCGATATACCCAAAGCATCTCCGCCGTAGAAAGTCGACTGGCCCCCGCGTGTAAGAGGCCAATCTTCTCGAAACGTTCCCCCAGATCTGGATTGAGATGAAGAACGTCCCGAAGCCTGGTTAGGATGTTCGGTTGCAGAACCAGGCCAGGACGGCCGAAAATCTATTTTTTGGGTCGAGACTCCGGTGGCACCAGACCGTTCAGACGGTAGTAGACCACTAATTGACCGTAGTGTTCGCCCGAATGCTCAATGACTTCATACGCCAGGTCGGACAGAGGTTCAACGTGTTTGTCCCAATCCCTGACCGCCACGCGTGTCCCTGCGTCGCCCTGTTGCTTGATCATCGCAGCCCCGTCCTGCACAGCCTTTCTGACATACGCGACCACCTGCTCCTTGGTCTTCAGATTGTCGCGGGCCGGGTCGTCTGGATAACGCGGCTTTTTCCCCATGGCTGAATCGGTGTACCAGTACATGACGGCTGCGACATGAATCTCTGTCGCGGCGAAGCTGCGGACCGCAGGTGTAGGTTTGTACTCGTACTTGTCGGCAGGAAAATCTTCTGCTTCGGCAATCAATTTGTTGCCAATCTCATTCCAATGATCCAGTAGTATTTGTGCGGAAGAGGGAACAGATTGAGACGGCGCTGTTGTTGTCTTAGCCTGCGCCGATGACCTCAGAGGAACTCCAGCGCCTGCGGCCAATATGCACAAAATACCGGTGAATAAGACTTTTCGCATTTTTCCCTCGCTCCATTATTTCGCTCTGCGATTAACTCCCTCGCGGACGCAATGTACGTCGTTGGTTCAGCCGGAATCCTAAACCGGAAACTCTAACTCGATCATCACATGCCGTTCTGTATCCGGCACAATAAATTTTTCGCCAGAGCAGGCCCATCGAGTATCCATGGCATTTCCTCACCGGATACGTTGCGCTCAGAAGTTGAATTTCATGGCTCCCTGCATAATGCGCGGGGGCGCAGCGCTGATTGCCTGATCGAAGGTCGAGCTGCGTTTCCTGGCCTCGTTGCATCTTGGCTTAGCGAGGCAGTTGCAGAGGGTGCAGGGTCGCATGCGAGAACGGATGTGGGAAGCTTCCAACGCCCAGCTTGAAGAAGTCACCATCGATACTGGCACCACGGTGCACACTCTGTTCGGTCAGCAGATGGGCGCGCGCAAGAGGTATAACCCGAAGAACAAGGGCAAGAGGAGCTATCAGCCCATTCTGAGCTTTATCGCCGAGACGCAGGAGTTCGCAGCGGGCGAGTTGCGCACCGGCGACCGGCCTGATGGGGAGGAGATTGCCGCGCATCTGGACGTTGTCGAGAAGAGCCTGCCCGAGAGCGTCAAGCGCGTCTACGCCCGCGCCGATTCCGGTTTCTACTGCCGCGAAGCCATCGAGGCTTAGGAGAAGAAAGGCTGGAAGAACATCGTGGTGGCGCGCAAGACGCAGCGACTGGTCGAGCAGTTGCAGAGGGCCACGTGGAAGCCTTCCCCAAAGGCCGATGCCGACGAGCAATGCGAGTTCTTTTATCAGCCCGATGGCTGGAGCAAGGCCCACCGCTTCCTGGCGCTGCGCTATGTTCGGGAAGAAGAGGACGAAAAGCCAGAGCACTACCAACTGTTCGACTCGCCGCTTTGGTGGCCTTCATCCTTTATGCAAAGGCAACCAATCGGGATGAATCCGACCAGTGAACCCCCTGAAAAACGCTTTGCAAGAAGCCGGTAGACTTTGAGTTCCCTGGAAGTGATATTTTCCATATCCTTCTTTTCCCATCCGAACATCAAGACCGCCCGGCGTCCGACTTTCAGAGAAGTCTTCAAGCGTTCATTGCCGGGTTTTCGGGGTCGTAGTAAACGCCGTTTCCCTCCAGTATTCGCCCCCCCTGCAACCTCTCTTAACATAGGATGGTGTGGATACAGCTGTATGGAGGGGTGAGTTCGATGAGAATTTTGTTGGGTCGGTCCGGGATGTCCGGCATCGTTTTAGCTTTGGTCTTCGCCACCACGAGCGCCCCTGGTCAGCAAGGCGCTCATGCCACGGTTGTGCCTCAAGCCAGCCGCCAGGCCACCCCGGCATTCCAGCTGGCTGATAGTTCTGGAACGAATAAGCAGGTGACCGACTATCGCGGGAAAGTTGTGCTGCTCAACTTCTGGGCGACCGAGTGCGGTGGATGCAAACTGGAAGTTCCATGGCTGATCGAACTGGAGTCAGCTCACAAGAGCGACAGTTTTACAGTCGTTGGCGTTTCCATGGATACCTCGTATGAGGGCTCGATCAGCGCCGACGAAGCCTGGAGCAAGGTCAAGCCCTTCGTCCTGGATCACAAATTGAACTACCCGGTTCTGATGGGGGACGCTACGCTCATAACTTCCTACAAATTGGGAGCTGTTCCGGCAACGTATCTGATCGACAAGCAAGGCCGGATCGCCGCCACCTACAGCGGCGTTATTGATAAGGGTGACGTGGATTCAAATATCAATAAGCTATTGGCCGAGCAGTAGCAGGAGAAGCCAAGGCTCGGTGGTTATGCCGAATTTGTCGGCGGGTACTTCGCTGTCTGAAGGTATGCGGCGTGAGGGCATCTGTTCGGAAAACGGTCGAGGTCGAAGCTGCCGGCGGGGAATGGCTGCCTGGATTTGCGGGCCAATCGGCTTTTAAGCAGTCCAGTGAGCACAGGGACTGTCTTTGGATTGACGATCGCTCCACTGCGGGATCGATTCCGTACTACCGATTACACTATGAGTATGGCACCTCGCCTTTATGCTGCAACAACCAGCCAGGGGAAGCTGCGCGATTTTCAAACGGCTGCCGAGAGCTTTGGATTGACGATTGAAACGCTCGCAATTCTGGGAACTGTGGCGGCACCCAAAGAGGATGGCGACACGTTTCTGGACAATGCAACGCTCAAGGCGGTGTACTATTCACGGCTGGCTCCGGGCGAAATGGTGCTGGCCGACGACTCAGGACTGGAAGTGGATGCGCTCAATGGTGCGCCGGGAGTGCGCTCGGCGCGGTTTGCGGCCGATTCCGGACTGGTTGACTCGCCCGACGCCAACGACAACACCGACGTGTGGAACAACATGGTCCTGTTGCAGAGACTCGCCGGGGTTCGAGCCGAGCGCCGGACGGCGCGCTACAAGTGCGTGCTGGTGGTCGCCTGCGATAGCCAATCGCTGTATAAGGCCGAAGGGGCCGTTGAAGGGGTAATTCTCGAGGCGCCGCGTGGAACCGGCGGCTTTGGCTACGACCCGCTGTTTTATCTGCCTGAGCTGGATCGGACCATGGCGGAAATCGACTTGAAGACCAAACTCTCGCTGAGTCATCGCGGCCGTGCCATTGCCGAACTGCTTGCCCGGTTGCCGGCGTGAGGCTTACTCGCTTGTGCTCGAGCGAACCACCCAGCGGAACGGCAGGTTGACGAGGATATCGCTCGGCTCCAATAATGCATCTGCGACATTGCAATGGGAAATCGTCCCTCAATCTGATACTCCGCCCTTGGGAAATGACCCGGCCCCGGAGTTCCTACCTTTGAATCTCGCAGCATTTAGGAGCCAATACCGTCATGGCAACCGCTCATCAACCCGCAGCGCAGTCGATAAAACGCGGTGTTCAGCCCCTGCGCGCCGGCCAGGGAAACACGTTCATCCTGCGCAAACTCCACTCGCTGCTCGGAATCATCCCCATCGGGGCGTTTCTCCTCGAGCATCTGCTCTCAAACTTTGAGGCTCTGAAGGGACCAGCCGCGTACGGGGCGCAGGTCAAGTTTCTCAATTCCCTTCCCATGGTCCGGGTGCTGGAGTGGGTCTTCATTTTTCTGCCCATCCTTTATCACGGCCTCTACGGCGTATGGATCTGGCTGCGCGGCAAATCGAACGTTGTCTATTATCCGTGGGCGGGCAACTGGATGTATGTGGCCCAGCGCTGGACGGGGCTGATTGCGATTCTCTATATCGGGCAGCATGTCTACCGGCAGCGCTTCTCGGGCGTGAGTCTTCCCGAACATCCGGGTGCGGCGTTTGCCAAGGTGCAGCATGAGCTGGCCAACCCGTGGATGCTGGCCGTGTATGTGATCGCCATGATCGCCATCTGCTGGCATTTTTCCTACGGGATTTGGCTGTTTGCGGCCAAGTGGGGCATTACGCCGGGGGCTACGGCGCGCAAGCGGTTCGCTTATGTGTGCGCTGCATTCGGCGTTGTGATTCTGGCCATCGGCCTGGCGAGCATCTGGGCTTTCATTGAGCCGGCCTATAGCGATACTCCCGACGAGGTAGCGCCCCAAGCAAGCACGCTCGTCTCGCCTGTTCTGGCATCAAATGCAGCCGGATTGACGGTCACGATCTAGTCACGAGCGCGCCCCGGCGGCAGCCGCCCGCGGAAAGGTAGAAGGAAGACTCCATGGCAGCACCCAAGATTATTGTGGTTGGCGGAGGACTGGCCGGACTGGCGGCCGTGATCAAGATCGCCGAAGCCGGCGGCACCGTTGACCTGTTTTCCATTGTTCCGGTCAAGCGTTCGCACTCGGTCTGCGCCCAGGGCGGCATCAACGCGGCAAAGGACCTGAAGGGCGAGGGCGACTCCACCGACAAGCACTTCGACGACACCATCTACGGCGGCGATTTTCTGGCCAACCAGACTCCGGTGAAGGCCATGTGCGAGGCAGCACCGGCAATCATCGATCTGCTCGACCGGATGGGTGTGCCCTTCAATCGCACTCCGGAAGGACTGCTCGATTTCCGCCGCTTTGGCGGCACGCTCTACCAGCGCACTGCGTTTGCGGGCGCTACCACCGGCCAGCAGTTGCTCTACGCGCTCGACGAACAGGTTCGACGCCACGAATCGGAAGGCAAGGTGCGGAAGTTTGAAGGCTGGGAGTTCCTCTCCGCTGTGCTTGACTCGAAGGGCGTGGCGCGCGGCATTACGGCTCTGGACCTGCGCACCATGGAACTGCGTTCTTTTGCGGCCGATGCGATCATCCTGGCAACCGGCGGCAATGGCGCCATCTTCGGCAAAAGCACCAACTCCGTGGTGTGCACCGGCTCGGCGAATTCGGCAGTGTTCCAGCAAGGCGCCTATTATGCGAATGGCGAGTTCATCCAGGTGCATCCGACCTGCATTCCGGGCGAAGACAAACTGCGGCTCATGTCTGAGTCCGCTCGCGGTGAGGGCGGGCGCGTCTGGGTTCCGCGCAATGTCGGCGAGAAGCGGCCCATCAAGCAGATCCCCGATGCCGACCGCTGGTACTTTCTCGAAGAATGGTATCCGAAGTACGGCAACCTGGTACCGCGCGACGTGGCCACGCGCGCCATTCACAAGGTGGTGTATGAGCATGGGCTGGGCATCGATGGGCAGCCGATGGTCTATCTGGACCTGACGCACATCGACCGCGCCACGCTCAATCGCAAGCTGGAGGGGATTCTCGAAATCTACGAGAAGTTTGTCGGCGACGATCCGCGCGATGTGCCGATGAAAATATTCCCCGGCATGCACTACACCATGGGCGGGCTCTGGGTGGACTTCAACCAGATGACCAATATTCCCGGCATCTTCGCAGCCGGCGAGTGCGAGTATCAATATCACGGCGCCAATCGGCTGGGCGCCAATTCGCTGGTCAGTTGTATCTTCGGCGGCTTTGTCTCCGGGCCAAATGCACTCCGCTATGCCAAGAGCCTGGAGGCCGCCCAAGGCGATGGTGGTCACTCCGCGGAGATTGTCCGCCAAACTGAAATCAATGCGCGGTTGCTGAAGAATGAGGGCACGGAGAATCCATTCAAGCTGTGGCGCGAACTGGGCCAGACGATGACCGAACACGTGACCGTGATCCGGTACAACAAGGGCCTCAAGCAGGCGGACGAAAAGATTGTCGAGTTGCTGGAGCGGTTCAAGAATGTGAATCTTTCTGACCGCAGCCAGTGGGCCAATACCAGCTTTGCGTTTGCGCGGCAATTGAAGAACATGCTCGAGCTTTCGCGGACCGTGACCCTTGGTGCGCTGCTGCGGGATGAATCACGCGGCGCGCATTACAAGCCAGACTTCCCGGATCGCAACGACGAGAAGTTTTTGAAGACGACCAGGGCGAGCTTTACCGGCGCGCTGGAAGGTCCGCGCTTCGAGTATGAAGAGGTGGACACCCAGTACATCAAGCCGCGCCCGCGCCGCTACGACGCGACCAAATAACTCAAGGGAGACTGAGGATGGCAACGAAAACTGTAGCACTCGAAATCAAGCGCCAGGCCAGCCCCGATGCCCCCGCAGTCTGGGAGAGCTTTGAGCTTCCCTGGCGACCGGGCATGAACGTCATCTCCGCCATGATGGAGATTGCCACCAACCCGGTGACCAAGGATGGTCGCGAGACAACACCGGTGACCTACGACTCCAATTGCCTGGAGGAGATTTGCGGCTCCTGCGCGATGCGCATCAACGGTAAAGCGCGCATGGCGTGCTCTGCGCTGGTCGACAACCTCGAACAGCCGATCAAGGTTGAGCCGCTTTCAAAGTTTCCCCTGGTACGCGATCTACAGGTGGACCGGTCGGTTTTATTCGAGAACCTGAAGGCTGTGAAGGCCTGGGTGCCGATCGACGGAACGTACGACCTGGGATCGGGACCGCGCATCTTTCCCCAGCAACAGGAAACCAGCTATCCGCTTTCCAATTGCATTTCCTGCTGCTGCTGCATGGAAGTGTGCCCGCAGTTCAACGAAGACACCGGATTTGTGGGCGCAGCGACGATTGCCCAGGTGAAGCTGTTTAACGACAATCCGTCGGGCAAGGTCTTCAAAGAAGAACGGCTGCGCGCGCTCGCCGGAGACGGCGGCATTCAGGAGTGCGGGTTCGCGCAGAATTGCGTTGAGGTTTGCCCGAAAGGCATTCCGCTGACCAATGCTATTTCCGACGTGAGCCGCGATGTGCTGATTCAGAAGGCCAAGGACTTTTTGCGCGGCTGATCTTCAAGCCAAGCCCATCGCAGGCAACGCACGCAGCACAGCCGGCTTCGAGCGGGCTGTGCTGCATTCTTAAGGCACTGAAACCACTCTTTGTGCTGAAGAATCTCGTTACCTACCTGTTCGACCGAGTCCGGCTCGACTCCTTGCCCTGATCTGCCGGACGGGCATACGTGACGAACACCACCTGCGATTGCAGCAATTGATGGGGATCCCGATTCCCCGCTCTTGTCCCCATCAGGCCGGTCGCATTCAGCGGAGAGAAATTCCATCCGCTCGTCCTTGGAGATTTTGCCCTTTTTGCCGGTGTCCATCAGAAGCAGCAACTGTTTGGCATTCTCGGTGGCGATGGTGTGCCCTATCCGGTTGCATTGGGCAAGCCGTGGTGGTTCGGCAATTGCTGCGGCCGATCAAGCCAAGGTTGAGCCCATCAATGCGATGAGCAGATAACGACTCTTCATCCTGGTCTTTACCTGGCAGAAACCGCGGGTGGATTCCGGTTCAGGAAGCCGTCCACGATTTCTGCTCGGCAAACGGATTGCCTTTATCGCAGATCTTCAGGGTTATTGCGCGGCAAGAAGAAACGGGGAGAGATTTCTTGAAAGAAGTCTTCTCCGCAGTTCACCTGAATGCGGCACACGATTGTTTTCAGTGTCCGCTACCTGGACCCCATTGAAGCTTCAGACCTACCCGGAATGTAAAAGGCAGGCTAGGAAAGCCAACGGGCGCAATATGCTGACTGTTGGTCAGGTTCTCGGTCTGCGCATAGATGCCGAGAAAGTTAAGCAACTGGTAGCTTCCGCCGAGGTCAAGCTTGGCATAGCCCCAATCAAGGTTACGATTGGGCAGCAGGAGGCTGTTGCCGCCGTTCAGATCATCTCCGGCAAGAAAATCAGAGTCGTCGGAACGGCCGGCAAAGGCTCCCGTGAGCTGACCCGTGAATTTGCCGCCGGAATAGGTGGCCGTCAGGAAGCCGGTATTGGGTGCGCGGCGAAAGGGGCGTGCGCCCTGGAGCGGAGAGTCTTCGCCGATGGGAATGCCGTTGGGAATACCATTATAGGTCGGGATGGGACCAAGCAACGCCACATCGTCGTTGCTAAAGGAGCGCTGCACCACTGCATCGAGATAGGTGTAGCCGCCGCGAAGAAAGATGCTGCGGCCAATGCCACCCTCGACCGTAGTCTCCACGCCCAGCCCGCGATAGGCTTGAGAGTTTACGCTCAGCTCAAACGCGCCGTTGGCCTGGAGAACTTGTTCGAGCTGATTTTGCTGAGCAGCCGTCAGACCTGGTATCAATTGCGGAACCAGGTTGAGTCCGACGTATTCAATTTGCCGCCCGAATTCGTTGTGGAAGAAACTGGTGCGGAAAACGATGCGCTCACTCAAGAAGGTCTGCTCCAGACCGCCTTCATAGGTGCGCGTGGAGGGCGCGGCCAGCGGCGGAATGTGGAGTTGCTGGACGGTCGATTGGCCGCCGTTGGTCTCAAGGAAGTTAAACAGCGAATAGAACTGGTCCGTGAGCGCAGGCTCGCGCACGGCATCGCCAAAATTGCCAAAGACACGCGTTCCGCTGAAGGCGCCGGAGCGCGGACGGAGCACGTAATAGGTAAGTCCTGCGCGCGGCGAGGTCTCGGTGCCAAACAGTGAGTAGTGCTCCAGGCTGCCGCCGAGTGTGTAGAAGAAGCGGCTCTTGAAGTCGCCGTGGACCGCGGCAATATAGTCGTAGTTATTCCGCTCGATGGGGCTGAGAAAGCTGCTGCCGGGTGCGGCGCCACGCTCATCTTCGTAGTGAAAGCCGGCCGTGGCAACGATGTGCGGCGTGAAGCTATAGTCGCCCTGATAAGAAACCTGATCGCGATTGGAAACGGTTTGACTCTCTTCAGGATAAACGCCGGCAAAATCCAGAAGCACAGGGCCGGAGACGCTAAAGCCATTGGCACCGACGATGGTGACCGGATCGCCAAAACTGTCGCCAAACACGTCGAACAGGCCGCTGCCGCTCTGCGACCACAGGTGATATTGCTCGCGCTTGCGCGTCCCGCCGTAGCGCACGGTGTTATGAAAATTAGGCAAGGTTTGGTTGTCCACTGAACCGCTGAAGTAGAGATCCTGGTCCTTCTGGGTTGCGCTGTCAGAGATGTGGTAGAAGTCCCATGCATTCGGGACGCCAGTGGCATCCACTCCGTAATGCACGGTGCCGCGAATCTGGGTACTGCCGCTCGGCTGCCAGCCCAGATTGGCTGTCGAGGTGGCCACGTGATACTCGTCCTTGGGCAGGTCGTTGGAGGTCTGCAACCAGCTGAATGCGCCGAGATAATCAAGCGAATTGTGCGCGCCGGCAACTTCCAGTTCTTCGCGCGAGGTGTTGAAACTTCCCAGATCTCCACGGAACAGAAGCGATGGAAAGCTGGTGGTTCCGCGCTGGGTGGTAAGGCTCACCACTCCGGTGGATGCGTCGGCTCCGTAGAGGTTTGAGTTCGGGCCGCGATAGACTTCCGCGCTTTCGACGGCGGTGGTCGCCAGCGGCGCAAAATCGAAACCGCCGCCCAGATCACCTGCGTAGACACCGTCAATCATAACTTTATTGGAAGTGGAATCGCCGCCGCGGACGAACATAGAGCTGACCGAACCCATTTGTCCCGACTGCACAACGAAAGTCCCAGGCATCAGGCGGAGTTCGCTCACGAAGTCGTCGCGCAAGGCGATGTCCTGAGGGCCAAGCACGTTGATGGCGGCGCTGGTCTGTGGTTGCGGAGTGGGCGTTCCCGTCGCGGTGACCACAATGGATTCACGCGCCCACTCCGGCTCAAGCACAATGTTGCGCTGGATATTGTCCAGCTTGCCGGCGTAAAAGGCGGGCGTCTGAATCTGGCGAAAGGTTGAGGCAGAAACAACAAGGAAGCATCTTCCCGAGGTTCCGGTTGTAATCTGGAAGCTTCCGTCTGCCTCGGAAACGGCGGTCGCGATCACTTTTTTATTGCTCAACAGGATAATCTTGGCGCCTGTGACTTTTTTGCCCGTCGCGTCGGTAACGACTCCGATAATGGACGCGGCCAGGCACTCAAATTGGCAGACGGAGAACAGAAAGATGGTAATGATGGCGAACCACGCGCCGCGAGCGCGCGCACGTTTGGAAACTGGCATTCGATGCTCCTTCGTTCCCCTCGGAACGTAAGCGGGTAAAAACGCCGCGGACCGGTCTCCTGACTTGCGCCTGCTTCAGCTACCTTCCCGGATAGGAGACCATGAGTCGCTCCCTTCTCCAGTGGTTTCCCGAGTCGAATCCCAGATTGAGGGAAAGGACCCCAGCCGAATACCTGCATTTCGCGACGACACTCTAAAAGGACTGTCGGCGAAGCAGGGGCGCTCACAGTTGCGGGGCAGTGGCGGACTTTCACCGCCTTCCCGAGCATCCTGGCGATTGCCTTGATGAAGTGCGCTGCCAAAACTAACGGGCAGCTAATGTCTCATGGAACCATTTTCCATGACATGAACATTTATAGCTAGGTGAAACGTTGAAGTCAAAACCGTGCAATCAAGCCTCAATGCAGGTTTTAGACCGAATACCGCCTGCGCTCCCGTC